>NZ_JADEXD010000171.1 GCF_015207285.1 Tychonema sp. LEGE 07203 | reverse complement strand
TGTTAACAGTTAACATCACCAGAAGTGCAACCGGAATGGATATATAGCAATCCTTGCAGGAGTCGTAAATCTTTTTACCCCACCCCAACCCTCCCCTTACTAAGGGGAGGGAGTAAGAAATTCACAAATGATTTAGGCTTGCTATAATATCAAATCGGGGGAAGAAAACCCTTTTACGTTCTGGCGTTTGGGATAACTTATCTCGCCGCTCAAACACTGCTATTGTTATGTTTAAAATGCTAGGCTGTCTCAAACAATTAAAAGTTCAGGCAAAACAAGCGGAGTCGAGCGGCGAGGTATGAGGAAAATTTCCCCAATTTTTTTCGCATCGGGCTGCAATCTTCGGCGCTGCTGAGAATTTAGATAAAGCACTCCCAAGTTTATGAATAACCCTTCTCTTCTACAAGTGCAGAAAATTCGAGCCATTGGATTGACGGTCACAAATGCCGATCGCTCCCAGGAATTTTATACCAAAGCACTCTGCTTTGAATTTGTTTCGGATATTACGGTTGAAGGGCCAAATTACAGCGAGCTCGAAGGTGTTGAGGGGGCAAAAATCCGCATTGTTACTTTGCAGCTTGGAGATGAACAAATTGAGTTGATGGAATATCTGAACGTTGAGGGAAAACCCATTCCCAAAGATTCCCAAAGTAATGACTTGTGGTTTCAACATTTGGCAATTGCAGTCAGTGACATCGATCGCGCCTTTGCACACCTGCGCTCTTTTCCCATTGTCCCCATCTCCACTGCACCCCAAACAATACCGCCGGAAAATCAAGAAGCTGCTGGCGTGAGAGCTTTTAAATTTAAAGACATTGACGGCCACGATTTAGAGCTAATTTGGTTCCCGGAGGACAAAGGACAAGACAAATGGCATCAAAAGAGCGATCGCTGCTTTTTAGGAATCGATCACAGCGCGATCGCGATTAGCAACACCGAGCAAAGTCTCCACTTTTACCGCGACTTACTGGGAATGCAAATTAAGGGAGGCAGCCTCAACCAAGGCGAAACCCAAGTTCGCCTCGATAATTTGCCAGAAGCTAAAGTCAAAATCACCGCACTGCGGCCGATTCAAGGCGGTTTAGGAATTGAACTCTTAGACTATTTAGTTACTCCAAAAGGCCGCCCCATACCGAGGGATTGGAAAAGTTGCGATATTGCTCGTATGCAAGTCCAACTAATTGTTAACGAGCTCGATCGACTATTGGAAAAGTTGCGAGAAAATGGGGTTGAGTTTATATCGCCGCAGCTCGTGCAATTTGGAGATGATTCCAGTTTTTATCGCCAAAGTTGCCTCGTCAAAGATCCTGACGGACACGCAATCTTACTGACATCAATTCCCGTTGAACCGGAATGATGTTAACTGTTAACTGTTGACTGTTAACAGTTAACAGTTAACAGTCAACGCCTGAATTTACTATTCCGATGAAGAGAGGATTTGATATTACAAACTAAGCTATTTCAAAAAATTGCTAAATTTCAGCCATTAACTAGCTGTGCTTTCCTTGTCATCTCCTAACATTTGCATCAATTTTCGGGCCACGACAACGCCGACTACCGCACCGCCAACCCATTTAACCACATCGGCAGTGTGAATCGGGTGCAAGTGGCGATCGAAAATTTCATCTTTCAGCCATTCCCCTGTTACTTTAAAATTATGAACGGGAGTAGGCAATAACTCTAAGTAAGTACCTTGGCGGATTAAATGACCGAGTTCTCCGGTAACTTCAAAGCTGTTGTAAATGTTAGCCGCACTTTCTTCTATCCCCAGTTTTAGCAGCGTTCCCCGCAGGTTAACTTCCGCAGGTTTTAGCTCATTTCCCAAAGCCAGAGCATTCAAATTGTGAGCGATTGCAGCTCCCTGCTGATAAGCAACTTGAGCGGTGGGAGGTAAAGAATTGCCTTGCACTGCTGCACAATCTCCCCCTGCAAAAACTTCAGGAAAATCGAGCAGTTGCAGTGTAGGGTTCACTAAAGGGCGACCGTGTTTGTCTCGTGATTCATCAGGAATTTCCAAACCTTTAATCAGCGAATTAATGTTAGTTCCTGTCGTCCAAATCACTGTACCTGTTGATAAAGTTTTCGCCTGTCCGTGGCGCTGATATTCTACTTCGTTGGGGCGAATAGCTGTCGCTTTTGCCTCCATAATAAATTCTACTGGTACTGTGCGTTTTTGCAGAGCATTTGTCGCAATTTCGCGCAGGTGACTGTTAATATCGTTCTCCAGGATTTGCTCGCCGTGATTGAGTAAAACGACCCGCACTTCCTCTGCATTGCCGCCCATTGCAGCATACCAATTTGGCAGTAAATCGCCTAAGGTACCTGCCATTTCCACGCCGGAAGCTCCAGCACCTATGACGGTGACAGTCAGGAGTTTGCGGCGCTTTTGGGCACTTTGAATCTGAAGAGCTTGTTGGAAGCAGTCGCGCAGGTGTTTGTCAATGGCGATCGCATCTTCTCCGGTACGCAGAGGGAACGCATTTTCTCGCGCGCCCTCGACTCCAAAATATCCTGTAACGCTACCTAAAGCTAAAACTAAATTGCTGTAATTGTAAGCATCTCCCGATGTTACTTTGACTTCTCGCTGTTGTAAATCGATGGATTGAACGGCATCTTTAACAAAAATTACACCGCTACCTTTTAGCAATTCCTCATAGCGCGGCCAAACTTCTTCTGCACCCATTTCGCCGCTAAAATATTCGTAAAGTAACGGCTTAAAGCAAAAGCGATCCTCTTTTTCGATCAAAATTACAGAACGGGGATAGTGTTGGTGGCTCAAGTGCAAAGCTGTAAATAGTCCAGCAAAGCCGCCACCTACAATTACAGTTTGATAGATTGTGTTGTTCATCATACTGTTTGTTTGTTAAATTTGATAATTTTCTGGATGCACTAATTATACAAAAATGCAGCTTGATTCTAACTAATACCAATGAAATAAAGTAGCGCTAGACATTACCCCCCCAACCCCCCCTTACTAAAGGGGGGCTAAGACTTCATCTATACCACATATGAAAGAAAAATGGTATAACCTCAACTTAGATCGTGTTCGGTCGATTGCGATCGCAAAAATGGTTCGATCGCGCGTCCTGGTATCCGCTCCCTGCGGACAACCCAACTCCGCACGCGCGATCGAATCTGACTGCGGTTAATTGACAGGACATGATATTAGGGTAATTCTTATTCAAAGGTATCTGCCTTAAGAAAGACATAATTTAAAATTATATATTTCTCAAGGTATAAATAAACTTAATTGGTAATGGCTAGACGGTAGAACTAGCATGAATTTTACCTAAAGCAATCTCTTGTATTAAATATTTTAATGACAAATTTTACACAAGTTTGTTATCAATTTGACAAAGAGAGTCTATATAATAAATATCAAATAAATTTTCAAAATGACGGAGAAAAAATATGAGCTTTTCCCCTGAGCTTCTTAAAGGTCAAAAAGCTCTGGTAACGGGCGGAAGTTCTGGCATTGGCGAAGCGATCGCCCGTGCTTTAGCTGCAGCAGGCGCATCTGTTGCAGTGAATTACCACTCTGGAGGTGAAGAGGCACAGAAAATTGTCGGGGATATCAAAGCCGGGGGTGCAGAAGCGATCGCCATTGGTGCCGATGTCAGCAAAGAAGACGAAGTTAAGGCTATGTTCGGTCAGATGTTGAAGGAATTTGGTACGATCGACATCCTGGTTAATAACGCAGGCCTGCAAAAAGATTCGGCCTTTACAGACATGACACTCGACGACTGGAACCTAGTCATTGGAGTGAACCTAACCGGACAGTTTTTGTGTGCGCGAGAAGCTGCCAAAGAATTTTTGCGGCGGGGCGTACAGCCTCATATTTCTGCGGCGGCTGGCAAAATTATTTGCATGAGTTCAGTACATGAGGTAATTCCTTGGGCGGGTCACGTCAACTATGCTGCGAGTAAAGGCGGTATTAATATGATGATGCGGAGTATGGCCCAAGAACTCGCACCCCAGAGAATTCGAGTTAATAGTATTGCGCCAGGGGCAATCAAAACACCAATCAATACATCAGCTTGGGAGACGCCGGAAGCCAAAGCAAAGTTATTACAACTGATTCCTTACGGTCGAGTTGGGGTAGTGGAAGATATCGCTAAAACTGCTGTTTGGCTGGCTTCGGATGACTCAGATTATGTCTGCGGTGCAACGATGTTTGTGGATGGCGGCATGACTTTGTATCCAGGGTTTGCAGCAGGCGGCTAATCGAGATTCTGCAATCTGAAATATTTTCGGATAACTGCAATGGATGCCGAACAGAAACGAATTCAAGAAAATGCTGAAATGAAAGCGCACTGGAACCGCTGGGGTTCTTATTTAAGCGATCGCCAGTGGGGAACAGTCCGCGAAGATTATTCGCCAAACGGTGAGGCTTGGGAGTATTTCCCTCACGATGCGGCGCGATCGCGCGCCTACCGTTGGGGTGAAGATGGATTGGGGGGATTTTGCGATCGCCACGGTCAACTCTGCTTCGCCCTAGCAATGTGGAACGGCCGAGATCCAATTTTGAAAGAGCGTTTTTTTGGACTTACCAACCGTCAAGGAAATCACGGAGAAGATGTCAAAGAATACTACTTCTATTTAGACAATACACCAACTCATTCTTATATGCGGTGGCTGTACAAATATCCGCAGCAGGAATATCCCTATACCTTGTTGGTTGAGGAAAATGCCAAGCGCGACAAATCTCAGCCAGAATATGAGCTGCTGGATACAGGAATCTTTGAGGGCGATCGCTACTTCGACATCGTTGCTGAATACGCCAAAGCATCCCCAGAAGATATTTGCATTCGGATCGGCGCAACTAACCGAGGTTCAGAAACAGCAACCCTTGACTTATTGCCGACTTTATGGTTTCGCAATACTTGGTCTTGGACGGGCAGCAAAAAATCAGCGCAGGTTTCTCAAACAGGCGATGGAATTATTAAAGCTCAGCATCAAAAATATGGCGATCGCTGGCTATTTTGTGACGGCAATCCTCCCCTGTTATTTACTGAAAATGAAACCAACCTACAGCGTGTCTACGGTGTCGCCAATACCTCACCTTATGTTAAAGATGCTTTCCACGAATTAATCGTTCACAATCGCCAAGAAGCGGTAAATCCCGCTCAAATCGGCACTAAAGCCGCCGCCCGCTATCACCTAAAAATCGAGCCGGGAGAAACCGCGGTTATTCCACTCAGATTTACTGATGTTTATACCGACAATGCTTTTAGCCAAAAGTTTGCAGACACCTTCATTCAAAGGCAAAAAGAAGCCGATGAATTTTACGAATCGCTAACTCCAAATCTTGAGGAAGATGTCCGCAACGTACAGCGTCAAGCCTTTGCTGGCTTATTGTGGACTAAACAGTTTTACGCCTACGATGTTCGCACTTGGTTGCGAGGCGATCCAGCAGAACCAGAACCGCCGGCGCAGCGTTTAAACGGTCGCAATTCTGACTGGCGAAACTTCTATGCAGAAGAAGTAATTTCCATGCCAGATCGATGGGAATATCCTTGGTTTGCAGCCTGGGATTTGGCATTTCACTGCATACCGATCGCCTTAATCGATGCTAACTTTGCCAAGCGCCAATTGCTGCTGCTAACTCGCGAGTGGTATATGCACCCAAACGGTCAAATTCCCGCCTATGAATGGGCGTTTGGAGATGTCAACCCGCCCGTGCAAGCTTGGGCGGCGTGGCGAGTTTATAAAATTGAAGAAAAGCGAGTAGGTAAAGGCGATCGGGACTTCCTAGAACGGATGTTTCACAGACTGCTGCTCAACTTTATTTGGTGGGTAAACCGCAAAGATCCTCAAGGTGCAAATTTGTTTCAAGGCGGCTTTTTAGGCTTAGATAATATTGGGGTATTTGACCGCAGTAAACCCTTGCCGACTGGCGGCTATTTGGAACAAGCAGACGGCACGGCATGGATGGGAATGTTTGCCCTGAATATGTTAGCCATTTCCTTAGAACTTGCCCGCGAAGATCCAGTGTACTCGGACATGGCGCTTAAATTTTTTGAACACTTCCTTCACATAGCCGATGCTGTCAACCATGTCGGTTCCCAAAAAATCGGTTTGTGGGACGATGAAGATGGGTTTTATTACGATGCTCTGTCTCTGCCTAACGGTGAATGTTGCTTGCTCAAAGTCCGCTCAATGGTGGGAATGACGCTACTATTTGCCGTCGATACCTTGGAAACTGAATTATTAGAAACAGTGCCGGGATTTAAAGAGCAAATCGATTGGTTTATGAAGAACCGCCCGGAACTGACAAATAATATTGCCAGTATGGAAATTCCCGGAGTCGGCGAGCGCAGGCTGCTTTCAATTACCACCCCCGAAGCATTGCGGCGCGTCCTAAAAAGGCTGCTCGATGAAAATGAATTTCTCTCGCCCTACGGCATCCGCTCCCTCTCTCGCTATCATTTAGAACATCCGTTTATCTTTGAGTGGGATGGCATTAAATATCAGGTAGACTATGAGCCTGCTGAGTCTACAACCGATCAATTTGGTGGGAACTCAAACTGGCGCGGCCCGATTTGGTTTCCGTTAAATTTCTTATTAATTGAATCCTTGCAAAAATATTACCATTATTTTGGTGATGACTTCCAAGTAGAATTTCCTACTGGCTCTGGAGTTATGATGAATTTATGGGAAGTTGCCTTGCAATTAGAGCAGCGGCTAAATAGCATTTTTATCAGAGGTGAAGATGGTAAAAGACCTGTTTATGGCGGTTTGGAAAAGTTTCAAAACGATCCTCACTGGCAGGATTTGATTTTGTTTCACGAATACTTTCACGGCGACAACGGTGCAGGATTGGGCGCGTCTCACCAGACGGGATGGACTGCTGTGGTGGCGAAACTGATCCAGCAAGTGAGCGACAAACCATAAAATTGACAATGTTTTGTTTAAATCGATCTTTAGATATGAAATTGGCAATTTTCAGCAAACCGTATCGCCCTCTAACCATAAAGACAAGATTGGTTGGTAATGAGGACTTTAGTCCTTTTAATTGCGAACTAAAGTCCTCACTGCGAACCTGTGAATTGTTGATAATTGGTAATATCAAATCCGGTAGCATTGGAATGATTCAGATATATGTTCTCTCCCTCTGTGTACTCTGTGTACTCTGCGGTTAAATCACCTGACGATGCAAGCGGAAACGATATAATTCATTGGAGTATGATATAGCCTTTCTCAAAAAAGTGAGGTATGCCCTATGCCCTATGCCCTATGCCCTATGCCCTATGCCCTATGCCCGAAAGTACCTCATCTTTATGAGAAAAGCTATATAATTCATTGATGCCGTAAGGACAAAGCAATGCCTGCTCTACCTCTCAATAGCGAAAATCTACCTTATCCCGATCCGCTCCATCCGATTCTTGTCCACTTTGTAATTGCGATGGTAATTTTCTCATTTTTCTGCGACGTTGTTGGATATTTTACTCGCAATCACCGCTTGTTTGAGGTGAGTTTCTGGAACTTGTTTGTGGCGACAGTTTCCATCTTCCTAGCTGTGATGTTCGGTCAGTTTGAAGCTGGTTTGGCGCAACCTTACGAGGTGGTTAAACCGGTACTGAATTTGCACGCGATTACGGGATGGTTGCTGGCGGCAATTCTGGCGGGAATTATGGGTTGGCGCTTTGTAATTCGCAGGCGCAATCCCTTGAAAGTACCGCCGGCTTATCTGGGGGCGACAACTTTTTTGAGTTGTTTGGTTTTATTTCAAACATATCTGGGAACTCGGCTGGTTTGGGTTTACGGGTTGCACGTAGAGCCGATCGTTGAAGCGACGAAAAGAGGAATTTTGCAATGAACTCGCAACTTGTGCAGCAACTTACCGATCAATTGGGGTTCAAGCTAGGTGCAAATAGACTGCCCTACGAAGTGCCAATTCATCCGAATTTGGTGCATTTTACCCTGGGTTTGTTTATAATTGCCATCTTGTTTGATATAGCAGGAAATCTTTTTCCGTTAGAAAGACCGATTTTGAAATTTTTGGCTGTCCCTGCCCTGCGATCGGGCTTTTATGATGTGGGCTGGTACAATTTGGTGGCAAGTGCGATCGTCACATTTTTTACTGTCGCAGCCGGATTTTTCGAGATTATGCTCGCAGATCCCCCTGCGAATGTCAAGAGTGCGTGGGGGTTGGGTGCAGCGCCGACGATGGTACTGCACGGTTTGGGCGGAGTTTTGCTCTTGGGGGCGATCGTTGCCCTGACCGTGTGGAGGGGGTTTCAGCGCTACCGCTGGCGCAGGGAAGCCAGCAGGCAAGTGCAGTGGAGCTATTTGCTAGCAGGCGTTGTCATGCTGGGTTTACTATTCGTTCACGGGACGCTCGGAGCACACATGGGAGATCAGTTTGGGATTCACAATACGGCTGCGGGTTTGCTCCGACAGGGATTAAATCCTAGTTCTGTCCTCAAGTAAATAGGTAAATAAATTAAGAGTTTCGACTTAGAATACGCATCTTTTCAAGCAGCAGGAATTTTATGAAAGTTTTTAAGAGCTTGCTATTGGCGATCGCGATCGCCTTAGATATGATAGCCAGCCACTGGGTAGGACAGCAGGCCTATTCTTGGATGCCCAGTCAGGGAACCGCAGAAGCCCAACAAGTTGACAATCTGTTTAGCTTCTTGGTGTCTATCGGAACGTTTATTTTTATCGGAATTGCTGCCATTATCCTCTATTCTATCCTCACTTCCCGCGCACCGAAAGGAGACTTCAGCCACGGTCATCCTGCGAGGGGGAATTGGAAAATCGAGGTTCTTTGGGTAGTTGTTCCGGTGTTGTTAGTGACGTGGATTGCAGCTCAAAGCTACATGATTTATCAGAAAATCAACATCCAAGGTTTGACACCGATCGTCCACTTGCACCTGCCTCTAGAAGAACCTGTTTATGCCGCCAACAAACCCACGGAAAACAACAACAATTCTAAATTAGTTTCTGAAGAAATTGAGGTAATTGCTAAACAGTGGTCTTGGTCTTTCCGCTATCCGAGCCAGAATGTTACCAGTACAGAATTGCACCTGCCAGTTAATCAAAACGTGCGGCTGACATTGCGATCGCTGGATGTTATTCACGGTTTCTACGTTCCTGAATTCCGCATCAAGCAAGATATCATTCCCAACCGCAGTATTAATTTTGTGTTTGCGCCGATCCGAGAAGGCAAATATCGGTTGAGAGATTCTCAATTCAGCGGCACTTACTTTGCTCTGATGGATGCGGATGTGTACGTTGAATCCCCCGCAGCTTACGATCGCTGGCTGACCAAAGCTGCGACACAATCGCCAACTCCTGCAAGCAATCAGGCGGTTTCCGAACACACAAAACAACTCCAGAAAACCAGAGGCAGCTTTTGGCCCACTGTGAAACCGGCTCCGCCTCCTGTGGTAAATCATCCCAACCGATCGAACTATTAGGCAAAAAACAGAATTTGCTCTCGATTAATAACTAAGTAACTGAAAAATGACAAATAACTCGATAGAAAACATAGCCGGCGGTGGCGCTCGTCAAAGCGATCTCCGCGAAAATCCGATTCATTGGCGGCGCTACCTCAGCTTCAGCAAAGATCACAAAGTTATCGGCATTCAGTACCTAATTACCGCTTTTATCTTCTTTTTAATCGCGGGTTTATTCTCGATGATTATGCGCGCCGAACTGATCTCTCCAGCATTAAATCTAGTCGATCGCCCGCTCTACAATGGCTTATTCACCATGCACGGGACAATAATGATCTTCCTGTGGGTTTTCCCCTGCATGGTGGGTCTAGGCAACTACCTGGTACCGCTGGCGATCGGGGCGCGGGACATGGCGTTTCCCCTCCTCAATGCCATCTCCTTCTGGATAATTCCCTTCGCAGGCATCCTGCTGATTTCCAGCTTCTTGCTGCCCAGCGGCACCGCCCAGGCCGGCTGGTGGTCTTACCCGCCGGTCAGCATCCAGAACCCGTCAGGCGATTTAATCAACGGCCAATTTATCTGGCTGGTGAGTGTGGCGCTGCTGGGCATCTCGTCGATTATGGGGGGAATTAACTTCGTAACGACGATCGTCAGAATGCGAGCACCGGGCATGACTTGGTTCCGAATGCCAGTCTTTGTGTGGACGGTTTTGAGCGCCCAGTTGCTGCAACTGTTTTGCCTGCCAGCCCTGACAGCGGCTGCGGTGCTGATGTTGTTCGATTTAGCCTTGGGCACAACCTTTTTCGATCCTTTTAACGAAGGCAGTCCGATTCTCTACCAGCACTTATTCTGGTTTTACTCGCACCCTGCAGTTTACGTAATGGCGCTGCCGGCCTTCGGTATTTTCTCCGAGATTTTGCCTGCTTTTTCCCGCAACCCTTTGTTTGGCTATAAATCCGTAGCGGTTGCATCCTTTGCAATTTCTCTAGTCAGCATCTTCGTTTGGGTACACCATATGTTCGCCAGCGGCACTCCCGGCTGGATGCGGATGCTGTTCATGTTCTCCACCATGTTAGTCGCCGTGCCGACTGGCGTTAAGGTATTCGCTTGGACTGCTACCGTTTGGGGCGGAAAGCTGCACCTACAAACGCCGATGCTGTTTGCCTTGGGTGGCGTAGTCATGTTTCTGTTCGGCGGCATCACGGGCGTTATGCTGGGGGCCGTGCCTTTTAATCTGCACGTAAATAATACTTATTTTATAGTCGGCCACTTCCACTACATTGTGTTCAACACCATCACAATTGCGATTTTTGGAGCAATTTACTACTGGTTTCCCAAGATGACTGGGCGGATGTACGCCGAGGGCTGGGGCAAAATCCACTTCTGGCTGACTTTTATCGGGGCCAATCTGACTTTCTTTCCGATGCACCCGTTGGGCTTGCAAGGGATGGTGCGCCGGGTTGCTTCCTACGATCCGCAATACCAAGGGTTGAACGTCATTGCCAGTTTGGGGGGATTTCTGCTGGGGGTATCGACGCTGCCTTTTATCGTCAATATGGTGGTTTCCGCGCTGCAGGGCCCGAAAGCAACTGATAATCCTTGGCACGCTACGGGGTTGGAGTGGACTGTTTCTTCGCCGCCGCCTGTTGAGAATTTTGCCCAGATTCCGATTGTGACTTTGCCGCCGTACCACTATGTCGATTCTCCCGATCGGATTACCCAGGCTTCTGCTCAAGAATAGCTGCAATTTCAACCGCTGATTTCAGGCGGATCAACACAGATTATAGGCTTTCAAACTCTCATAGGAGCTGCTGTCGGGCAAACAGGGAATTGGGAATTGGGAATTGGGCATTGGGCATTGGGCATTGGGCATGGGGCATAGGGCATTGGCCAAACAGGGCAATTGGGCATTGGGCATGGGGCATTGGGCATAGGGCATTGGGCATTGGGCATACCTCACAACGCTTGAGAACCGCTATAACGCAGATATTTTCAATAATTGAGATCGATCGAATGCTAGAGGTATTTTCTTCGTGATGACCAATAACCAATAACCAATCACCAATCACCAATCACCAATCACCAATAACCAATAACCAATCACCAATCACCAATAACCAATGACCAATAACCAATAACCAATCACCAATAACTAATAACTAATGACCAATGACTAATGACCAATGACTAATGACTAATGACTAATGACTAATGACTAATGACTAATGACTAATGACTTCTTCACTTATGGCAAATCCTACGCATTCAGGGCGATCGCCCCAAGAAACCAACGAAAATTCTCAAGATCGCAAAAAGGGGATGTTTGGCTTTACCGTATTCTTGCTTTCCGAGAGTATGGTATTCCTCAGTTTTTTCGCCGCCTATATCATCTTGCGGCAGACAACTCCCAACTGGATTCCTCCTGGTATCCCGAAATTAGAGGTGCTTAAACCTGCGATTAACACGGCGGTACTGGTTTCGAGCAGTTTTGTCATTTACTTTGCCGAACAGGCCCTCGATCGCCGGAAACTGGGTTTATTTCGCTTGCTGTGGCTGGCGGCATCGTTGATGGGAACTTACTTTTTAGTTAATCAGGCGATCGAGTGGAACAACCTATCTTTTGGGCTGACTACAGGGTTGTTCGGCGCGACATTTTATCTGCTGACTGGGTTTCACGGTTTGCACGTTTTTGTCGGGATTATCTTGCAGCTAATTATGCTTGTCCGTTCTTTCCTTCCGGGGAACTACAACGGCGGCCACTTCGGCGTGAGTGCAGCTTCTTTGTTTTGGCACTTTGTTGATGCGATCTGGATTGTTTTGTTCTCGCTGGTTTATCTGTGGTAGTTCTATTTCTTTGCCAAAACCCTACCCTTGCGGTTTTGATAGTGCTTGTAATTCTTCCCAAGTGTAATGTTTGGGCAATTCCACTGGCTTAGCATTAGCGCCTAAACCTAACCCGATCGCCGGCTGAATTTCGGCGACCGCCTCTGAAGCAACATCAGCCACCGCATTGCCTGCCATACCGCCCGCGATCGCCCCTGCGATGCTACCAATAGTAGCACCAACCTTTCCGCCAACAGAATTACCAATAGCAGCACCGGCTACACCGCCGCCGACTGCGCCCAATCCTGCGGCGATCGGGTGAGACTCGGATGTTTCCGATCGATCGGTAGCATTTTCATTCGTCTCATTCATCTTTTTAGCATCATTCATTGCCATCATTTCCTCACAAATTTTGCTGTTTATTCTCAATTTTTGCTTTTATGTAGCAATCCTAAATCATTTGTGAATTTCTTACACCAATTTCATAAAGTTATGCTACTACCGAAAGTTTGACTCCCCCCTTAATAAGGGGGGGTTGGGGGGGGTAGATATGTAGCGCTATTT
>NZ_JADEXD010000005.1 GCF_015207285.1 Tychonema sp. LEGE 07203 | reverse complement strand
TTGTGCAACAAAAGGCTCTAGATTTACTGGGCGTTTCTCTGATTTGTACCCAGTAAAACGGGGGTCAAAATCCTGGGAAGGCTTTCCCTACATACTCCGATGCCTTTTGTCAATGGGGGAAGTTCAGATTAGTCATTAGTCATTCAGCAGTCACGCGCGCCAACCTGAGAAACCGGGTTTCTTTCAATATTTATCGTCACTAAATCCGAAACTTGTAGAAACCCGGTTTCTTACTCACGCGCGCCAACCTGAGAAACCGGGTTTCTTTCAATATTTATCGTCACTCAACCCGAAACTCGTAGAAACCCGGTTTCTTACCGTGATAGGCGCGTCCATTAACTAATGACCAATGATTAATGACCAATGACTAATGACTAATGACCAATGACCAATGACCAATGACCAATGACTAATGACTAATGACTAATAACTAAGGACTAATAACTACTGACTCCTTAACCTTTTTCGATTCCCCAAAATAAGCTTGAAATACGTCTTTCGCGATCGGGGCCGCGGCAACAGAACCAAAACCCCCATTTTCCACAACTACGGCGATCGCAATTTCTGCCTTGTCAGCAGGCCCGAATGCCACATACAGCGAGTGATCCTTCTGTCCGATGACCTCCGAAGTCCCAGTTTTGCCTGCCGTCAGCGGAATCGAACCGTCATTGAGTGACTGTCCCGTACCCTCGGAAACCACCGCGATCAGTCCTTCTTTAACCACCTGAACTGTCGAAGGTTTCATCCCCGCACTTACCCGTTGAGTCTCTGGAGTGCCAGTCATGGAAGTCAAAAGATGGGGCTTGACTCGATAGCCGCCGTTAGCGATCGAACTCACCATTACCGCCGCCTCCAAGGGAGTCACTAACACCAACCCCTGACCGATCGACATCGTTACCGTATCACCCGCATACCAAGGTTCTTTGTAGATTTTCTCCTTATCCTCCGGTGTCGGGAGTTGACCGTACTGCCCGCCGCTTAGCCCCAAAAGATTCAAATCCGTATCCTTGCCAATTCCCAAGCGGTGTCCCCACTTAGCAATTTCCTCGGGCCCGGTACTCATCCCCACCTGATAAAAAAATGTATTGCTGCTGAAAGCCAAGGCATCCCGAAAGCCGATGTTGCCGTAACCGCCGCTGTGTTCGTTAAAATCAATTCCCCCCACGGTTATGTAAGACGAAGTACCCAAAATTGAGTCTGGCGAAAACTTGCCTGACTCGATACCGGCGACAGAAGTCACGATTTTAAAAGTGCTGCCGGGGGGATAGCCTTGCATCGCCCGATTCAAAAATGGATCTTCCTCGTCTTGAAGAGTTGCCCAGTCATCCTTCGTGATTTTTCGCGTAAACAGATTGGGGTCAAAAGTCGGGTGGCTGGCCATAACCAATACCGCGCCAGTTTTGACATCCAGGGCGACTACTGCTCCCCGGCGGTTCCCCAGGGCTTTTTCCGCTGCTTTTTGCATGGACAAGTCGATGGTTAGCTGCACCGCCTCGCCAGGTGTCGGGGGTGTCTCTCCCATCAGCCGCAATTCTTGATTTTGGGCATTTACCTCGATCAGCCGATCGCCCCAAACTCCCGCAATCTCCTTGTTAGAACTTGCTTCTATGCCCATCTGACCCACAATCATCCCCATCGGATATTCCGGGTGAGCTTTCAAATCTGCTGCGGTCGCTTCGCCAATATATCCGAGAACGTGAGCCGCCAAACTGCCTTCGGGATAGTAGCGGCTCGCTTCTGGTCGCACTTCCACTCCGCGTATTTGTCCCACCTGTTCTGCTAGCGGCACAAAAATTTCTGGCGGCATCGCTTGCTTGATCCGCACCGGTCTGTAGGATAGAGGATCGACCTCTTTGATTTTTTGTAAAATTTCTTTGGCCGGAATTTTAACCAGCGGACTTAACTTTTCTGCTGTGGCTTTCCACTGTTCCGGCGTTTGTTCCCTCGGCCACAAATATACCGATCGAGCTAAATTGTTTGCCGCTAGCAGCTTGCCTTGGCGATCGACAATGTGTCCGCGATTCGCCGGCATTGGCACCAGGCGAACGCGATTGTTTTCGGCTCGTTCCCGGTTTTGCTTTCCTTGTACCAGTTGCAATTCCACCAGCCTAGTAGCGTGGAGGCTCAGCAAACCTGTTGCCACCAGCATTAATACGATCGCCCGGTGTATCGGACGCGACTGTTTCTTAGGAGTTTCCGCCAGAGTTTTGTCACCAGAGCGAAATCCAGAGAGCGAAGAAATTTGTCGTTGCATCATTCTATAGGTAGATGTCAAATCCCAGATTTGAGATTATTTAATTGTCAATTGTGCAGTATACAGCATCAGACCGAGGCGATCTTCTCAGTCATTAGTTCTTAGTTCTTGGGAATTGGGCATTGGGCATTGGGCATTGTTGACTGTTGACTGTTGACTGTTGACTGTTGACTGTTGACTGTTGACTGTTGACTGTTGACTGTTAACTGTTAACTAATAACTACTGCCAACTAGCAACTCCCAACTAGCAACTCCCAACTGATGACTAATGACTAATGACTAATGACTAATGACTAATGACTAATGACTAATGACTAATGACTAATGACTAATGACTAATGACTAATGACTAATGACTAATCGCCCAAGCACCAAGAAACAGCCAGCACAATAAAGGTCAGGCTCAGCCAATTAGGGAGGGCGGGCCAGCCGGATAGACCGATAGGGAACAATACCAAAACCTCTGTCAATAGCGAAGCGACCGTCAACAGCAAAGCCAGAATTATCAAATTGATCATCTTGAGAGCGTATAATTTTGGGTGTGAGTCTAGCGCCTGTGGCAGAACTCGCAGTGGCACGAGCGAGGGCGATCGCACAGGTGTTTTTCTGATAAACATAAAAAACAGAATCTAGGATGTTTTGAACAAATTACAAAAAATTGTTCGCGATCTAGAGATTCAGATGCTTGGGGCTGGGAGGGGAAAATTCTGAGTTGTAATTGTAAGTTGTGACAAGGAGTATTGCCATGTTATTAAATCCAGGAACCCATTTCAAAAACAGTGCGCTCTTAGCTGCCCTCTTAGCTGCGATCGCCACCCTACCAGTTTTAGCAGAAACAGCCAATTTTGGCACATTAAATTTATCGCGAGGTTTTGACTCCCCAACAGCAATGTTGAGAGGTTCCACAGGCGGAACGTACTCTCTATCTGCCATTGCCAACGCCGATCGCCACAAAAACAAATGTTTGGGTTTTGCCACTCCTACTCCCGACCACATTATAACCTTGCAGGAAAACTTTTCAAAACTCACAATCCAAGTCAACAGCGGAGGCAAGGACACAACCTTACTCGTACAAGGTCCCGGTAACGGCGTGCGCTGCGGAGACGATACAGGTCAGAATAAAGATGCCACCATTGTTGATGCAGACTGGCAAGCAGGATCTTATAGAATTTGGGTCGGCACACTCCAACCCGGAGTCAAGTCTAACTATACAATCTCAGTACAGGAATAGAACGCAGGGACGCTCTAGGATGGGGACGCTAAAATATTCCGTCGTATCCTCAAATTCTCCCCCACTCCCCAATCGACCGATCGACCGCTAACTTCCCTAATCCAGTAAAATTGTAAAATTGAAAGTGGCGTGTTAAACCAAAATTGGAAACTCCGAAAGTGCTTCATACCCTTAAAGCTGACTTCAGTATAATTTTCGACCGCGACCCTGCCGCTCGCAACTGGCTGGAAGTTTTATTTTGTTACCCAGGTCTTCAGGCCCTAGTGCTGCACCGCCTCGCACACTGGCTTTATTTACTGGGACTTCCCTTGATCCCCCGCTTGATTTCCCACATTGCTCGCTTTTTGACCGGAATTGAAATTCACCCAGGGGCAACGATCGGCAAAAGCGTCTTCATCGACCACGGTATGGGGGTTGTAATCGGCGAAACAGCGATAATCGGCGATTTTGCCCTAATTTACCAAGGTGTCACCCTAGGAGGCACAGGCAAAGAAAGCGGCAAGCGTCACCCTACCGTCGGCGAAAACGTAGTTGTCGGTGCCGGCGCCAAGGTTCTCGGAAATCTGCTAATTGGCAACAACGTTCGCATCGGCGCAGGTTCCGTAGTCCTCCGCGACGTACCATCAGACTGCACGGTGGTAGGGATTCCCGGCCGCATCGTATATCGATCGGGAGTGCGCGTCAACCCCTTAGAACACGGCAGTTTGCCAGATTCCGAAGCTGTAGTAATTCGCTCTTTGCTCGATCGCATTGAATCCCTCGAACAGCAAGTAAAAAGTTTGCTTCCTCAAGAATCTGTCTCCTTAAATTCAGTTCCCAATTCCCATTCAGCATTCCCAACTTTAAACAAAACCAGCAATGTAGCCCTAGCTGAAAAACCCCAAATTGCTCCCACCGCTTGTGAGTTAAAAGATAAAGCAATTCAAGAATTTTTCGACGGCACCGGTATCTAAAAATTGAATTAGTCAGTAGTTATTAGTCAGTAGTCATTGGTAATTGAGGAATTGTTAACTGTTAACTGTTGACTGTTAACTGTTAACTACTGCCAACTGACTACTGCCAACTGACTACTGCCAACTGACTTCAAGGATTGACCGATCGCACCAACCAATTTCCCACCCCGTCGCGCCCGTAAAGCGATCGGTTCTGCGGTTCCCCCCGCAAATCCAACAAATCCACCGTTTCCGGTTCCAACAACAGCAAACAAAAATTCGGCAGCGGCTCGCGAGCATCTGGGGAAGCAGAATCAAAAGCACCAGCCGGCGCCTTGTCTTCCCCCGGAGCCGGCCAAGCAAACTGATGTCGAGCCGCCTCAGAAAGCTCCTGCCAAGCTGTGCGCCGCGACGAGTACAACTCGGAATCTGCATCGTCTTTCCGCACCAAAATCAGTTGTCCAGCAATCCGAAATTGTTCCCGAGTCTTCGGGAAATACCAGCAAATCTCCCCCCAAGGATAGAGGTTAATTTCCTCTACCTTTTGACTGCGAATATCAGTAATAAATTTCAACCGATTAGTATCTCCTAAAAAGCCTCGAAACACCACAGTGCGGTTAGCCGGACGCCCGTCAGTGCGAACAGTTGCTAATTGCAAGTAGCGGGCAAAAGCAAGACTGCGGTTGCGGTGCAGAGATCGGGCTAAAGGCTCTCGCCAAAGTGCTAAAGTCATAATTAATCTTCTATCATATTGGTAATGGGTCAGTAGTCAGTAGTCATTGGTCCTTAGGGAATTGTTAGCTGTTGACTGTTGACTGTTGACTGTTAACTGACAACTGCCAACTGACAACTGACTGGTGACTGGTGACTGGTGACGTTGGACGTTGGACGTTGGACGTTGGACTCTTCTTTCTACTATTGGTAATTTTATGTCAAATGCACTCTCAAAACTCAAAACTATTGAAACTCCCCACAGCGGCTACCATTGGGACGGCAGTTCCCGCCGCTTTTTTGAAGGCTGGTACTACCGAATAACATTACCCGTTTACGGACAATCCTTTGCCTTCATGTATTCAATTGAAGACCCCAGAGGCAGTCAACCGTACAGCGGCGGTGCCGCCCAAATTCTCGGCCCCAAAGATAGCTATTTGTGCCGCACCTTCCCCGATGTAAAAAAGTTTTGGGCGCACCGAGAAAGCTTGGGTTTCGGACATTGGGGCAAGACAGATTTACAAATTAAACCCGAATATTTAGAGCCGCAAGTATTCGACAGTCACGTCCAAGAAGGCTATCAAGCTACTGCTACCTTGAATCAAGGTTATCTGCACGATCCCGGAAGCGGCGGCCACTGTTTTTGGCAGTACGAAATTAAACCAGTTTACGGCTGGGGAAACTCTAAAGAACTCCAGAAATCCACGGCGGGAATGTTATCTTTTCTGCCCGTATTTGAACCGGGATGGCAAATTTTAATGGCTCACGGTTTAGCTACTGGTTGGATAGATTGGAACGGCAAATGCTACGAATTTAAAGATGCTCCCGCTTACAGCGAAAAAAACTGGGGCGGTGCGTTTCCGCAAAAGTGGTTTTGGATTAATTGCAATTGTTTTCAAGGCGAAAGCGATTTAGCTTTAACTGCTGGCGGCGGCAAGCGGGGCGTTCTCTGGTGGATGGAATCGGTGGCAATGATTTGTCTGCATTACCGAGGCAAATTCTACGAGTTTGTGCCTTGGAATTCCCAAGTTACTTGGAATATTGAACCTTGGGGAAGCTGGAAAATGCAGGCTAGAAACAGTCAGTTTGAAGTTGAGTTAATTGGCACTACAAACAGTCCTGGTACTTACGTGCGAACTCCTACTGAAAAAGGCATGGCTTTTTGCTGCCGCGATACGACGCACGGCGAATTGCGCTTGCAACTGCGAGAATTGTTGGGGGGAAATGTCGATCGCAATGGCAAGCAGCGTTATAAAATTATTTTAGAGGCTCAAAGTTCTTTGTCGGGTTTGGAAGTTGGCGGCGGGCCTTGGGATCGAGTTTGGCGATCGAATTAAGTCAGTAGTCAGTAGTCATTAGTCAGTAGTCATTAGTCAGTAGTTATTAGTTATTAGTTATTAGTTATTAGTCAGTAGTCAGTAGTTATTAGTTGTTAGTTGTTAGTTATTAGTTATTAGTTATTAGTTATTAGTTATTAGTTATTAGTTAACAGTCATTAGTTATTAGTTATTAGTTATTAGTTAACAGTCATTAGTCTGCAAGTCATTAGTCAGTTAACAGTTGACAGTAGTCAGTTAACAGTTAACAGTTAACAGTTAACAGTTAACAGTTAACAGTTAACAGTAGTCAGTTAACAGTTAACAGTTAACAGTTAACAGTTAACAGTAGTCAGAACACTTTGAGATTAAGTAGCGACAAACAGTAGAACTTTCGCGCCTCTAAAGAATTTTAAGTAGACTCTAGCGGAGCCATTGTCAGTCCAGCACGGCTCAATTGCATATGATAAAGTTCTGCTTGTTCTTGCGGGCCAACCCAGACGGTGGCCTGGCCTTCGTTGTGGATTTGGTTGGCGAGTTTCCAAGCTAAATCGCTCGTCATCCCTGGAATGTATTTCGTCAAACATTCCACGACGTGCTGAAATGTGTTGAAATCGTCGTTGAGGACTATTACCCGATAGTTGGGATAAGGCTTGCGGGTAACTTGACTCGATCGAACGGGTGCTATGGTTGGTGAAGAGGTCATCGCGCGAACAGCCACTAAAACTACAAAATTCGTAAAGTAAAATAGTTACCTTTTCGACTATAACACAATTTCAGAAAATTTTTAGCACTGCTCGGCTGGGCGATCGGCTTCGCCATCTCTCAACAAGGAGTTGCATTCCTCTCTACCGAGACGAATGCAACTCCTCAAACCCCTATGCTACTAAGCCGCAGCCAAATTTGCTGCTGCGAAATCCCAGTTAGCCAAATTATCCAAGAAATTAGCAATGTAATCGGGACGGCGGTTTTGGAAATCCAAATAATAAGCGTGTTCCCACACATCCAAAGTCAGCAACGGAGTTTGGCCGTGTGCTATCGGAGTGTCGGCGTTCGCAGTTTTGGTAACTTTCAAAGTACCGTTGTCCAAAACCAACCAAGCCCAGCCGCTGCCGAACTGAGTTGTCGCAGCAGTCTTGAATTCTTCCTTGAATTTGTCGAAGCTGCCAAAGTCGGCGTTGATTTTCTCAGCTAAAGCTCCTGTCGGAGTGCCGCCGCCGTCCGGCTTGAGCGACTTCCAAAAGAAATTGTGGTTCCAAACTTGACCTGCATTGTTGAAAATGCCTGATTTGGACGGGTCTTTAGCAGATGCCTTGACAATTTCTTCAAGGGATTTGCCCGCCATTTCCGTCCCTTCAATCAGTTTGTTGAGGTTGGTCACGTAAGCAGCGTGGTGCTTGTCGTGGTGGAACGAAAAGGTCTTGGCCGACATATGATCTGACTCTAAGGCGTCAGCGGCGAAGGGTAATGGTGCAAGTGTAAATGCCATTGTGTTCAATCCTCTCTGGGTGGCTTTTGTTTTTGAGTTGACTTTCCGGCTTTTCTGTAATTTGAGCCTAGAGTCCCTAGCTTGAGTTTATCAAGCTGTCGTAAATAATTCTTTACACTTTTCATATTTTATCTCAGTTGCAGCATTTTAGGATTTTGAATTCAGGTTTTCACCAAATCTACTAATACCATATTTCATGCAGCACAAACATTGCTATAATGTCAACCCACCTGCGCGATAAATAAAAATTTGTGGAATTTTTGTCAACAAAGCCAAGTTTGATGGTGGTTATAAATAAATTAAACCTATTTTTTGTCAAAGATCGGCTCGATTTAACTTAAGCTGTAAGCAGAGCAAACAGATTGCAGGAGCTGGCAATGGAAAACCGTTCAAACAATCATCAGACAACTAACCCCCCGCAGTGGTTGAATCTAAAACTAATAGTCAGCGGTCTCGAAACTGTTCAAGATTTAATTGTAATTTCTTTGTGTATCGGTTTGTTCTGCTTTATGGTCATCGAACTGCGAGAAATGTTTTTCTCGCTGTTGCCTCCTTTGGATTTTCAGCTAGTGACGGCAGATATTCTATTTTTATTAGTTTTGGTGGAATTATTTCGGCTGCTAATTATTTATTTGCAAGAGCAGCGCGTTTCGATAGGTGTGGCTGTAGAAGTTTGTATTGTATCAGTTTTGCGAGAAGTTATCGTGCGGGGAGTGCTGGAAACTCCCTGGGTTCAAATATTATCAACAGGATCATTTTTGCTGGTTTTGGCAGTGTTGTTGGTAGTCCGAGTTTGGTTGCCGCCAACCTTTGAGGGAATTGACCCGGAACGCCGTTTTTCTAAAAAAAGGAAGAATCAGTTAGAGTCTGAATCTTCTTCCGATCCTGTGGCAGTCAATAGCAATTTTAATTCTCATTGAGTACAGCGCACAGGCGATTCGAGATTGGAGATTTAGCATTTTTTCTAGAGATTAACCGCGTTACGAACCGGGCTTTCTATAAAATAAACATGATAACGTGCGATCGAGAAAAATGCAAGTCCTGGGAAAATGCAGAGGACTTGGATTCCTCTCGATCGCACCTACTTGATTGCGGTTGGGCCGCAGGTATTACCCCTGGGCCTGCAATTCGCCTAAACGAGCCAACACTTCTTGGGAGTGAATCGTTGGGTTAACCTTAACAAAAGTTTCCCGCAAAATGCCTTCAGGGTCAATAATAAAACTGTGCCGCGCCGAAATAAAACTCATCCAAGAACCGTAAGCTTTACTCACATTGCCGTCAGTATCGGCTAACAGCGGAAATTTCAAACCTTCAGAATCGCAAAATTCTGCGTGGGAGTTGACATCATCAGCGCTGATGCCGATAATTTGAGTGTTCTTGGCCAAGTATTTCGGCAAGTCTTGCTGGAATCGACGCGCTTCGATCGTACAACCCGATGTAAAATCTTTGGGATAGAAATAGACTACCAGCCACTTACCGCGATAATCGGACAGCGACACTTGTCCCTCGCCGCTGTTTGTCGGCAAACTAAAATCCGGTGCGGCTTGATTCACCGCCGGCAGCTTGCCGCCGAGGGCAAAGGCAGGGGCGGCAAAATTAAAACTCAAACAGACTAGACAAATTGCCAATAAAGTGCTAAAAAACTTGCGGCGGGAAATCATAAATTCACAACTAGAACTGTACTTAACACAAGTTTACAGTTTTCTGATTAAATGGGTAGGGGCAATTCGCGGATTGCTTCTCAAACCCAAGTCCGGCCTTAGCAACCCTTTGATGATTCGGCGCTTAAAACCGGAATTAGACAAAGGATGTCCGCCTCTGCGGGCTAAACAATAAAGGGGGCACTCTACTCGGATTTGGTATCAAAAGCCAAAGATAACTCACTCAAATCACAATTTACTTATGAGCGCTGCACTTCCGTTAACAGGCAAAGCTATTGTAGTCCAGGTAATTAACGGTCAACCCGTTGCGATCGAAGTAGACGGCACTAATGCCCCGATTACCGCTGGCAATTTTGTTGATTTAGTTGAACGGGGTATCTACGATGGGGTGATGTTTCACCGAGTTGTGCGCCAGCCCGATCCTTTTGTGGTGCAAGGAGGCGATCCGCGCAGCAAAGATACTACAATTCCAGCGAGTCAATTGGGAACGGGTAATTTTATTGACCCGGATACTAATCAGTCGCGTTTTATTCCTTTGGAAATCAAGCCGCAAGGGGCGGCGCAACCTGTTTACAACCAAATTGTCAGCCAGACGCCGCAGTTGAAACACACTGTAGGTGCCGTGGCAATGGCTCGTGCTACTGCTTTGAATTCGGCTTCTTCGCAGTTTTATTTTGCTTTGGATACTTTGCCGTTTTTGGACGGCAATTATGCTGTTTTTGGCAACGTTATTCAAGGTTTTGAAACGGTTAACGCGGTGCAGCAGGGCGATCGCATTTCTAGCGCCAAAGTCGTTGCAGGAATTGTCCCCAGTCGGGTTTCTAGCATCATTAACGATGTTAATGTACTCAACAATTTCATTAATACTACCAATTTCGTAAATCTATCTTTGCGAGCGCTCAGATTGCCTGATGCCCCGAACAACTATCAAGTCACTTCGCAAGACTCTCAGCAAAACCCCAGCGGTGTACTGGGAGGTAGCGGAAACGATCGCATCGTCGGTTCACCGGTTGATGATGCAATTAACGGCACCCAAGGCAATGATACCCTCACGGGCGAAGCAGGCGACGACTTTCTCAGAGGCGGCAAAGGTAACGACTTTATTAGCGGCGGTTTTGGTAACGATATTATCAACGGAAATCTCGGCGACGATAATATCAATGGCGATGCCGGTAACGACTTTTTGAGAGGCGGTAAAGGAAATGATGTTCTAATTGGTGGCGATGGCAATGATATTTTGATGGGAGATGCAGGCAACAATACTCTCACTGGCGGCGCTGGTGCAGATACTTTTGTTTTAATCGCAGGTAGTGGAGAAACAGATACAATTACTGATTTTATCTCTGCCCAGGGCGATCGCATTGCCATTGGCGGTAGCAGTTTGTCAAACCTGGCATTTACTCAATCTGGAAGCAACACTTTAATTCAATTTGGCGGGGCTACTTTGGCAGTTGTTCAAAATGCCGCTCCGGCTGCCGTTCAAAGTGCTGCTTTGGCAATTGACTTTTCTACTATTTCCCGTCCCAATGACTTGCCAGTGGGCGACGCTGCCTTCAGAATCGGTTAACTTTAACTATAAGTGTAGGGTGCTGGTGGCGCACCTTACTAATTCCCTGTGACGGCCAATTCCTAATTCCCCATTCCCAAATTTAACTAATACCGCAGCTTTTTTATTTGAGAAACTGCGTCTTGGTAATAATCCATTTTCCCCTGCTGGTTGAAGAGTCCTGCCGCCTTCTGAAAATCATCAAATGCTCCCTGAACTTCTCTCAATTTGTATCTAGTGACTCCTCGGTTGAAATAAGCTTTAGCAAAATTGCGATCGAGACGAATTGCTGACTCAAAATCAGCTAGTGCTGCCAGGGAATTTTCCATTTGCAGGCGGATCGCGCCTCGGTTAAAGTAAGCTTGGGCTAAATTGGGGTTGAGCATTAGTGCCGAGTTGTAATCGGCGATCGCCCCAGTATAATCTTTCAAACGAGTCAGCACAAACCCCCGATTGCTGTAATACTTGGCTCGGTAAGGATTGAGTTCGATCGCGGTAGTTAAATCTTCGAGAGCAGACTGTTTGTAACCTAATTTGTAGCGGGCAACACCGCGATCGTTGTAAGCTGGGGCGAATTGCGGATTGAGGTTAATTGCGGCAGTGAAATTTTTAATCGCACCGTGCAAGTCTTCTCGTTCGAGATTTTTTAAACCCCGAGTATAAAACTTTTTGGTAGTAAACTTTAAAATTGCCTGTTTTCGGGCGATCGCTGGCTCGCTGGAAAATACTTTGCCTGCAACATTAGAGAATCGCCAAGATTCGATCGACTGGAGAATAGTTGTGACAACTAATTGACTCGGGGGAAGGGGGATAGTAGGCATCGGAGGGCTGGGGTTTAACTGTATGCTCTCATTTTCCTCCATATTTGAGCTACTGACAGTGATATCCGTACCCTTGGGAAGGTGATAAATTTGATCGGATTTCGTGACTGTCGGGCACAAACTTGTGTGAGTATAGTTGGGCTTAGTTAGTGATCCCGATCGCAGTGCCGGGATAATTGCGTCTGCAACCGCCTAAATCGGGAGAGCGGAAGGAGACAGGAGCGAGGCATCAAAACAACCGGGTTTCTAGCGAGGGAGCGATCGCCCGTGACAGTTTGAGTTAAGTTGGTATCAGGCTCAAGCCCGATCGACATTTCACTAAGATTTTTAAGTAATATTGCCGGTGAAAGTTGCAGGTTATTTGCTATGCTTTGATTATACATCAAGAATCTATTGTGCAAATTAGTGTCAATGAACAGAGTTTTGAGGTTGAAAACTTTAGCTGCGGCAGTGCTGGCGATCGCCACGTTCACCCTCTATTTTACTCCTCCTGTTATGGCTGCGAATGCAGAGGATTTGAATCAGCTATTAAAAGATAATTGGTGCGTCAGCTTTCTGTGGAAGCAGTGCGATTTGAGCGCTGTCGATTTGCGGGGAAGTAATCTCACTGAAGCCAACTTGAGCGGCGCCAACTTGAGCGGCGCTAACTTGTCCGGTGCTAACTTAAAAAATGCTGACCTTTCTGGCGCAGATCTCAGCGGCGCTAATTTAGCCAATGCTGATATTTTGGGTACGAATCTCAGTCGAGCAAATTTGACAGAAGCTAATCTCAACCGCACCAAATTGTGGGATGCCAATCTGACCTTAGCCAATCTGAGCCGCGCCAATTTACAAGATGCTAACTTGTTAGATTCTCGACTTTGGGGAAGCAATCTCACTGAAGCTAATTTAACTGATGCGACGCTGCACGGTGCTGACTTACAATATGCTAATTTAGCCGACACTAATTTGACAGGTGCGGACTTGCACAGCTTCTTTTTTAGAGGTTCCAAACAAGTCACAAATCTCAGTAATTCTAATTTAGAAGGCGCTATTTTAACGGGAACAAATCTCAGAGGTGCGGTGCTGTCGGGGGCAATCATGCCTGACGGATCTATTAATGAAGAAATAGGCTTTAATTTAAAGTAAAGTTAAATTAAAGTCTGCCTGACTGCAAAATCTCAATAACAGGCTTTTCGACCTGTTTCGCAATTAATAGACCTCTTGCAAAAATAATTAGGACGGGCTCTTCGGCCCATCAATTGATGAAAAGGATTTTTTGCAAGAGGTCTAATGAATTATCTTCTAGCAATAGACTCCGCCGATTGCCAGCAGCTTGTTGGAGATGGTGTCAAGATAAGTAGTTAAACTCACATCTTGCACCATTCCTGTGGAAGCTCTGAAAAAGCGGGTTTATGAACGAAAGATATAGGTTGTGATGCGGTTTTTGCGGTCAAAAACCCGGTTTTTGCCACAGGTGCAACATTTCAGTTTAAACCGGGTGCGATCGACATTTCAACTGCCAACCAGTCAATCTCGCTAAAATCTCCCATCTCAAACTGAACCGCCCCCGATCTGTTACAATTTGAAATATATCCTGAACTCACCTGCCTAGGGATACCAGCCCCCGACTTTTGTCGCGCAGAGCAAAAAAATTAGATATTTAGTTTAAACTCCCAGATTTATCTGTAGAGTCAATCTCAAATCTCAAATCTCAAATCTCAAATCTAAAACCGACTGATGGAAACCCTGCAAACCCAACTTTACGAAGTCGCACAATTTGCTAATAATTTAGTAAACACTCAACTGACACATCTCAGTTTAGTCAGCGTCGGAGTCATCTTTCTGGCAGGGTTGCTAACGAGCTTAACGCCCTGTATGCTTTCCATGTTGCCGATCACGATCGGCTACATCGGCGGATACGAAGCAAAAAGCCGCCTCCAAGCCGCCGCCCAGTCGGCATGGTTTTCTCTGGGATTGGCGACAACCCTTGCGGGTTTAGGTATTGTGGCATCATTTGCCGGCCAAGTTTACGGCAAAATTGGTCTGGGTTTACCGATTGTTGTCAGCATAATCGCAATTTTAATGGGGCTGAATTTGCTGGAAGCTTTACCCTTGCAAATGCCGTCTTTCGACGCTGCGGGCTGGGTTCCCAAAAATTTGCCGGCGGGCGTGCGATCGTACTTGTTGGGCTTAACTTTTGGTTTAGTCGCGTCTCCTTGCAGCACTCCGGTTTTAGCGACGCTGTTAGCTTGGGTTTCCAAAACGGGAGATACAGTTTTAGGTGGCGTGTTGCTGCTGTTTTACGCTGCTGGCTACGTTGCTCCGTTGATTGTAGCAGGTACTTTTACCGCAAGCATTAAAAAGTTGTTAGAATTGCGTCGGTGGTCTAGTTGGATTACGCCTGTCAGCGGCGTTTTGCTGGTAGGATTTGGCGTTTTCTCGCTGCTTTCTCGCATACTTCCCGCGTAAAAATAGCGATCGATACCGAATGCGTGAATTAAGTTTTTTTTAACCAACCGCGTTGGCGTAGCCTGCGCGAAGCGCTTAGACGCAGTACGCGAAGCGGCGCGTAAGCGCTCCGATCGCGAAGGAAGAAAGAAAAGAGAAAGAATTCAAAAATGATTGAGACTTACTCGATAAAAATAATAATATTTTATTAATTTTATTTTTTGATTCCTATTTCTTCCTTCTTCCCTCGGACTTCTTCCTGATGACGTTGGACGTTCGATCGGGGGGACAGCACTAATAACTGATGACTGATGACTGATGACTTCTTCCTTCTTCCTTCTTCCTTCATAATTACCAATGACATCAAAAGAAGTATTTTTATCTAAACTCTCAAGCTGGGCGATGGCACCTCAAAGGTTTTTTAAGCGAGAAATTTTGCCGGTGCTGGCAGATTTGCGGCTGGCAATTATTTTGTTGCTGGCGATCGCATTTTTCAGTATTTCGGGCACTGTTATCGAACAAGGCCAATCCGTAGAGTTTTACCAATCCAACTATCCCGAAAACCCGGCTTTGTTCGGCTTCTTAACTTGGAAAGTTGTGCTGATTGCAGGGTTAGACCACGTATACCGCACTTGGTGGTTTTTGTCAATCCTAATTTTGTTCGGCAGCAGCTTGACAGCTTGCACTTTTACCCGACAATTTCCGGCGCTAAAAGCCGCCCGCCGCTGGAAATTTTATGAAGAACCGAAGCAGTTTGAAAAGTTAGCTCTCAGTGCGGAGTTAGAAACAGTTCCTTTAACTTCGTTAGAACAACTTTTGCAGCAAAAAAATTACCGCATATTTCGAGAAGGCGAAAAGGTTTATGCTCGCAAGGGCATAATTGGTAAAATCGGGCCGATTATTGTTCACGCGAGTATGCTAATTATTTTGGCTGGCTCGATGTGGGGCTCGCTGACGGGGTTTCTCGGTCAAGAAATCGTGCCTAGCGGTGAAAATTTTAAGGTGCAGAATATTATGGATGCGGGGCCTTGGGCGGGGGCCCAAATACCGAAGGATTGGTCGATGCGCGTGAATCGGTTCTGGATCGATTATAGTCCGAGCGGGGCGATCGACCAATTTTACTCGGATCTGTCAGTTTTGGACAAAACAGGCCAAGAGGTCGATCGCAAAACTATTCACGTTAACGAACCCCTCAGATATCGGGGAGTGACTTTTTATCAAGCAGATTGGGCGATCGCCGCCGTGCGAGTTCGCATCAACAAAAGCCCGGTTTTGCAATTGCCAATGGCTCAGTTAGACACTCAAGGTAATGGCAGAATTTGGGGTGCTTGGATTCCGACTAAACCAGATTTGAGTGCAGGAGTTTCTCTGCTAGCAAAGGACTTGCAAGGCACAATGTTAGTCTACGGTACGGATGGCAAATTGTTAACTACAGTTCGCGCCGGTACGGCGGTGGAAATTAACGGAGTAATGCTGACAATTGACGAAGTTGTAGGCAGCACGGGATTGCAAATTAAAGCAGATCCTGGGATTCCGATCGTCTATACTGGCTTCGGGTTGCTGATGCTCAGCGTGTTGATGAGCTATTTGTCTCACTCGCAGATTTGGGCTTTGGAGAAAAACGGCAAACTCTATGTGGGCGGGCGCACTAATCGCGCTCAGGTGACTTTTGAAAGAGAAGTTGTGGAGATTTTGGATAAGTTAGCCGAATCGAAAACAGCAGAGGGAAAAAGTGTAACGGCCCCGACTTCTTTAGCTAATCAAAACTAATTGTAGGGTGTGCGCTGCACACCTTATATCAAATCCGGCAGCATCCCAATTGTAAAATCGAGTCAGATCGAATCCGTGCTTCATCGTTTTGTATTCACCTCTCTCTGGGATCTTCCTCTGTGTTCTCTGCGCCCTAGCGCCGGTTAAATAACCTGACGATGCAACCGTCCACGATATTACACCAGGATAAAAACCAATACTTGAAAGGAAATAAAGGCGATAAAAAGAATTGAATTCAGTCAACACGCATTACTAAAAATAGAAATTTTAGTAAGTCGCGGGGTTGCAATATCAACAGATATGATTTCGGAAACTATTAGAACCCCTAGTAAGCTAGAAACTAGCGGCGAAGGAAAGTTTATTTGTCAACAGAGATTGAATGGACTTGTCCTCAGAGTGGTTTACCAAGAATATCACGATAAAATTTTTGTAATTACTGCTTATCCCGGTAAGAGGTCAAGATATGAAAAAGATTAGATACAGCCCTGATGCAGATGCGATGCTGATTGAAATTTCCGATCGCCCGATCGCCTATGCCGAAGATGAAGGACAGATGATTCTGCACTATTCTAGCAGCGGAGAACTGGTGTTGATTGAAATATTAGATGTCAAACAATTTATCTCGTTAGAAGCTTTTTCTGAAGCAGTTAAGTAAGGTGCCCCACAACCATGCTTTCCATGTCCACCGGCGATCTCAAACCTGACGCACCCTACCGCAATAACTACTTCATCGTCTTTTTTGGTATCTAGTCAACAGTCAACAATCAACTGGCTTGAGTGCAACCGCAATTGATACTACTTCTCGTGCCGCACCTCAATCACAGTGTGTACGTTCCCCCGTGGAGAAAAATCGCCCTTCACCGTTGCTTCGAGCGGCGAGCAAGCAGCGACAAAATCGTCTAAAATTTGATTGATCGATTCTTCGTGAGAAATGTAGCGATCGCGATAACTGTTAATGTACAATTTCAGGGCCTTCAACTCCACTACCCGCTCGTGGGGCACGTAAGTAACGTGAATTGTGGCAAAATCTGGATAGCCTGAAAACGGACACTTGCAAGTAAACTCCGGCAAAGTAATGTTAATTGTATAGCGTCGCCCGACTCTCGGATTGGGGAAAGTAATTAACTGCCCTTCCAAAATCTCGCGTTCGCCGTATTTCATTTCTTCGGTACTTGACTTTTGCGACATACTTTGTTCGGTTTGCTGGTGATTCATAGCGATCGACTAAAAATTTCTAACATTTAACTAAACTCACTATTAATATTTTTAACAAATATCTTGACGAATTATGTTGCGATCGGTCTAATTGCAAATACTCTCAGGCTAAACTAAAAAAAAGTTCACCCTCGCCATCTACAATTATGCAAAATACTAGCTTATCTGACAATACATCCCCTGAAAACTCAAATAGTTACTCTCCATCAGTACCGATTTCCCTCTATCGAGAAGTCACCGCCGAGCTGCAAGCCGCCCAAGCGATGCTCGACTCCCTCAAAACCCACAACCAGCAATTAGTCCAACAAAATCAACAACTGCGGCGAGAAGTAGAAACAGTAGTTCAGGTATCCCAACAGCTACAGCAAGCAGTCAACTCGGCCCAAAGCGTCACCCAGACAGGGATGCCGCAAATGCCCTCGGTCAAATTCAATTTTAGCGTTGAACCGGAGCCTCTAGAACCTGCCACCTCGCGGACTAGCTCTAACGTACCTCAACCGCCTCAGACAGTGGCTTTTCCTTTTCCCCTGCCCGAAGCCGAGCCGGCAACCTCTCCGATGCCGGAGAAACTTCCAGAAAAATTATTTTCAGAGGTGCAGGAAACTCCTTACCGCATTCGCTCTCAACCCAAAAAAGCCTCAGACTTAAGCGGATTGTGGTTGGCGATCGCGATTTTTCTGATTGTGATTGCCGCCTTCGGCGCGGGTTATTTAGTTGTTCGCCCTTTATTAATCAAAAAGTAAACTGCAACAAGAATCCCACAGCCCGAGCCGTGGGATTTTAACAAAAACCTAGCATAAAATGTTCAAAGTTACGCTAATTGGCTGTTATACTCTGGCGGCACTCGTTTCTACTGCACGAGGCGCATACTGCTCTTCACAAGCAGACTCTAGGATGCCCACCCCGGGCTCGAAACCGCGCGTAAACTCAGTGAGTTTTACCTGTTTAGCTTCCAAAGCTGTCTGTAGCACCTTCATGGCCTTGTGAGGGTCGCCGGCTCCGCAAAAAAATAAGTCTGCGGCAAAATAACCGTGTTCTGGCCAAGTGTGGATTGCTATATGAGACTCTGCCAAAGTTGCAGTAGCCGTCACTCCGTGAGGACTAAACTGGTGTACGCACAAATCGATGAGAGTAGCTCCTCCGGCTTCGATCGCATCGAGAATAGCGCGGCGGATACGTTCGGGATCGTTGAGCACGTCTCCTGGAGACTGCCAAGCATCAGCGATCAGATGGGTTCCCAATTGTTTCATTCTGCGGGGTTTTACCTCTAACTCACAATGTCTCAAACCTTTTGACGATAACACAGCGTCAAAATTTTTGCAAGCAGCTTACACCAAAAAAAATTGAAAGAGTGGTTGAGAGCGATCGTCCGAAGATTTTTGGCGGTTTGGGGGCAGCAAGCTGTACTAAGTATATGCAATACTCGGTTAGTGAAACCATACACCATTATGTTCTGTGAATCCCTTAAAAGTTTGGAAAAAAATTGCTCTGTTTGTTAGCTTAATGCTGTTATCGCTGTTGGGTGTCAAAACCGCCGCCTCTGCTAATTTGTCGCCAACAACCTTACAGGCTCAAAATTGTCCCTACGGAGGCAAACCTCGACCGTTTGCTCGAGTCGTCACCCAAAAAGATCCTCTGGTGATTCGTTCTTCCCCCAACGGCCGGGTTATCGGCTTGGTTCCCAAAGGCTGGCAAGTCGTGATGGGCGATCGAGATGCAACAGGAAAATGGGTAAAGATTGGCAGTCACTTTAGTTCTAGCGCCGCAAATCTTGATGAAGGGAGGTTTATGAGTGCACCTGATTTCCGAGTGGGTTGGGTTTTTAAAAGTTATCTAAAACCCTTAGGCAATTCTTGCGAAAAACCGCTGAACATACAGCGCGGAGAATTACCTAAATTATCGGGAGACAGACAAGTTTCAATTCACGAAGATTGGCTGCAAATCGGAGATAAAATTGCCAACCTAGATACTCAAAAATAATTAAAGCTAAATGAAATACCGATAAATTTTACAGCGGAGGTGGCAAATTAGACAAAACTTACGCACTCGAAATAAACAGGGTTTTTTTACCAAATTGGCTGGCTGCCACTCAGGATTTTTGTGAAAAATAAAGGTGATGACGGCTCGCGCGCCAGTCAGTCATAATTAGAGCGACTACAGCTTATGAGAGAATTGAGCGATCGCACTGCAATCAACTTAAAACAAGTTTTACAAATTGCCGCCACTGTGCCGGGAAACTCCCACCGCTTTTTGCAAGCTGGATTAATTGATTCGCAGTCGAATTTGAAACAACTGGTATCCAATTGGCAAACAGCTTTTAGTAAATTGCGGCCAATTGACAAACAAACTGTTCGACAAAATCCAGGGTTATTTCTCGCGAGTGTTGACGATTTAGTTTACCGAGGAATGACTAGCGGAACTTCCGGTGATTTTTTTACCTACTTTGCCGGGAGTGAGTGGAATCAAGCGCGTTTGTTGGCACGAAAACGCGCTTTAGGTTGGTGGGGAATTGACGAACAAGTCCCAATTATTAATCTCGCCAGCCGCTTGCAGCCACTTCGAGTTAACGATGTTGCGTTAATTGGAAATATCACACCCGATTGGCTGCAAAATTTAAAGCAATTGTTGCAGGTTAAACCTGCTGTGATTCGAGGTTATCCCAGTCGTTTGTCGGAAGTTGCGGCCGCCCTAGTCGGGCATTCAATTCCTGCTGTTTTAGCAGTAATTTGTACTGGTGAGGTTTTATTTGAATTTCAAAAAAAGTTGCTTGAATCGGTTTTTCAAGCTTCAGTTATTAACGAGTACGGTTGCCAAGAAACGGGGATTTCTGGCTTGAGTTGTCCTGAATGCGGGCGGCTGCATTTAGATGTCGATCGATGTTTGTATGAAATTATTGACGGTGAATTAGTCACTACAGATTTATTCAATTATACAATGCCTTTGATTCGATATAAATGTGGCGATCGCCTGCAATTATATTCCGATGCGTGTGGTTGCGGGCGATCGCACACAACCGCCAAAATTCTCGGCCGCAGTCAAGAACAAATCAAGACTCAGCAAGGCTGGAAATATCCTGGAGAAATCTGTTTGCCTAAATTTCCGGGAATTCTTAATTATCAGATAGTCAGGCAAAATCAAGCTGAAGTAGATATTTGGGTGCAAGTCGAAACGCAGCAAGTTCTTGATTTGTCACCTTTACAGCTTTGGTTGGAAAAATTATTTGGAGAAGTTGAAGGGAGAGTAATCGTAGATTCATCGGATTTAAGTCAACTGGAAAATACCCAAAGTTGTAGCGATCTAGAGTGGATCGAATGGGTGACTAAAAAATCTTGGGGCGAGTGGTTGAAATCAGGTTTATTGCCTGTAGGAGAAGCAAGAGAAATTGCATTATTGTTAAAAAGTTTAATTCAGCCGACAGCGATAGTGAATTCAGGGATATCGCCGTTGGCGCAGCCCTCGAAGAGGATCGCCAAACAACGGATTGCAAGGCTTTTGCAGCGTTCAACTTGTCGGGAATTAGCAGTAGAATTGATGTCTGTACGGGTATTGCTGTTTGCGTGCAGCTTTTTAGCCGATCGCCCAACCCGACAAAATATCTACCGCCACGCCCAACAGCGCTTAGCTGAGATGAATTGCCGGGAGTATTCCGCGATGGTAGATTTACTAATTCCCTGTTTGGGATTCGAGCATAACACCGCTAAATCCATCTGGGAAAATACCAATTTACCGGATGTTGGCAAGCTAGATGTTTTGAATATTCAGCACTTGTTAGCAGCATTCAATCTAGCAGCGAGTCAAGCCAAACGCGAAAATCCAAATATCGCGATCGCCTGGAAACCAATCTTATCTATTTTAATCGGAGATTTAAATTTTTGGGCTTCTCGATTCCAGATTCAAATCTTAGCATCCTGGTGCGAGTTAGTCAACGGAAAAACCCTCGCACCCAGCACCAACCGCCGACAAACAACGGGCGATCGCTTTTTAGACGCTTGGTTAACTTGGCGGCAATCAATTCTGGGCGATTCCCTAGCTACCGCAGCATTATCTCAGTTACAAGCCACAGCAACTTTACCGACAGAACTAGCACGAGCCGAACTAGAACAAGGATATGCTAAACTGCTTTGGCAAGAACCACTTAACCCCGTAGAATGGTTAGATAAAATTCAACATAATGCTGGATTAGTTAGCGCTAACTTACCCGATCGAGATATCGATCCGATACCTTGGATGCCGATTTTGTTAAAATTATCTAAACTTTGGTTGGCAAGAGGAGAAGCAGAATTAGCCTATCAATGTTTAATTGCCACCGCACCGCCGGATATGCGCGTTTCTGGATTTGAAAGATTAGCACGAGAGATGAATTACAAACAGTCTATTATTTGCGATCGATCTAATCGGCTGATTGCCTGAATTTTGGTTGGATGCCGAAACCGCAGATTTAGGCAGATGTACGCAGGTAAACGCAGATAATTTTAATAAGATAGTTTTTGAGTTTTGGCAGAGGTATGATGGTAAGTTTAACTTTAATTATACTGGGCGAATGCAATCCTGACTGGGAAATAAAGGCGATCGGCACTTGGCAAAATCAAGCCTATGACTTGAAACAGGTAATTAGCCTTAATCCCTCAATCCTTGATAGTGGAATTACAATTTACACCCCGCCCGGTAATTGGGGCGAGTTCAAAATTGTCTCTTTGGCATCAGTTTTGAAGATTTTGCAGACAATTAATACTGAATTAACAGCAATTTTACCTGCTAATAGACAATTAAATTTTCTGCCTCCCAAACTAACAAATTTAGCCCTAGCATCCTTACCTCCAGCGGTGGAATTGCCGCCAGAAACTGCCAAACAATATCCTGTCGCCAGCTTGGGTTGGATTGCATCAACGCCTTTGGTAAAAGCCGCCCTACCGCATTTAGAAATAAACTGCTGGACTTTTTTAGCAGTTGGCAGGGAATTAGAACGGCAAAAAATTGCTTTTACTTGGGGAACTTCTAAGGTAAATTATGAGAGTTGTAAATTGAATAATTGTCAATCAAAAACTCTTAACTTCTCCTCCAAAATTTTAGATAAAATTAATATGTTCAATAGCAATTATGCAAAAACAAATCATTTAATAACAGGTCAATCTCGCGTCCTTGCGGTGATTCCCCATTATCGCTGCGAACAGTTTCTACATCGCTGCTTGCAGTCTCTAGTAGCTCAAACTAGACCTCTAGATGGTATTGTGGTGATTGATGATGGCTCAGAGTCGCCACCTATCGATATTGTCCGAGAGTTTCCGGGAGTGACTTTATTAGCTTCGGCTTTGAATGTCGGGCCTTACCGCTTAATTCAACAGGCAATCGAACTAACAAATTATGATGCTTATTTGTTCCAAGATGCTGATGATTGGTCTAGCGCTAATCGCTTAGAATTGCTGTTAGCAGCAGCCGAAAATACTGGTGCTGAATTAGTCGGAACGCAGGAATTGCGCGTGTTTGAAGATGATATGCTGTTACCTGTTGTTTATCCTCTAAATGTCAGCGCCGCCCTAGCAGAAAAACCGGGACATCCGCTGTTGCACCCTACTAGCTTAGTTTCGCGGGATTTAGTGTTAAGATTGGGCGGTTTTGCTACGGGGTTGCGGTTTTCTGGAGATAGTGAGTTTTTGCTGCGATCGCACTTTGCTGCAAAAATAGTTAATATTCCTGACTTTGCTTATTTTCGCCGGCACCGAGACGGTTCGCTAACTACCGATCGACAAACTGGATTAAATGCTCCGGTGCGTTTAGAATTGATTCAGCAACTCAAGAGTAGAGCGATTGCGAATACTGCGGCGGTGCGCGAGGGTAAATTACCAGATTTGCGTCCTTTGAAGACAGCAGAGGCGATCGAACTCAATTATATCACAGGTTCTTCCCTAAACTGGGCAAGCTAATACTATTTTAGATTGATTTTATACTTGGCAATTCCTTGTTGAGCTACCCTCTTTTTTCAAACTGTTATAGACATCATGTTACAGGTAATTATTCCCCTTAAGAACCGTCCTGAAATCGGCGACTGCGTGCGATCGCTTTTAGTGGGCTTTCCGGTCACTAAAATCATTATTTGCGATGGTGGAACAACAGAATCTCAATGTTTAATTGCTTTACACGCTCTAGCCCAATTAAAAGAAATAGAGTGGTTAAAATATCCTCAATCCGACTTTAATAAAGCTCAGTTAATCAATCAAGGAATTCTCCGCGCCACCGCCGAATATTTGCTAATTTCTGATGCGGATATTATCTGGAACCAGCCCGCAATTTTACAATTATTATACTCTGTTTTATCTCCAAGTAGTCGGAAATTATTATTATCGATCGAGAATGGTGCAGAATCCGTAAAAAATCTACCGCAGTTATTGCCAACACCTGCCAACTCGCGAGAAAATGGGATTATTTGCTGCGTGAAAACTGTAAAAGAGTCTAGCCCGCAAACAGCCGCTTTAAAGCGGGAACGCTATACTTACAACATCCAGATCCGCGAACAGATTGCCGCTGTTAATATTGTAGAGGCGGTGGCGGGCGATCGCGATCGACCGGGCTGCGGTTTGATCTGTACCCGCAAACAAACCCTATTATGTTTAGGAGGGTACAAGCAAAATTTTGCAGGTTGGGGATGGGAAGACCAAGATTTGCTAATTCGCGCTACCCTGTTGGGGATTGAGATCTGCAGCGCGGGGAAAGTCATCCATCTTTCTCATAGCGATGGGACTCGCAACCAACATCACCAGCAATTACCGCCCCAGCAAACGCGCGATCGCAATATCATCTCTTGCTTGCAATCTATCACAAAAGGCGCTCTCTTTGGCGATTTAGCCCAACCATCAATTTTACCTCCTCAATTCTTGAAAATTACCACCAATTTTATCCAAAATTATAGTTGTGAATGAAATTCAATTGTCTTTAATTGTTACCTACCGCCAACGCAAACAGCATTTGAAAACTCAACTCGCGTGGTGGAAAACTCAAGCTTCCTCAAATTTATTATCTATTTGCGAAATTATTTTAATCGAACTCGATCGGGTTTCTTCACCTTGGATTTTACCAGAAATTACCAACCTACCAATCAGCTACAATTATCTTCCCTGGGCGGGAACTTTTCATAAAACCAAAGCTTTAAATTTAGGTTTATCTCTATCGCGCGGGGAATGGGTAACAGCTTTTGATGTCGATCTCATTCCTTACCGAGATACGCTCGATCGCCATCTAAAAATGGCTCAAATTTCCTCCCAAATGTTGGTCACTGGCTATCGAATGATGTGCGATACTTCCCGCCTGGATTTCGAGCAAAATTATGACATAATTGAAGAGTTGAAAGTTGCGCCAGAAGATATGCCGACAGCCCTATTTAAGCACTTGACGCGGCGGGAGCGGTTTGGAGTTTCACCCATATTTCAACGCCAACGCTTAATAGAAATAGGCGGATGGGATGAGACATTTATTGGCTGGGGAGCAGAGGATCAAGATATGGTTGAACGCTACTTGGGAGAGGATAGATATTTTTGTCGATCGCCCGAATTAATCTACCTCCATTTAGCGCACGAACCCGACCCGAATTGGTCGGAATCTCATTGGATAAACCAAAATCGCCAGCACTATTATACTAAACGCCAGTCATCCCCGTTGTGACGGGGGCGGTTTCAACCGCCAGAAAGTCAAACAAAGTCGGCCCCAAGGCCGACTGGTTTCTAAAGGGGAACCCAAACCCGGATTTGAGATCGCTCTAAAACCCACGCTTGTGAGAAACCCAGTTTCTCAAATAAACCCGGTTTACAGCTATTATAGTTAATCGACTCAACCAGACTTGAATCAACTGTCTAATATTTGCTATTAGACATTTCCAAGAGTTATTTTGAAACAGGCATAGAACCTGTTCTTGGCTTTTAGGAGAGGTCTCTTATAGCAACAACCAACAACCAACAACCAACAACCAACTGCCAACTGCCAACTAACAACTAACAACTAACAACTAACAACTTGCAACAGATCAATCCCGGCTGTGAGTAGCTCCATTCGGCAAAATCGCCCCGCCCAAAGCTGCTTCATTCAAATTATCAACATTCAAGCTCGCCCCAATCAAATTAGCCTCCGACAAATTAGTTCCTGTCAAATTCGCCCCTGTCAGAGAACTCAGCAGCAAACCCGCTCCCGACAAATTGGCGTGACTCAAATTCGCTCCCCGCAAATCCGCTTCCAACAAGCTAGCTCCCGACAAATTAGCACCGCTCAAATCAGCTCCCCGCAAAGAAGTTTTGTTCAAATTCGCAGCTCTCAAATCAGCATTGTGCAGAATCAAACCATTTAAATTGGCTTTACTTAAATTAGCTCCTTGTAAGTCAGCACCGCTCAAATTAGAGCCATTTAAATTAGCACCTTGCAAGTCAGCACCGCTCAAGTCAGCACCGCTCAAATCAGCAGCGCAAACAGAGGCCTCCCGCAGACTTGCTTCGCTCAAATAAGCCCCAACCAAGTTGACGCCGCCGAGATTTCCGCGATTGAGATAAGCCCGAATTAGAATTGCTCCGCTCAGATTTGCACCGCTCAAATCCACTTCGCTGAGAATGGATCTAGTCAGATTTGCTTTGCTTAAATCAACCCCGCTCATAATTGCTCGGCTAAGCGTCGCCCCGCTCAAATTAGCCTCACTTAGTTTCGAGTTGCTCAGCAAACACGCTCCTACTAAACTCGCTCCAGTCAGAACAGCTTTACTAAAGTCAGCGTGAGACAATATTGATCCGCTGAGATTTGCCCCGCTAAAATCGGCTCCGATCGCCACAGTTCCAGTTAAACTAGAACTGCCGAGGTTAGCTTCAATTAATTTCGCCTTAGATAAATTTGCCCCGCTCAAATCTGCGCCGTTTAAATTAGCTCCAATTAGTTTGCTTCTAATTAAGTTTGCCCCTTTTAAATTAGCGTTGCTCAAATTTGTTCGACTGAGATTAGCTTCAATCAAATGAGCTGCGATGAGGTTCGCTCCTCGAAAATCTCGTTCCCCGTTTCTATGTCTAGTTAAAAGTTCATCGGCACTTAAAATCTCAGTGAAATTCATAAAAAAAGTAGAGTTAGTTTCCTTAATTTCTCGATGTTCTATGTTGTCTGAAAATTTGTACTATCGTGTTTAGCAGTATGTTTTTTCAACCAATACTGCCACCTCAAGCTGTCGCGTATTTAAATTGTATATTTAGGGCGGGCTCTCCTGCCCAACCCCTACTCCCCACGCATTGTGAAGATTGTTTTTTGACATACAGTTTAAATGCCGCAACAGCTTAACAATTGTCAATCAAAACAGGTTGATTTTTAGCATCACCCTGCTCGCCTAGTTATCGCTCACAAAAAATCCGGTTTCTCGTAAAGAATCTGGGTGTTTTCAGCGCGGCATTCATGAAGAAACCAAGTTTCTCGCCACCTGTAAGCCCTGTAACTATTATTTTGCTGGTAATTAGTTGGCGGTTGATGTTAGTTGTTAATTGTTAGTTGTATTTATACTAACTGCTAATCACTAACTATTAACTGCTAACAATTTACCAAAATACCGAGAAGTTGTCGATCGTCCTTGTCAAGGTCGATCGCCTATTTGGGGTATTGCTGGCGGCATTCCCGCCCCATGCTGACCCGAAAAATTGCTGGTACTGGCGATCGAATTTATTACTGCCAGAAAGAAATAAGAACCCGAAGCTTCAAGTCCGAATGTCTTCTACTTTCAGGCCGATGAGTTCTCTCGCCATCAAAGCAGAACCCGATCAGATCAGCTAGTTTCACCTCCCCCCACTGTGTTCGGTGCCAGTGAAATCCTACAGGAAGGCTGTTTCCGTCTGAGTTCTGAACTGCTCGCGGGCGAAGCAAACAAGCGGCTGTCTCTCGCGGGGGATTTCGTGAAAAAATCACCCGCGAGCCCGGGGCGTGCTCCCGCGATGCTGTGCTTGCTGTCAATCTTTACTCGATCCATGAGCGCTTGCGGTTCTAATTAACAGAAATCCCGACACCAGACGCGCTCCCGGACATAAAAGCTGTTCCTGAGCGGCTCAAATGCTTCGCCGAGGCATTCCCAGAAAAACTTTATTCATGCCGCAGGTATTGCCAGCGACAATTGGGCTGCTACAGCCAATGACCAGTCTAAGTCTTGACCGAAGGCTCCGACAATATTATTATTCTAATAGTTGCCGACGGCTGCGGACGATCCTGGGCGCGCGGGAGGGGCTACTTCACCTGTATTAAGTTGCTGAAATTACCCATCCCATAATTAAAGATAGTCGCTATTTGACTAACCAAGCAATATCTGCTGTAATTTATGCCATCGAATTCGATCGTACTGCAGAGTTTGCAAGCGAGCAGTAGTGAGTGTTACAGACTCAAAAACCACTACCGTTTTTGATGATAAAAATTAAGGGAGCCGATCGAACCTATCGCACCCAAAGCCCAGCGGGCCCATCAAAATTAAACTTTTAACAGATCGTACCATTTGAGATTTGAGATTTGAGATACAAGCACGGGCAATGACTTATTCTGTATGGGTTAGGAGTTGACATAGAGCGGCATTTTTTGTGACTGCTGTCGCTTTTTTAAAGTTTCCAGAACAAAACAAAAGCCAGCTTTCAGAGAAAAAGCCGACTTTTGAGATAATTTTACCGCCAAAGCGCTAAACACGCCATCCACAATCCAAGTGCAGGAGCGCGACTGCCCTGCCGATGGCAGAAACAATAGCCAAACCAAATCGGAAGTATCAAGTCCGAGGGTGGGCGGTCGCGCCCTGACTGGGGTGATAAGCTGCTTTGCATCTAATTTTTTGACAGTCAGTTTTTCTACAATGATTGTGGGATGGGCAGGATAGCCCGTCTCTGTATTGAATTTAGATGCGTAGCAGCTTAGATACGAGCCGTAGTATCAACGCCGGGAGTGCCAGGAGCGCCGTAATCTGCCCGAGCGCTATCGACACTGCTGGGATAGTCGTAGGTGTTCCAATGCTGAATGCCTCCGCGGCTCAGAATCGTTTCAGCTTTAGCGATTTCTGCTTCGCTACCGTCAACCAGTACCAAATAATCTCCTCTCGCCACTCGATCGTTGTATACTTTAGCTTCCTCTTCAGGAATTCCCATACCGACTAAAGCTCCGATCAAGCCACCTGCTGCAGCGCCCAAAGCAGTACCTGCCAGCGTAGTGGCGATCGCCGTAGCCGAGGCTCCTGCCAGCATAATCGGCCCGATACCCGGAATTGCCACCAGGCCCAGACCCACCAACAAGCCCGTCAAACCGCCCAAAGTACCGCCTGTGAGCGCACCCTTAGTCGCCCCTTCATCGGCCTTGTTGTCCGCGCTGTCGTGCAGGTCAATCCCTGCGATGTCCCCTTTAGCATCGGCATCTTTAGCGATCACCGAAACCCGATTCATGTCAAAACCGGCTGTTCTAAGTTCTCCCAGGGCGTGCTCGGTTTCGCGGCGGGTTGAAAATACCCCGACGGCGCGTTTGTCGCGGGCCGAAGCTCTGCGGCCGGTGTCTGCCGGCACATCGTAAATGCCCCAATCCTGAATGCCCCGCACGCTCATAATTCCTTCAGCAGTGGCAAGTTCGGCATCTGTTCCTTCTACGAATACCAAGTATTCTCCGCGGGAGACGCGATCGCTATAAACTTTAGCTTTGTCTTCGGGAACTCCCAAACCTATTAAGCCGCCCACCAAACCGCCTGCTGCCGCCCCAATCGCACCGCCCACCACAGTATCGGCCAGCAGAGTCGCGATCGCGCCCCCCGCCACGATCGGGCCAACTCCCGGAATCGCCAGCGCCCCAATGCTGCCGAGCAAGCCAATCAAACCGCCCGTCACGACTCCCGCCGTCGCGCCAGCTTTCGCGCCGCCCCCCACTTTCTCGTCGGTACCCTTAGCAGCGCTAGCGCCGCCTATTTCGTTGCCATCGAGATTTTCACCAACTACCGAAACTTTATTCATCGGAAACCCGGTACTTTGCAGTTCCATCAGGGCTAGTTCCGTATCGCGGTAATTAGAAAATGCTCCTACAGCTCGCTTGTTTTGACCTAATGCCATTTTTTTCTCCTTCAAAATAAAGTAATTTTACACAACTACAGAATTTCCGTTCTGTTTGCTGCCATCAATCACATTTAGTCATTGTTTTTGCACATTTTTCATCGGTCGCTGGGAATAACTTCCGCCTCTTTCTTCCGGCGGATTTACCCGAATTTTTAGAAAAGGGAAATCGGAAATAGGGAATGGGCAATTGCAGGTATTGCACGAGTTTTTTAGTTAGAAGTTTTGACTGCGTAAATCTTCAACTTTTGAACTTAAAATATTTTCCCTGGAAGAGTTTTGCAAGCGTTGCGATCGGCTTTGAAAGCTATATTTTCAAGGCCCAATTTCCCTTCTTCCTTCTTCCTTCTTCCTTCTTCCTGCTAATTTATTAATTTCAAGGCGATGCAGGTACAGCGGGGGCAACTGTCGCCGTAACATTCACTGTTTTGACACCCTTAATTTCTTTGGCTAGCGGCTCAATTTTAGCTAAATCTTCTTGATTTGGAACTGTGCCAGCTACGGTGACCACCCCATCTTTGGCGTCAACAGTTAGCAGACCTTTAGTGATGTTGACTTCCAACTTTGAGCGAACTTCACTTTGGAGGTCGCCATCGGCTCTGATTGCATCGCCTCCCGTTATGTTGTTGCGCTGTTCTCGGGCCCTGATGTCAGAATTTGCTTGGGCTTGGCGAATTTCGCTCGTGGCGTCGGACTGAGTTTTTTGAACATTCGCCACTGCGGGCGGGCTGGCGGCATTTTCTGTGGTAGTAGTAGAATTAGGAGCGTCAGCACTAGTTTTAGCTCCGTCGGTGCAAGCTGCAGCTCCAAATAATAGGATGCCGCTGACCAGAAGTGGTGTTAGTTTGTTCATAATATGTAATATCCTCCGGGTAATAAGCTACAGAATCTTTGTTGGCGATCGATTTTTGGGCTTTGTGCGTGCGGAAAAATCCTTAATATCAAATATATAAATTTGAGGAAGCAGCTTCATCGCTCTACAGATATAAATTTTATATATGTCGTTAGATAGAGTACAAAAAACCCAATAAGGTACTAGGTCAATTTTAACTTAATTAATCCCCGACGCAGTATCCCTCAAAAACCCGGTTGATGCCGAGATTTTTAGTTGCCCAAGCCAATATTTTTGTACGGACAAAATCGAACGGCCTAAGTTATATTAATAAATTAGACCTCTTGCAAAATTCCTTTTAATCAAATTTTGGGACGGGTTCGCGTGTCCGTCCCACAAGAAAAAAGATTTTTGTGGGACGTTGCTCCTAGCCGGTCCTAACTATTTTTGCAAGAAGTCTATTAAATGTCGCCGCTCCCAACTAATTTTAACCTCGAACCTCGAACATCTTAGAAACCTCGGTTAAATCCGTCAAATGCCGTACACAATTAATTGCCGAACTTCCGGGTTCAAAACAAACGAAAAGAGTCAAGAAACTGTTGAGCGTTTTCTGGTTTTGAGGCAGTTGCAACCAGCCCGTAAACGCGGGTTTCTACCAAAAAGACTTGACCTACACCTACAGGTTCGTTGGGGGAAAGCGGCTGAAATTCAAACTCTTTTCCCGGATAGCTGCCGATGGAAATATCCCGCACTTGCAGCAATTTAGCATTGGCTGCCACGACAAAAAAATCAACGGCATTATTTAAAGTAATTTTGATATTGTTGTTGCTGAGCCGAAAATCTAGGTCAAAGTGTTGAAGTAAATAAGTGTCTTTGTTTTTTAATATCGACCTGTATGTATGAGCGGTAACTTGAGTTGAAAAAGTTTCGGAGTTAATTTTAGGAGTTCCCGGCATATCGATCGCAAACAGACCCATTGGCGAGCAAAATGGCTGCCACTCCGGCATCTGAAAGGCAGCCTGCTGCGGAGTTAGTTGAGCTTTTGCCGGAGAGGCAAACTTGACAGGCCAGACAAGCAATGCAGCAGTAACTAGGAATAAATGCAGCAATTTCATTTGGATAAAAATTATATTTTATATTTTTCAGATCGATCTGCGCTAGCCTAGAAAGATATCCGCAAACGAGGGATTTATGCTGAATATTATATTTACTCAACGACAACGCAAGTCGATCGGGCAAGCTAAAACCAGTAAAACCAATAAAACCAATATACTCCCTGGTGTAAAGACTGGGCTGGCCCTGTGTCTGCTAGCTGCTGTCACAGCTTGTGCAAACAGCCCCAACAGCAAAGCACTCGAAGAATCTTTAGCCGCCGATCCCAAATTACAACAAAATCCACTTGTTTTATCTCCCCCGCCTCCTCCGCCAGCAACAGCAGTCAAAACCAGCACAACCGCCAAACTTCCTCCCGACTTCCCCACCGAGATTCCACTCTATCCTAACGCTCAGTTAATCGAAGTTGGCGGGCAAACGGATCCGCCGCCAAAAACTGTGCGGCTGCGCTGGGAAAGCACAGATCCGGTTAATTCCGTGCAGAACTTTTACACCAAAGAATTTGGGCGCGACAACTGGCAAATAGTCAGCAGCCCCAGCGCCGACGGACAAGGTACTTTAGTCGCAACGCGAGATAATTTGCGGGTAACAGTGTTGCTTTCTCCTACTCAAAAAGTGGGGGGTTCTACAGAATTTGCGATCGACTACAGTAAAGAAGGCTCAGAAATTGCCAGCAGTCCCGAATCTAGCAATTCCGAGTCTAGCTCATCTCCAACCGCTTCACCAACTCCATCTAATTCAGAGGAAACTATTCCGGCGACACCGGCTGCGCCAAAATCAGCAAAAGTTAGCGAATTAGACAGCCAAATTCCTCAACAGTTGCGCCAGTATGTGGCAGATTTGGCTCAGTTGGAAGTGTTGAAAGTGCGAACGACAGAAAATGCTAAGCTAGAAACTAACACCGCTTTGCCCAAACCCAACAAAATTATCACCCGCCGCGAATACGCCCGCTGGTTAGTAGCAGCAAACAACCAGATTTATGCCAGCCGTCAAGGCAAACAAATTAGATTAGCAGTAAACTCTAGCGAACCCGCCTTTTCTGACGTATCCAAAACAGACCCAGATTTTTCAGTAATTCAAGGTTTAGCAGAAGCAGGTGTAATTCCGAGTTCGCTTTCAGCGGACACTAAAGATGTGAAATTTCGCCCCGATGCACCTTTAACTCGCGAAGCAATGATTCTTTGGAAAGTGCCTTTAGATACTCGTCAAATTTTACCGACAGCTAACATAGACGGAGTGAAAGAAAAGTGGGGCTTTCAAGATGCTTCTAAAATTGACTCCCAGGCCTCGCGGGCAATTTTAGCTGATTTTAACAATGGAGATTTGGCAAATATTCGCCGAGTTTTTGGTTTTACAACTCTCTTTCAGCCGAAGAAATCCGTGACTCGCGCCGAAGCTGCCGCTAGTTTGTGGTATTTTGGTACTCAAGATGGGGGATTGTCAGCTAAAGACGCTCTGCAAGCAAAGTCTCAACCTACTCAGTAGAGTTGTTTGAGTGTTTAAAAGTTCACACAAAGCATCTATTTATTATGAAGCAAGTTCGATCGTTCTGACAGAAGAGCACCATTCTCAACAAGCTCTTAAAAACCGGGTTTCTGAACGAGAGATATAGGTTGTGATGCTAAATTTGCGGTCAGAAACCCGGTTTTTGCCACAGGTGCTCTTCTATCAGATCGTTCCGACTTAGGTTCTCAGCAAAAGAAGCACCCAAGTCCGAACCGTCGAACCTTTTTGATTGCGGCAGTCACCGCAGTAGAAAATTCCCGTTTCTGTAATTTCTGTGCGCGAGTCACAGTCACAAATCCTTTCAAACACCGTACATCCCACATTCCGCACCCTGCGGGATCAATTGTTTTCCCTCAGCCTGCATTTATGTATTCTGCGACACAATTTCTGGGAATTCCGAGAAGATTTTGTACGTATTTTAACCAACAGTTTTCAAACCTCTCAGTAGGATTCCGGATGCGGTAGCAGCTTTAACGATAAATGAAAAAGAGTGTTTGAGCTCTGGGAGAGCGTTTTTCAATGTACGATATGACCCGATTTACCCCGCAAGACATGGCGAAATGCAGCTTAGTCCTGCGCCAGCTAGGTAGAAATACAGCTAGTATGGAGGCTTGCAGCCAGAAAATTGTTAAATTTATTTATCAACATTTTTGCACTGCGGAAACAGGAGAAAATAGCTGTGTTTTGGTGCGTTTGTTCAAAACTCATCCCTACGGGGAATTAGAAGAATCTTTGCAACAATCTGTCCGCCGTTTGATGAACAATAATTCCCCTGCATCCGACATGAAATGCTGGACTTTGCTAGCAGCAGCAGGCGCGGAACCGCAGTGGAATTCTCGGCATACAGCCGCCGAAAATACTGCTATTGGGTTAGTTAGCGCCGAATTAGTAGCCGAAATGCCGGCGATTTCGGAAATAATCCGGCAGTTTGGTTTAGACATTCCTACAGTCATCGGAACCCAGCGAGAAAGGTTCCTGAAATTAGAACCCGCAGTATTAAATATTTTTCACGTGTCTGAGGCAAAAGGCAGTCTATTGATTCCCGAACAAAAATCTTTAATTATTCCCTACCAAGTCAAATCTGTTTTGGGATTTGGGGGACTTCTGCCGTCTGGAAGTTTGTTTGCTGTAGTGATGTTCCTGAAAGTTAAAATCCCACAAAACACGGCCCAAATGTTTAAACACTTAGCACTTAGTGTCAAAACAGCTTTGTTACTTGGTGAGGAGAAAGTTGTATTTGATTCCTCACATTCTGCTGAAAAAGTTGCAGTCAATAACAATTTTTACGAAAATCAATTTCTGGAATATCAAATTGCCAATTTGATTGAATTGCTGGATTTTTCGGAACAGGAAATGCTCAGACAAGCCGCTCGATTTCAAGGTACAATTGATAAGTTGCAGCGCGAAATTGCCGATCGCAAAAACAAGGAACAAGCTTTACCACCAAGTCAAGAACCATTCACAGGTATCCTCAATGTTCCCAATGAGGGTATTGTTCGCGTCGAGGAAAATCAAGGAAGTCAGCGTTTAAGTCAAGGAGAAGAACAGATTTAACCCAATCTCTGTTAAATAAAATTGGTCTGTAGTGAGGAATGCAAGTCAAGAGTAAAAATCTGAGGACTGAAGTCCTCACTACAAACTTTTAACGGGTATTGTACGGGACACGATCTCATTGAGGATTGCGGGTTCGGGATGCTAAAATGGAGCCGTACCATTTATCTATTGGTGTTTGCTTTCCGATCCGAAATCCTAAATTTTCAATAACTTGTCTGGTTTCGGCGTGAGTGTGACCGGACCACAAGTGATATTCTAAAGAAAGGTTTTGCACGAGCTGCCAAGTATCTCGATCTTCAAATAACAGCCATTCTGCACCTTCGCAGTCTACTTTGGCTAAATCGACGCTGCCACCAATTCGATCGATCGCCCTGCGAAATGATACCATCGGTATGTCGCCGCTGGGGCTGACGGTCGATCGGGTTTTTCCCGACACTTCCCGAATATCGAGGACAACTTTACCATCTTCGGCTCCTACAGCTTCCATAAAATAGGTAAAATTCGCGATTTTAGATTGATGTTTGAGGTGATTTTCTAGGTTGGGATTAGCTTCGTAGGCGTGAATGACAGCCTGGGGAAACCTGTTCCTCGCACCAATTGGAAATAACCCGACATTGGCTCCAATATCAATAATTGTCCTCAACGATGGGGATAATTTCTCGACTCCGTAGCAATCATCTAAAAGCACTTCTATAAATTCTCCGTCCATGCCTTTCTCTGAAGGGATGTTTACTTGATAATGCTTTCCTTGCACAATTAATTGTTCGGGCAATTGAAAGCTAGCAACTCTCTTAAATTTTATGCCTAATTTTTTAGCTCGGATTTTTCGTCGCAATAGTTGCACTAACTTATTGATAAGCATAGGATAAAAATTAGATTTTTTTCATTTTCATAATAACTCTCTCTGCGCCCTCTGCGCCCTCTGCGGTTCAAAAAAAATCTGGTTAACTTCATAAAATAGGATTGCTACAGAGAATAAATCTGCTTTAATATATGTCAAAATACGCTCTTAAACACGGCAATCAAAAATGTTAGAGTTCGATCGCCTGTTCCAAACAATCGAAGAATTAGTCATGCTGCACTCTCCCAGCGGTGTAGAGTCGGAAATTAACCAGCGGTTGATGGAAAAGTTCACCGCCCTGGGAGTGAATGCTTGGATCGATCGCGCCGACAATGCGATCGCCCTAATTCCGGGCCGCAATCCCGAAAGGTCGATCGCCATTACGGCGCACAAAGACGAAATTGGCGCGATAGTTAAAACCATAGGCGATCGCGGGCGCGTCGAAGTCCGCAGATTGGGCGGCGCGTTTCCGTGGGTGTACGGCGAAGGTGTCGTCGATTTGTTGGGCGACAAGCAAACAATTAGCGGCATTCTCAGCTTCGGAAGCCGCCACGTTTCCCACGAATCCCCCCAAAAAGCTCAGCAGGAAGATGTTTCTGTCAAGTGGGAAAATGCCTGGATCGAAACCAAGTGTACCAGCGAGGAATTAGCCGAGGCGGGAATTCGGCCCGGTACCCGGATGGTGGTAGGAAAGCACCGCAAGCGCCCGCTGCGCTTGAAGGATTGGATCGCGAGCTACACCCTGGACAACAAGGCTTCTGTGGCGATTTTGCTGGCTCTGGCCGAATGTTTGAAACAGCCTGCGGTGAATGTTTATTTGGTGGCTTCGGCGAAGGAGGAGGTTGGGGCGATCGGGGCTTTGTATTTTTCGCAGCGCCAGCCGTTGGACGCGCTGATTGCTTTGGAAATTTGCCCTCTAGCGCCAGAATACCCGATCGACGACGGCGAAAACCCGGTTTTGCTGGTTCAGGACGGATACGGAGTTTACGATGAAGGATTGAACGCCCAATTGCGCGCAGCAGCCGCAGCAGCCGATGTAGATGTGCAGTTGGCGGTAATTAGCGGTTTTGGGAGCGATGCTTCGATCGCCATGAAGTTCGGCCACGTAGCCCGCGCGGCTTGTTTGGCTTTCCCGACGCAGAACACCCACGGCTTTGAGATTGCTCGCTTGGGGGCGATCGGCAACTGCGCCAGCATCCTCAAAGCTTACTGCGAGCAGCTTTCGGACGGCTAGAAAAAAAACTTTGGCAAAGTAGTTGACAGATTGGGAAAAATTAGTTAAGGTAATAAAGGTGCGGAACCCAAGCAAACGCAACAAAACGCGCCCCCATCGTCTAGAGGCCTAGGACACATCCCTTTCACGGATGCGACGGGGATTCGAATTCCCCTGGGGGTATTAAAAATCTAACTCTGATATCAAATTGATATCTAGCAAAAAGGGTGGGCATATTGCCTGCCCTTTTTGCTAAACTGTCGCGCATTTAAATTGTATATTCAGAGCGGGCGGGACACCCCACTCATTGTTCGATCGTTTTTTGAACTGCAGTTTAAATGCCGCAATAGCTTATTAGGACTTACGCACGGGTGGCGAAAAACCGGGTTTTTTGCGTGAATACTGGCTTTGAGGCTTTAACACTGGTAAAAAACCCGGTTTCTGAAGGTTTGCAGGTGGCGAGAAACCGGGTTTTTTACGTGAATACCAGGGCCGACACCCAAGGCAAAAACCCGGTTTCTTTGGTCATAGTGCGTTTTTCCTAATCTACTCTAAAGTCGAGGCTGAATTATGCGTTATGCGATCGTCATTGAAAAAACACCGAATAACTATTCAGCTTGTGCGCCAGATTTACCGGGATGTGCAGCCACAGGCGCTAGTCTTGCAGAAGTACAGCAGCTTCTTAAAGAAGCGATCGAATTTCACTTAGAAGGGTTGCGAGAAAACGGTTTACCCATTCCCGAACCAACTACTATTTGTGAGTATGTAGAAGCACGCTAGTAGGGTCAAATATTTCATAAATCAAGTCAGCAAAATTCAATAAAAATCTGCTCTAAAGAGGATATTCTGGAACACTTCTTCGTCCAAAAGTAACAACTATATCATTCCAAATCCGCAAGAGCTACTTTCAAGCAAGAACGAACCTCCTTCCAGTCACGTTCCGACAGATGACCAATTAGAACTAAGTTGGAAGATGGCGGTAGAGTTACAATAAAACTGCGAAAAACTGAAGCGACTCGTAAACCTGCTGTTGCCCAATCTAGGAGTATATAATCAGTTAAACTTAAAGCAGTGGTCTGTGTAGTCAGGAGTCCAGCTATTACATCGCGGCGGGTTGCATTATAGGTAACTGATGATAAAATTACCGCCGGACGACGTTTAATGCCAGTGACACCAGGAAAATCTACTGTCACCACATCACCAGGATTAAAACACACTATTAAATATCCTCATTTTCAGAAAAAATGGTTGTCGCATACTGTAAAGAAAATGCCGTCACATCGAGTTTATCTTCTTCAGTCCAAGTCTCACTTTCATCGACTACCGATAGATTTTGCTGCACCAAATCGTTGAGGATAAGAGTTGCCAAGCGCAGTCTATCCTTTGGTGAAAGGGTAGAAATAACGCGATCGTAAACTTCTCGAACAGTAGTTGACATAGCCAATCCTCCTGCTGCTTATATTGTGGAATACTTAGGGCAATTTGATTTGATTTGATTTGATTATAGCTTAAAAATTTAATAAATTTATGCTACAATCAAACTCTATTTTTTAACCTTAGATTCACCTATGCTAAATTTATAGGACTAAAGTCCTGACTGCGATCGCAATTCCCAATTCCCCAGCATATTTATTTTTCAGCGATTTGATCTAGCTTTTCCTTCACCAACAAATTTAATAAAAAGCGCAGCGCAAATAAGCCGCCACATCCCGCAACAGCAAAAGCCACGATCGCCCCCGTTTGATATCCGCCCACCAGCAGCACCGCACCCGACAGCACCGCAAAACCAGTCACACAAGCAAAAATTAGAGTTTTTAGAGCTAGATTGATGCGTTTGAGGGCGCGATCGCTCGAACTATTTCGCACTCTAATTTGCAATTCGCCATCTTCGATCCGCTGCTCCAAACGCTTGAGGAAAACTTGCGATTTGCTCGGCTGTCGCAACTTGTAGGTGATAAAAGCTCGGGCTTGTCTGGCTAATTCTGCGATCGCACTTCCGCGCCCTTTACTCACCGCAATACTCTTGACAAAAGGCTGAGCGGATGCTAAGAAATTGTAGTCTGGGTCGAGAGTTCTGGCAATGCCGTCGAGAGTCGTCAGGGACTTGACAATAAACATCATTTCTGCTGGCAAGCGAAACGGTTGCTGCTCGAACATGATGTAAAGTTCGTTCTTAATTTCATTAAAAGCTTGAAAGTCGATCGGCTTATCAATAAACTTATCCAACAGAAAAGCAATCAGCCTCCGCACCGGCATCATATCCGGCATCGGTTCAACTAAGCCGATCGTCATTAAAGTATTGAGTACCTCGTCAGTATCTTTTCTGAGCACCGCAAAAAAAGTATTGACCATTTGGTCTTTAGCCAGAGATTTCACCTCAGCCATCATCCCAAAATCGTAAAAAATCAAGCTGCCGTCTTCCGTTACAGCCAAATTTCCAGGATGCGGGTCAGCTTGAAAAAAGCCGTCAATTAATAATTGCTTCAAGTAACAGCAAATCCCGATTTGATTTAGCTTGGCAATATCTACTCCAATCGCCTCCAAACTAATGCGATCGTCCACCTTAATCCCCGGCGCGTATTCGACAGTCAACACTTTTTTTGTAGTGTATTGCCAGTAGACTTTAGGAACAATAATCTGAGGATATTCTTGAAAATTATGGCTGAATCGATCGGAATTTTTACCTTCTTGCACGTAGTCAATTTCTTGATATAAAATCTTAAAAAACTCGTGATAAATAGATTCCAAATCGTACTTGCGCGTCGCCGGAAAATAGCGATCGCAAAAACGCATCACTTGGCGCACCGCCTTCACATCCAGATCGAATAAACTTTCTAAACCCGGACGCTGCACCTTGACAATCACATCTTCCCCGGTGTGCAGCCTCGCCTTGTGCACCTGTCCCAGACTCGCCGCAGCAATGGGAAACGGGTCAAAATCGCGGTACAAAGCATAAATATCCTTGCCCAACTCTGATTCTACAAGGGCGATCGCCTCTTCGGAACTAAACTCAGGAACCCGATCCTGCAACTGTTCGAGTTCCTTCACGTACTCCAGCGGCAGCAAATCCGCCCTCGTCGAGAGAGACTGGCCGATTTTGATGAAGGTGGGGCCCAAATCCAGCAAAGTATTCACCAACCAATGGGCGCGAATTCTTCTAGTATGAGGAGAATTATTTTGCAGCAGTCCATCCCACCACAAAAAAAACATAAACTTTGCCGCCGCAGCAAAAACGTCTATTTGTCGTGCCAGGGGCGAATATTTAGAACGCTGCCAACGCAGGAGTTTCGGTGCAGCTTTTGTTAGCATAATATTCAGGATCTAGTTCCATGCAGCGCGACATTTTTTTAGGGGATATTCATTCCTGCATCAACCTACTCGGATGTAGAAAAATACTTCGTTGCAGGCCTTTGAAAGAGTTCAATAACTATATTTTTTCGGTCAATCTTCTCTCCGGTCAGACAATTGTAATTAAGCTGGCAGTCAGGAATTAAATTCCCGATCTATTTTTGTAGTAAGGACTGCAAGTTTTTTTTATTAATTCATTTAAAAATTAAATTACTCACGAGAAACCTTTATACAAACACGCTCTAATTACGGAGAAATAACCGGAGATAGTAAAGTCAAGCGTGACAATCAGCAATCGGGAACCTGCAATTTAAACAGGCAACCAGACAAACAATTAAAAAAGCAGGATCTGCTAGCGTCGGTCAGATTTCCAAATCTCCCTATCAAGGCAAATTTTCGCCTGACAAGCTGCCAGTTCCCAATTGCTTTTCAACCGAACTATGCTTCTAGATTAGAGAGTTCCGCTGGAGATTTTGGCAGACTCAGAGTAAAAGATGTGCGCCACAACTCATCAGCTTCAGAACTTTCAGCAGGAGAGCTAGACACATCAATAGTACCATTCAAGTGCTCTACTAAACACTTTACCAGCGCCAGACCCAAACCCGTACCCGCGATCGCTTGATCGGTAATGCCAGTGCCGCGGCGGAATTTGTCAAAGATGTGGGGTAAATCAGCAGCAGAAATGCCGCGCCCGAAATTAGAGACGCTCAAGACAATGCAGCCGCCAGTCTCAGATGCCTCCAAAATCACTGCACTTCCAGAAGCCGAGTATTTGCCAGCATTCGTCAGCAGTTCCAGCAGCACCCGCTTGAGACTGTCCGGGTCGGTTTCCAGGCAAGCGACAAACTTCGGCAAATTTAGCTTCAGAGTCAATTCCTTATCCGCCCACTTTTTTTCAAAATCCCCAGCTAAATCTTGAATTAAACGCTTGAAATCGATTTCGATCGCATAAATAGGGACTTGCTGGGCTTCAAACTGCTTGAGGGCGAGCAAATCGTTAACCAGAGAGGTTTGCTTGGAACACTGCTGCTCTAGAATGTCGAGATACTTAGCCCGACTTGCTAAGGGCTGTTCGGCTTGTTTGAGCATCAGAATCGCCAGCTTCATGATGGTTAGGGGGGTACGCAACTCGTGACTCATAGTGCTGAGAAACTCGTCTTCCATCAGCTTCAATTTGCGAAGTTGCTCTTGTTGATTGGCAGATTTTAGGTACAGTTTTTCCTGCAAGTCTAGACTTTGCTGCAACTGAGAAGTTCTGTCTTCGATTAGGGTTTGCGCTTGCTCGATCGTCTGAGTTTGGATAATCGCCCTGCTGGCTAGCACGCACGCCGATTCGAGAACTTCCAATTCTTCTGGGTTCCAAGGGCGGGGAGCAAAGTGCTGCAATACCAAGAACCCCAAGACGGTTTGCTCTTTGTTGGTGTCGGTGAGTGGAACCAGCAACAGGGCGCGAATGTCTTGGAGTTTCAAGATTGCTGCGACGTTTTCTGGTTCGTTGCCGGTGGATTGGCCTGCGTCAGCGAGGGCGAGGGGTTGGGGTGCGCTGTTGAATGCCCGATCGCACAAATTAGATTCCGACAGCCAAAAAGCGGGAGAGTTAGTTGATTTTGAATTAGGGATTTTTGATTTTGAATTAGCAGTTTTATCCTGGTTTTTTGTTTTGGCACTCGCGGTTAGTTTTTCTGCCTTGCTTGGTGCTATTTTTGGTTTTTTGGCAGTTTTTTTGAGAGCGGATTCGCCCACTAATTCGACTTTTGCTTTTGGTGTTCGATTGACGGAAGAAGTTTTTAAAAGGGGGTCTGTGTATTTCAACAGCAGGATTTGACCTCTATCTACTTGCAGGGTATCGACGGTATGTTCAATAACTCGCTGCAAAATTCGATCGAGTTCTGAACTCGTTTCAATCGCTGCGGCAACTGACTTGAGTAGATTTTTGTATTTAGCTTGTTGCTGTAACTGTTGCTTTAAACTGGCAATTTCTTGATTTTTTTGAATGTGAGAAATCGCGGTACCGATCGCGTCTGATACTGCTTCTAGGCGCTCTCTGTCGGCTGCCGACCACTCGTGAGGTTGCAACTTACCAACAATCATCACGCCGTTTACAGCTCCTCCAAATCGCGCGGGCCCTGCCAAAATTGCCCCCCAAGGCAGCGGTGTCGCGGGGGATTTGGGGGATAAACCTGCCGGAGGATCGAGATAATCTGATATCGCCACTATCTTACCCTCTGCTAGCACTTTGGCCAGGAGTGGATGGTCGAGTGATATGTTGGGCGATTTTAAGCTTGTGGTTTGAGAGTGTTCCGGTGTTGGAGTTGAATCCGCTGTGGCATTGGCAGCATTTGGGCGATCGCTCTTGTTTTGCCACCAAGCATGGGGATTGATTGCTTTGAGATCGGCTGCTGCTGCAACCAAACAGAAATCTGCCCCCCATGCAACGCCCAAAGTATTTGCTATGTGCAGCAGGATTTCTCGATCGATAGTGGTGGCGAGAATTTTGTAAATTTGCCGCCCCTCAAGGGCAGGATCGACCTGGTACTGCATAAGACGATCCAGAAATTTTTGGACTGATGCTGGTTCTGCGATTTGTGGTAGATGCAAAGTGCAAGACGATCGACGGATCTCCGTCGATCGGAGTAAAGTCTTGATTTCCCTGGCGATCGGCGATCGTGGCAAACAAGCCTTTATTTTTAAAGTGTTTTCGTGGGCTCGCGCTGCAAATATACAACCTATCAATCACAGTCTGCTTAACTTTTATGAGCCTGCTTTGTGTGTTGGTGCAGCCCGTCGGCGGGTAATTTTTTTTGTAAAAAAATTACCCGATCGGACCTAGTTGGATTTTGCTGTTTTCTACCCTTCGATTAGGGGATGAATTATTACCCGATCGGGATAAATCCCATTCGCACTAATTTTGATTTCCTCAAAAAACGGGTACTTGCTTTCCGACACTTTTGTCGTGGAGATTCCTATATTTTAGACTTTTGTTCGGGTTCCCCGATCGAAATGGTGCAACTAAATCTTCAATGCGAAAATCGACTTGCCGTTATAATTATCCAACTTTTCTAGAGACCGCTTCGTGACACCCCTCTGCTGACTCTGTGATGTTTCCTATTTAAGTTTGTGATCCTAACAAATTTTTATTGTGATACAAATCAGCCGATCGAGTGATGGCGATCGCAAAAATTAAAAATCCCCAAATCCTCACTCGCGGTCGAGATTAGGCTTTTTGAGTTTTAAGTCAAAAACTAATGTTTCGCTGCTTGTAGAGACACTGAGCAAGTTCTATTATTAAAGTTAACCTGCTTACCTCCTTACCTATTTTGTGCTTCCTGTTGGGCTTTATCGCTATTTTGGCGGTAAAGAGCCGTCCGGTTGACAGCAGTCGTGTAGCGGGGATGATTCGGGGGAACCGAGGCCATCAAATCGGAAGCTTGCTGCCACTTAGCAGCTACGACTAACAAATCCTGGCGAGATTGAGCGTTTTTGCCCTCGTTGGCTGCTTGCTCGGCCGTTCGCACAGCTTGTGCAAAAGAATCAACAGCAGAATTAGCAGCCTGCTTAGAAATTTTCAAAGCAGGTGTTGCCGGACTCGAAGCGCCAGTGCCAACTGCTTGGGTGGTGGCTGCGGTGGTGTTTGGCACTTGGGAATTGAGTCCTTTGTAGATGGCGGCAGTCGCAGCCAGCAACAGCACGGTCAAGCTGACACCGCCGACGATACCGCGCTGAAATTGCCGCGGTTCCTGCATCGATCGAGCTACAGCCATTCTCGGCAAAGCCCGCTTGCCTCGATTTTGGCGTTCGTGATGGGAAAAAGCCAAACGCTTGAACAAATTCGGCTTTCTGAGTTTAATTTGTTGAGACCACAGCAGTTGATTATCGGGATCGCGGCTAATTTCTTCGAGCCACAGCAGTTGGTGTTCTCGCACAAGCCGGCTGTTGATGTTGACTCGGCGAATATTGCGGGGATCTAAGCCCTCCAAAATTTCTCGGACTCGATCGACCAAGCTAGACTGTTCTAGCAGTTGGGGCGTGGCAGCTTCGCACAGCAGTTGCAGTACCCCTTCGGCAAAAACGGCTCTGGCCCTGACCCCTACCTGTGCCAGTTCGTCGTTAAGGATTTGAATAATCGCTGCAACGGAACCCTCGCGAGCTTGTCGAGCAATGTCATCTATTTGATTCACCATAAAACTATCTTGACGCTTAGCAATCTGTATATTTACAACCCAAAGTCTCGGATCTAATTTTTACTTCTACAGGTTATCACTGGCGCTGCCAGGTTAAAATGAACTGGTGCAAATTTTGCATACCGATCGCACTTAAAACTATCAGCACAGCCTCCGAACTCCCGCCAAAAGGAAATAAATAAACTATGGGTAAAGTAATTAGCGGTAAAATTTTTGTTTTAGACGACAACATCGATACAGATCAAATTATCCCTGCCGAATACCTGACCCTGGTTCCCTCAAAGCCGGACGAGTACGAGAAACTAGGCAGTTATGCGATGATTGGGTTGCCCGATCGCTACGGCAAGTTTATCGAAGCAGGCGAAATCAAAACCCAGTATCCGATTATAATTGCTGGCGAAAATTTTGGTTGCGGTTCTTCGCGCGAGCACGCTCCGATCGCTCTGGGGGCTGCGGGCGTGAAAGCCGTGGTGGCTTTGTCTTACGCGCGGATTTTCTTTCGCAATTGCTCGGCTACTGGTGAATTGTACCCGATCGAATCGGTCGATCGGCTGTGCGATTTATTTGTAACAGGTCAAGAAGTGACGATCGACTTTGCGGGCGATCGAATTATCAACCACACTCAAAACCTCACGTACTCCCTCAAGCCTTTAGGAGATGTCGGGCCAGTGATTGATGCCGGAGGGCTGTTTGCCTACGCACGCCAAACGGGAATGATTGCCGCTCGATCTTAACTGGTAAAACCCCTGCAATCTAGCAATGCTAGGGTGCAGGGCTGCACCCGATGATTAATCTGTTGTGGATTGAGTTTTTGCCCTGACATAACCTGTTGGGGCATTTAAATTTGATGTAAAAAACAATCTTCACAATGCGTGGGGAGTAGGGGTTGGGCTTTGAGTATCGCCCTTAACATGCAATGTTTATTGGCGCGACAGATTAGCATCAATAAAACTCAATAAAATACGCTGGTGAGCACTGCCCAAAGGTCGCACATCTCCAGACTTTTGAGAATAACATTTACCAGCCCGAATATCCCCGGCAGTCAACAACTGCATATCCCAACCTTCAAGCAAAACTAAATCCTTGACATCCGCGCTAAGTTGTGAGTGAAAAACATGGCGAACAACATCTGCTTCGACATCGCAACAGAAAACAGAAACACTTGCAGGAGCCCAGCCAATTTCCTCTACTAATTCCCGCAACACAGCCACTTCCGCAGTTTCTCCCGCCTCCAAGTGTCCGCCAAACAAAGCCCAATGTCCGGGATATCTGATATCAGGAATGTCGTCCCGCAACTGGCAGAGAAACTTGCCGTCTCGGTATAAAATGGCGATCGCAACATGAATTTGAGTCATCGCAAGCAAGGAAGAAGGAATAAAAGAATTCAATTCACAAACCCGAAACTAATTGCTCGATCGACTCTCCCTTACTTCCCGCAACGATTTAATTTCAGTAAAAGTTTGCTCCGGATCGGACTTCAACCCGCCTTCAATGTAATTCAACTTCACTTCTTCCAACAAATCCGACAGCAGCGACTGCAATTCGCCCAGAGTTTTCTCATCTTGCAATTCCCGCCGCAAACTTTGATTAAATTCTTCATTGAAATTATCGATAATTTTTCGCCCTTTGTCGTCCTCGTAAGTAGTTGCTACCACATCAACCGCAGTTTGAGCCAAATAATTTGCTAGCTGTTCGGTCATTTCTTGAGGCAAAATATTAATCGGAGAGAAAGTTTGCAAGAGTTGATAAAAATCCGACTTTTTGATTGTAGCCTCCAAATTGTGGTGCAGCAATTCTTCTAAACCCGGTTGCACCTGCGGCAAAACTTTGTAAATTGTCAGATCCAAAATCCGCTTGGTAATTCGTTCGATCGTATTTTCCTGATTGACGTGAAGGTAGGGCTGCTGCGGGTCCAGCAGTACCTGCGCCGCGTTGCCCTGTTCGATCGAACTTTGAGCTTGATTGATAAACCGCACCATCATGTATTCCGACATCGTATCAGCTAAATAAGCCACCGGTTCGTAGGTAATTTGAGCAACGGCGCGGTCTAAATTCACCAAACCCGACTTGTGCAGCCGCACCAATACCGGCAGAATCCGCCACCCCTGCCAAATCGGAATCAGCAAAAACACCTCGTACCAGCGCCTCAGCACAAAATCCAACCAACTTACCCCCGGTTTGCGGCGGGTATGGAACAGACTTTTTATCAAAAATTCCGCCCAAAAAAACCCGATAAAAAACGCATCTATTCGCCAAAACTGGTCAGCCGCTTGCAAGTATTCGGGATTGGGAAAACCCGAATCAATACCTTTAATCGGGTCGTAAATTTTCACTAAACCCGGAAAATAGCTCTGATAAACAGGCCGCAACTGCGGGTAACTAAAATGAAAAATCACCAAGGAAAAATTGACGGCTGCTACTAACGCGCTCAGTTTTGCCCAAGAAATTGCTTTTTTGGGCGATTTGACATCGGTGCTGTTAACAGTTGTGTTGGAATCTAACATAAAAGTAATTTTCAGAATTTGCTTGCTCGATCTATCTATCTATCTATCTTGTGGCCGGCGCTAAAAAACTCCTCACCTATTATAATCTTTTCGTAAACGCTAAATATGACGGAACCAAAAGCCGTGAACTTAAAATCAATCATATCGCTGCTCAAAGAAACTTTTACTCAATGGCAAAAAGACAAAGCCCCAACCCTAGCCGCTGCCCTAGCCTATTACACAGTCTTCTCCCTCGCCCCGCTGCTAATTATCGTAATTGCGATCGTCGGTTTAGTCTTCGGTGAAGACGCAGCTCGAGGTCAAATCGTCGCCCAACTCCAAAGTTTGATCGGCAAAGATGGCGCCCAAACCGTCCAACAACTCATCATCAGAGTCTCCGAACCCAAGTCGGGAATGATCGCTACTTTAGTCGGTATCGCTACACTCTTGTGGGGCGCTTCCAACGTGTTTACTAATCTCAAAGATGCCCTCAATACTATTTGGAATGTTTCGCCACCTCCCGGACGAGGCATTTGGGGATTTCTGCAAGACCGCGTATTGTCTTTTGCGATGATTTTAGGCATAGGGTTTCTGTTGCTAGTATCTTTAGTAATTAGCGCCGTTTTAGCAGCTATCAGCTCTTGGTTGAACGGCGTGCTGCAGTTACCGGTTGGCATTTGGCAAATTGTGGACTTTGCTCTCTCCTTCGGCGTAGTCACGATGCTTTTTGCCTTAATTTACAAACTCTTGCCCGATGTCGAGCTTGCCTGGAATGATGTTTGGATCGGTGCATCCATTACCTCCATGCTGTTTACGATCGGCAAATCCGTAATTGGAGCTTACCTCGGAGGTAGCGGTATTGCCTCTACCTACGGTGCTGCGGGTTCCTTCGTGATTATCCTGCTTTGGATTAATTATTCCGCTCAAATTCTGTTCTTAGGCGCGGAATTCACTCAAGTTTGGGCTAACCGATACGGTTCCAAAATGCGGAGTTCGCGAAACAATTTCCTCACCAGCGACAACGGGGAATCCAAACCACCCAAAAATCGGAAAAATTCCTAGCAACAGACAAAGCCAAAATTTGAGGTTAAGCTACAGCCCTTGGTTTGGCAAAAGCAGGAAGTTCTGCGAAAGAACAATGTACGCGATTTAACGGAGTGCCGTTGAGGGAAGCAGGAAGGCGGAAGGGTTGTTTTTTTGAAAGCAATTTTGCTTTTTTTCGATCGCCCTTTAACATTCTGTCTTGGGGACGATTTACTTCTGCTTTCTGGAAATTCCTACCTATTTATTGCGGTTAAAAATCCGACCTCCGAATGACCAGAGTATCTCCAACCACAAGCTGAAAGCAGGTTTGAGTTAGATCGCCTCCCTAAACCGGATAATTTATTTCATCGCGGTTTATTTCCATTTAGATTATCGAAAATTTTAGCTGCTGCTGGTCTCTGTCAGCAGAAGGAACTCGTATTTCAAATTTAGCCGGAAATTTATCCCTGAAGGCTGATTTATCGATCGCGCATTTTGACTTTAATAAAAATTAGCACTTACCTTCCATTCCCAGTGCAGTAGCCAAAATCCCACTTTCAGCATACTGCCAGTTTTTTTTTAATGTTTTGGTAAACAATCATGATTTCATTAACTAAAAAACCTATCGCCCTGATCTCCGTACACGGAGACCCCGCAGTGGAAATTGGCAAAGAAGAAGCGGGCGGCCAAAATGTTTACGTGCGTCAAGTAGGGGAAGCTTTGGCGAAACAGGGGTGGCAAGTTGATATGTTCACCCGCTCATCCGATCGGCAACAAGCAAGAATTGTACAGCACAGCAGCAATTGCCGGACAATTCGCCTAGTAGCGGGGCCTCAAGAATTTATTCCCCGCGACGAAGTTTACGGATATTTGCCGATATTTGTTCGCGAATTTCAGAAGTTTCAATTAGAGTCAGGCTTTCAATATCCCTTAGTTCACACGAATTACTGGCTGTCTTCTTGGGTAGGAATGGAGTTGAAAAAATCGCAACCCTTGCAGCAAGTTCATACTTATCATTCTTTAGCAGCAGTTAAATACAAGTCGGTTTCGACAATTCCGATGATTGCCAAAACCAGGCTGCAAGTCGAAAAAGCAGTTTTGGAAACAGCCGATTGCGTCGTGGCTACCAGTCCCCAAGAAAAAGAACACATGAGGTCTTTGGTTTCCTCAAAAGGCAACATTGACATCATTCCCTGCGGTACCGACATTCAGCAGTTCGGCTCGATCGGGCGATCGGCCGCCCGCCGCCAGTTAGGCATAGCCCCCGAAACCAAAGTCGTGCTGTACGTCGGCCGTTTCGACCCCCGCAAGGGCATCGAAACCTTAGTCCGCGCCGTCAGTCTGTCAGCCCTGCGAAAAGCTGATTTAAAACTAATCGTCGGCGGCGGCTGGCGCGTGGGCGAAAGCGACGGTAAAGAACGCGATCGGATCGGCAGCATCGTTGAAGAATTAGGCTTGAGCGACATTACCAGTTTTCCCGGCAGCTTGAGCCGAGAGATTCTCCCCGCCTACTACGCCGCCGCCGATGTCTGCGTCGTTCCCAGCCACTACGAACCCTTCGGTTTAGTCGCCGTTGAAGCGATGGCCTGCGGCACGCCCGTAGTCGCCTCGGACGTGGGAGGACTGAAATATACCGTAGTGCCGCGAGAAACCGGTTTGCTGGCACCCCCGAAAAATGAAGTAGTGTTTGCCGGTGCGATCGATCGCCTGTTAGTTGACTCAGTATGGCGCCAGCAACTCGGACAAGCAGGCAGAGTGCGCGTCCAAAGCTATTTTAGTTGGGACGGTATCGCCTCCCAACTAAGTCAACTTTACAATCAACTGCTCGAACAATCTGCCGTTGAACTTGACCCGGTGAGCGCTTAGTAGTATCACTTAATATGGTTAAAGCCAGTTTCCCTCGATCCCTGTCCCTCTCAACCGTTCTAACTGGGAACCTTCAACTAGAAAGATTGATATCAGGAGGTAGTCTTGTACGCACCAGAAAATCGGGGCAGCCATCTGCAACCCATAGACGACATCCAGCTAATTCGCCTGTGGGTGAAGCAAAAATCCCCCCGCAGCAAGCGCTTTAGCTGGCAAGCGGCCAACAGTTTTCGGCTGTTTGTAGAAAAACCGCTAGCAGAAGTGACCCTGACAGATGTCAAGACTTTCGCAGCAGCCATGAGGGCCCGCCAAGTTGCACCCCGTTTCTACAAGCAAACCTTGCTAGCACTCAAATCGCTGTTCGCCTTCGGCCAGCAAACGGAAATCTTGCCCGCAACCTTGCCCCCGCAGGGGTGGCCGGTGCGACAGCGCAGCAAGCAGTCAAAACGGCTCCCCTTTAAAGTCTCGTGGAGTTTGTGCATCTGCGTGTCGTTTTTTTTGGGTAGAATGACTCCGAAACTGTGGGGACAAACTGTCTCGGCAGAAATCTCGCAGCCTCCGAAACGCCGGCCCTTCGTTGCACCTATCGACTCACCAGACAAAGCAGAGCATAACATTGAGCGCGATCGGCTCAAAGCATTTCTCGACACCATCGCCGCCGCCGAAGGCACCGCTAGCCCCGACGGCTACCGCACCCAGTACACGGGCAGCACATTTGTCAGTTTCAGCGACCATCCCAGGGAAATGAAATGCGGCCGCCGCTACGGCAAAAAGCTTTGTTCCGACGCTGCAGGACGCTATCAGTTTCTCAGCACAACCTGGGACAGATTCGCCAAAAAATTCAGCATCACCGATTTCAGCCCCCAAAATCAAGACCTGGTAGCTGTAGAGTTAATCCGAGAAAAAGGTGCCTTAGAAGATATAGAAGCTGGTAGATTGGAGTCAGCAGTAAGAAAACTCGCTTACATCTGGCCTTCTTTTCGGCGTTTTGGCGGTTCCGTAGAATCGTCGATGCCCAAACTCGAACAAATGTACCTGCAAAATTTGGGAATTTACCGCCAAGGATTGGCAGCTAGCAATTAAAAAATTCCGGGAAAGCAGAAACCGGGTTTTTCACAAAAATCTCTAGTAATAAGCTGTTGTGGCATTTAAATTTGCTCGTTACCAGGAAGAGCCTGGTAATGCTTTTGGGGATCCGAAGAGCCTCCTTCTTTCTTGCAACTTACAGGAGAGAGGACTGTAGGAGTTGTTTAAGTTATTGAGTTTTCGATCCTAAGCTGTTGCGGCATTTAAATTTTATGTAAAAAACAATCTTCACAATGCGTGGGGAGTAGGGGTTGGGCACGAGAGCCCGCCCTTAATATGCAATGTTTATTTGCGCGACAGCTTATTAATTCAGCTATTTTCTGTTTCTTCAACACCAAATAAATCTTTCAGCCGCTTTCTCACCCAATCTACAGGATTTTCATCATCTTCTGCTGCCTCTACCAATTCCATTTCTCGCAACAGTTGCTGTCTCTCGCTTAACTCTTCTTTGTGTTTGACTATCTCTTTAATAATCTGTTCGTATAAATCCGGTCTTTCACTTAAAACTTTCTGGAAACCTTCTTTATTGATCGCAAACAAAATTGTTTCTTCCAAAGCTCTCACCGAAGCAGTTCTGGGTATTCCCAACATCAAAGAAAGTTCCCCAAAAAACTGACCTGCACCGAGGTTGTTCAGGTGTTTGTCGATAGCTTCTACAAAAACTTCCACCGCACCGGAAAGAATCAGGTAAAAAGCATCTCCCGGATCGTTTTCGTGAAATAAAAATTCTTGCGGTTGCAGGCGTTGGCGGTATCCAACTTCAATCAATTGCCGCAATTCTAGATCCGTCAGATGTTCAAAGTATTCCACCTCTCGCAGCAAAGAGCTAAGCGACGATTGCTTTTTTACTTCTTCTGCTACCAAAACAGGAGGTTTTTGGTCGTTTTTAGGCAAACGGTGATTGGTGTAAACTGCTGTTTTATTTGGCTCGAACATTGACAGCAAAACTTCGGGATTTCGCAAATACAAGTCTCGGTCATTCAAAGGAAATTCTATTCCCTGCTGCCGGAAATTGTACTCAATTGCAAAATTTAAAGAACTTTTAATTACTTCTCTTTCAGTCGGCCTGTCTGTCCAAACTAAAAGTTCAAATTTAAAACTATCTTCGCCAAACTCAACAAACAATACTTTCGGATTCGGTTCGTACAAAACCCCAGCTTCACCATAAGCAATATTTAATAGAGTTTCTGTCACCAATAACGGGTTACTGTTCTCAGCTACTTCTATGGGAACTCGCAGACAGAGCAGAGCATTTTCGTAACTCCAGTTAATAATTTTTTTGCTAATTATTTTGCTATTAGGAACGATGACGCTGGAATCATCATTGGTGATGATAATGGTCGAGCGAATCGATATTTTTTTGACTATTCCCATCAATCCTTCTAATTCCACAAAGTCTCCTACTTTCACAGGTCTGTCTAAAAGCAGGGTTAAACCGCTGACAAAATTTGTGGTTAAATCCTGAATTCCGAAGCCAATGCCGACTCCCAGTCCCCCTGCAACTACTGCAAAAGAAGCGAGGTCAAATCCGATGCTTTGGATGGCGCAGATCGCTCCCAAAGCTACTATTAAATAGCGCAAAATGACGGCGATTGCTTCCCGGTTTCCCTCGTCGATTCCCAGTTTGACGAGCAAACTTTCCCTAAGAAAGTCCGTAAAATATTGCGAGATGACGATGACAGCCACGAACAATATTATCAGTTCTACAATTGACCGCAGCGATACAGGATTATCTCCTATTTTAAATAATGTCGCTGTCAACATTTGGGATATCTCTGTCAGTAATTCTTGGGGGATTGTATTTACAGTCATTTGTGGCAATTTAGTACAAGTAAATATATGGCTGTTTCAATTTTCACAGGAGTGTTCGCTGTGAGAGGGCGAAGGGAGAGAGACTATCGCACTCTGAAAAAAACACTTTTTACACTTATCGGAATGCTCCCTTAATATTTATTGGTGAAGTTTGGCAATCAAGAAGAACGAACTTTCTTACTGCAAACTTTTTTTGATTTCTCGCCCGTAGCGGGGACGACAGGGATTTCCCGTGCAAACAAAGCCGGCTGGCATATTTTTAAAGACGCTGCTGCGAGCTCCAATTAAAGCATTGGCACCGATTTCGACACCGGGGCCAATGAAGCAGTCGGCGGCAATCCAAACGCCGTTATTTATGATAACAGGTGCTGTGATTAAGCCGAAGGCTGGGTCTTGGGAATCGTGGGTGCCGGTGCAGAGGTAACTTTTTTGAGAAATGACGCAGTGTTTGCCGATCGCAATTCGATCGAGACTGTACAATACAACATCGTCGCCGATCCAACTATAATCGCCGATTTCAATTTTCCAAGGATAGGTAAAACGAGCCGTAGGACGGATGATTGCGCCAAAACCTATTTTCGCGCCAAATAACCGCAGCAACCCGCTTCTGATGCCGTTAAAAGGGTGTGGAGTGAGGGGAAAGGCGATCGCCTGTACGAACCACCACAGCAAAATTAGCCAACCAGGCCGGCCGCGATCGAAATGGGATTGGTTGTACAGTCGCAAATCAATTAAAGATTCGCCTGTCAAAGTATTTGGGTGATTGTCGCTAATTGGACTAGGGTTTATTTCAGGATTTGGGGAATTTGCGATCGGATTTTCCGGTTCTTGGTGCGGAGTTGGTATATTATAAGTCATTGATACTTAATTTAATGTTTAATTAAAAATCGAGTTTAACCTGAAGGATTGCTGCATGATATTTCCAGTTAGGGACAATTTACACTCTGAAAAAGCCAAGGATCTGGCACTGTGCGAGAATCAAAATCCCAGAATTGACAACAAAGTGCGACTTTTACAAATAGCTTTGGTACTGCTTAGCAGCTTTTTTGTAGCAGAGTTAATCGCTGCACTTAATTCTCATAGTTTGTCCCTATTAGCAGATGCGGGTCACGTTTTTTCAGATGTAGCAGCTTTAGCAATAACTTTGACAGCCACTTGGTACTCTTCAGTAAAACGCAAAAGTAAATCAGTAGATTGTGCGATCGCCCGATCGCCAATTCCGGAACGAGGAGAAATCATTGCCGCTGTAATTAATAGTATCAGTTTAGTGGCCGTCGCCCTGTGGATTGCAGCAGAGTCGATCGCCCGCTTGCAGTCTCCAACCTCCGAAGTAGAAGGACTCCCGATGTTAATTACCGCCATTGTCGGTTTAAGCATCAACTCGATCAATGCTTGTTGCTTGCATTCCTGCTGTCACGGCGACTTGAACCTCAAAAGCGCGTTTCTGCACGCCGTGGCCGATATTTTTTCGTCAGTTGGAGTAATTGTAGCTGCGATCGCCGTGGCGTGGCTGCACTGGAATTGGGCCGACGGCTTGATTAGCTTGTTGGTGTCCGCATCAATTATTTTATTAACTTTACCATTGCTAATCGAAAGCATCCAATTGCTGATGGGAAAAGTCTCAGAAATATCCGCAAATCAACAGCCTTGCGATTGCGAAAAACTCAGCGCCGAAAAACTGCTTTTCCCCTCACTAGAAGAACTTATTAAATAAAAAAATCTCCCTCTTATCCGTGTTTCAATCAGGAAATTATCTGCGTCTATAGCGGTTCTCAAGCGTCGTGATGTATGCCCTGCTATGCCCAATGCGCTATGCCCAATGCGCTATGCCCTATCCCGCATAGTACCTCCTATGAGAGATCGAAAGGCTATATCAATCAATCAAAGATTTAGGCAAAAAATCACTCAAGTCAATCAGTGCCAACTTTACCAATACCGGCAAAATATTAAGGCGATTTAACTTCAGTCTCCTGACTTCTCACCACTGGGGGCGGCAGATTCGGCTCGGGTTCTGCCACATTCAACTGACCGCCGCAGCAGCTCAATTCGTAAAGCTTCGCATTAATTTGATACTCGTACTGACTCAATAGCCTTGCATAAATATACCCAGCTTTTCCATCCAAAAAGCCTAACTGAATGAAGTAAAATAAAATAAATCTGAGCATTGGTTTAAAAGGCAGCCTCACCCAAACTTTTTTGAGAAATCGCTTCCGCTGCACGGCATCTCCAAATAAATTTGCGCCGATAGTACCGCTGTCGCCTTGACCGAGAAGAATATTGTAATAAACGCGAGCTTCCCAATTAGAATAGCGGTTGTGACGCTCGATCCAGTGAAATAAATTTCGGTAATCCTCGTGGATCATGTCATTTTTTAAGTAGCCGACTTGACCGGCTAAAATGACGTGTTCGTGAACTTCGTTGTCGCCTGTATTGGGGACGGATTCGGTGCCGAGATTTTCGTAACGGCCTTTTTGATGCTTGAACAAACGCAAATTCCAGTCTGGATATCTGCCGCCGTAACGCAGCCATTGACCTAAAAAGAAGACTTTGCGGTTGAGGTAGTAGCCTTCAAAATTGGGATCTTGGATCGCCTCGGCGATTTCGTCCCAAAGTTCCGGGGGAATGCGCTCGTCGCAATCGACAATTAATACCCATTCGTTGCGAAAGGGCAGGTTGTCTAAAGACCAATTTTTCTTTTTGGGCCAGCGGTTGTTGAAGTAGAACTGCACTATTTTTGCACCGCTGCTGATGGCAATTTCTACCGTGCGATCGCTGCTTTGGGAATCAACCATGAAAACTTCATCCGCCCTGGCAATGCTGGCCAGACACGCAGGTAGATTGAGTTCTTCGTCTTTTGCCGGAATGAGAACTGAAACCGGAATCTTTGATGAACTAGATGTCATAATCGAGTGGTTAAACCTGAATGCGGTCGAGTTGTTGTGGATGAAGTGCGATCGGCCTGGTAGCGCCGACGACTCGATCGGTGAGGGATATTGCTTATAGCCTAATGCCTGCTGGTCGATTTCGGTAGAAAAATCATGCCGCGGAGGGCTGCACTCAAATAACCGATTTGACCCCAGGCAAAAACGAAATTTTCAAAGCGCAGCGCCGGATCTCTAATGTATTTAAAAGACTTCCAGACACCCCTCAATATTCTTTCACCCCCCCGCCCAAGCTGAGCAATACCGGCTCGATCGGACAATTGTTCCCGATAACACTCGCTGAGGCCTTGCCACCACCCGCGCTCTAGAAACCAAGCTTTGTTAAGCCGTTCTGGGGCGACATTGTGCAGCACTAGGGCAGACGGCAGATAAACCACTTGCCAACCTAACTCTAATGCTAATTCTGTGGCGCGCAATTCTTCGTTTGACAGCAACTTTTTGCCGACTCTACCGAGTTTGACATCGAAGCCGCCAATTTGTTCGAGAAAAGCGCGCCGGATCGAGTAGTTTACACCCCTGGGAGTCAAACCGGCAGCAGTCACGTACTGGCAAGTATCGCCTAAATCGTATTCTCCCAAGTTTTGGGCCAATCCTGGTGACAGCCATGCGGGCGGGCTGATTCCGCAAGGCCACAGCAAGTTAACTTTGCCGCCGGCTACGGCTAGTTTTTGATTGCTTTGATAAGCGCTGTGGAGTTCCCCGAGCCAATTTGGATCGGCAACAGCGTCGTCGTCGAGATAAGCTAATATTTCGCTGCCAGCTTGCTTTGCGCCGGTGTTCCGGGCGATTGACAGACCGATTTCGGGTTCCCAGACGTACTTGAGCCGCCGATCGCCCAGTCGGGCTTCTACTACCTCGCGGGTGCGCGAAGTGGAGCTTTCGGGACTGGCATAATCGCTAGAAGCGTTATCCACTACTACTACTTCAAAATTATCGGGAAAATCCTGTACCAGCAAGCTGTCGATCGCCCCTGCTAAATAGGCCGCGCGATTGTGGGTGCAAATTATTGCTGATATCTGAGGACGATCTGGCATAAATAACAGCTTTGGAAATATTGGGGTTATCGATCGACTGATTCCGATCTTGTCTCATCAATGCTATTATCGCTTAAAAAGCATTTAACCGTTGGCAGTTTAAATCATAAGGGGTAATTGGTAATGCGTAATTGCTAATTATGTTTGATCCTTTGTAAATAGCTGGTTACAAATAAACACGCCGATCGGGATAGCCGATTTTGCATCGATATACAGGCTTGTATAGGAGTGATATTCAGCTAAACTCACCCCTACCAAATACTAGCTTTTTTTTGCTTACCTAATGATGCGATCGATGATTAGCCTTCGACTTGCTTCGGCTACGCCAGCGGACAAGTCGCTCTTCGGCTAAAATGACTAATGACCAATGACTAATGACGAATAACCAATCAAAAACAACAAATAACAAATAACAAATAACAAACAACAAATAACAAACAACAAATAACAAATGACTGACTCAGAACCAACAGCATTGAGACAATTAATTTTAGTAACTGGGCCGGCCCGAAGCGGCAAAAGTGAATGGGCCGAAAGTCGAGCTGCAGGTTCGGGAAAACAAGTAATCTATGTGGCTACAGGCCTGGTTGACGAAACAGATTTGGAGTGGATGCGCCGCCTCGAACAGCACCGAAATCGCCGTCTAGTTGATTGGGAAACTCTCGAAGTGCCGATCGAATTACCGGCAGTTGTGCGATCGGCTTCAGCGTCGGATTGCTTGTTAATTGATTCGGTGGGAACTTGGACGGCGAATCTTTTGGAACAAGAAGCGCAGGTTTGGACTACCGCCCAGGGAGATTTGCTGGGCGCTTTGAAGTCAACCGCAGCCGATATAATTTTAGTAGGAGAAGAAACCGGATGGGGCGTTGTGCCTGCTTATCCGGCGGGGCGGCTGTTTCGCGATCGCCTCGGCACTCTCGTCCGCCGCATCGGGGCGATCGCCGATGCTGTTTATCTCGTCACCGGAGGTTACGCCTTGGATCTGAGCGCCTTGGGTACGCCGCTGCCGCCAGCAAACAATTAACAACCCGATCGAGAAACCAAAAAATCCTGTTTGCCTGTGGGAAATTATAGCTAATTTTTAGCTATAATCTTAACTGAGATCGAAAACTCAACTGCACGAATTACGGCTTTGAACATACTCGATCCACCAACCCGCACAACAATTAGATACGCGAAACAGCCAACATTTGAAGGCTGAATGGGCGATCGAACTCGTAGACTGCGAACTCTTCAATAGCTGGCGATCGGGTACAGCATCAAAAAAAAGCTTTTTACAAAGCCCCAGATGCTCTCCATTTGAAAAAATGTAAAAGATAAAATGTCTCTTGAGAAAGAGTACAAAATTCAATTTGCCAACCTATAATTATCAATTAGTCGCAGGATAGACTACAACTTATGGCATCAGATAGTGAAGTAAGAAAATATATTGCTTACTGGTTTCAGCTAGGCAAAAAAGTATTAATTCGCAACGGTTCCGAAGCGCTGCTGCCCAAATCGGTAATTGCGGGCGATCGCTACAGCAACGAATTTGAACAGTGCTGGCAAAAAATCGTCTCCCCCGACAGCGGAGACTGCTACCTCGAAGGTACAAACGAAACCATTGCCCAACTGCTGACACCAGCATGGGAAGTCAGTCCCTGCGCCCGCTGCGCCATGCCCGTAGTGTTCGCCACAAATGCCATGCCGCCGGAGTCGTGTCCCTGTAGCGACTTACCGAACTGGCCCGATACCGAAATGCCCCAACCTCGATCGCCCGTCAGCACAAAAGCGCAACTTTCAGCCATTCGCGATCGGCTGCTGAGAACCGGCGGGGAGTAAAGAGGGGGAGATTGGGAGATTGGGAGAGGGGGAGATTTGGAGAGGGGGAGATTGGGAGAATGGGAGAGGGGGCGGTCAGAAACCGGGTTTTTCTCGAAAAGACGCATTACGACCCTAGATCCACTAAAAAACCCGGTTTCTTGGGTCATAGCGCATAAGTCTTGGACTAATGACCAATGACTAATGACCAATGACTAATGACGTTGGACTAATGACGTTGGACCAACGACCAATGAATTCGGTTTTCTCTATCTAAAAGCAGTGGTGAGAAGGCGACAAATTGTTACAATTAGTTTACAATGCTTCACACTAGGTCTGAGTTTATGGATGTCAAAACAGTATCGCCAGCCTCCCCGCTAAGTTACTCAAATTCAGGGACTCACGCTGCAATCGGCAATCTCCAAGAGTTAGAAACAGTTCCGCTGCAAGCAGTACCAGTAGAACTAGAGACACCGGCGGTTACTCCCGAACCGCTCAAATCAGCCAAAGATATAGCTTACGAGTTGGCCGGAGAAGCTGTGCGCTACGATCCGGCGGCGATCGCAGCCGAGTACCGCAACCGCCCCCTGCAAGTTTGGGGACGGCTGTTGAGCGTTGTTTGGACATTTTTTAGCTTTGCCTTCAGTTTGTGGTGGGACAAAAAAAGAGGTCGCACCGCAGCCAACGAAAAGCGCCGCGCCGTGCGCCTGCGGGAAATTCTCAGCCAACTCGGCCCAGCTTTCATCAAAATAGGACAAGCACTCTCGACTCGCCCCGACTTAGTGCCGCCGACATATTTAGAAGAACTAACAACCCTGCAAGACCAATTGCCACCGTTTCCCAACGAAGTAGCATATCAATTTATAGAAGAAGAATTGGGCGCGCATCCCAATGAAATTTACGCCGAAATCACCGCAGATCCGATCGCAGCAGCCTCTCTCGGACAAGTCTACAAAGGCAAACTCAAAACCGGGGAAACCGTCGCCATCAAAGTGCAGCGGCCGGGTTTAGCCGAAAACATCGGCTTAGATATTTATATCTTGCGGCGCGTTGCAGTTTGGGCGCAAAACAACTTCAAAATAATTCGCAGCGATTTAGCAGGAATTATGGACGAGTTGGGCGAGCGCATTTACGAAGAAATGGACTACACCCACGAAGGACAAAACGCCGAACGCTTTGCCCAACTCTACGGCCACATCAAAGACATTTACGTTCCCAGCATCTACTGGCAATATACCCGCCGCCGCGTCTTAACAATGGAGTGGATCACCGGCATCAAACTCACTAATTTAGAAGCCGTCAAAGCTCAAGGAATTGACGCTCCTTACTTAATTGAAGTAGGAGTGCAGTGCTCTCTCAGACAACTTTTAGAACACGGTTTCTTTCACGCAGACCCGCATCCCGGCAACCTATTAGCAACTCCTGACGGTCAGTTGGCTTATCTCGATTTTGGAATGATGAGCGAAGTTAAACCTTATCAGCGATACGGCTTGTTGGAAGCTGTCGTGCATTTAGTCAACCGCGACTTTGAAGGTTTAGCAAAAGATTACGTGAAGTTGGAGTTTTTAACGCCGGATACCGATTTAACGCCAATTATTCCAGCTTTGGCGGGCGTATTTAACAATGCTTTGGGCGCTAGCGTTGCCGAACTCAATTTCAAAAGCATTACTGACGAACTTTCGGCAGTGATGTACGAATATCCGTTCCGAGTTCCAGCTTACTACGCTTTGATTATTCGATCGCTCGTCACCCTAGAAGGCATCGCCATCAACGTTGACCCCGAATTCAAAGTGCTCAGCAAAGCTTATCCCTACGTAGCAAAACGATTGTTGAGCGATCCCGCACCGGAATTGAGGGCCTCTCTGAAAGATTTGCTTTTCAAGAATGGCGAATTCCGCTGGAACCGCTTAGAAAATTTGCTCAACAATGCCCGCGAGAGCGACGATTACGATGTCAGCAAAATCTTGAATCAAGCATTAGAATATTTATTTTCCGAAAGGGGAGATTTTATTCGCGATCGCATCGTCACCGAATTAGTCAAAAATCTCGATATAATTTCCAGCAATGCCTTTGCTAACGCCAAAGCAGTAGTCGGCGAATGGTTTGGAGTAACGGCAACTAAACCAGTAGTTTCAACAACCGACCAAAAAAACTTAGATCACATCAAACGCATTTGGGGAATTTTGCAATCAACCCCCGGTTTTGACGGCATGAAAGTATTGCAGTTACTGCCGCAGTTGTTGCTGAAACCAGAAGTGCAGAATATGGGTCAGAAAGTCGCAGGCGGTTTAGCTCAAAGAGCAGTTGCTAGATTGATTCGCGAGTTTTTGCTTTCCCAGGAACCCCCTGCGATTCCTGAGAATGGAAGCTATCCTAAAACTGCTCCTCAGTTGTCTTTACCTGCGGCGAAGTAGTTGCGGATGTCTGGATTCTGTAGGTTGGGTTTTGTTCCAACGGCTCAACCTACACTATCAACTGCTGTTGAGAAAATTAAACGAACAGGCTGGGAAGGCCTGTTCCACAAGAAAACTCATTAGACTTCTTGCAAAAATAGTTAGGACGGGCAAGAGAGCCCATCCCACAAAAATCTTTTTTCTTGTGGGATGGGCTCTCTTGCCCGTCCCAAAATTTGATTAAAAGGAATTTTGCAAGAGGTCTATTCTTTATGGAACGGACAGAAGAGCACCATTCGTATGGAAGCTCTTAAAAACCGGGTTTCTGAACTAGAGATATAGGTTTTGATGCTAAATTGGCGGTCAGAAACCCGGTTTTTGCCACAGGTGCTCTTATATCAGTTAAAACCGACTGCAAGTCTAAATTTAACTTGATGTTAAGGATCGAAAACTTAATAACTCAAACACCTCCTACAGTCTTCTTTCCTGTAAGTTGCCAGATAAAAGGAGGCTCCTCGGAGCCCCAGAAGCATTTCCAGGCTCTTCCTGGTAACGAGTAATTTTAGAAAATTGGCGTAAGTCATGTTAGATTTTTGTGGTTGGTTGGTTGTCCTGCCGCCCCAAAGTTAAGTTTAAATGCACAAAAGCTTAGCTACACAATGTAAGGAGAATCGATCGCCCTAGCCCGATTAATTGCCACCAAAGTCTGGTAAATCAAAGCCGAAATCTCAGCGCGGGTAATGTCCCGCCGCGGCGAAAGCCGATCGCGCGCCGGATAATTGACTACAATCTTCAAAGCAGTTGCAGCGGCGATTGCACTCAAACCAAAATTAGGAATCTGCGATCGATCGGTGTAAACATTCAAAACATCTAGATTCGAGCCCTTAAGTTCCAAACCGTTAACCAAAGAGACAATCGCCTCAGTCTTAGTCAAATTCTGATTCGGGCCGAACTTCAACCCCGGAAACCCCGACAAAAACCCCCCCCGATTCGCCCGTTCGATCGCGCTTCTGGCCCAAAAACTAGCAGAAACATCAATAAAATTTGTAGCCAACCGCCTCGGAATCGGACTAAACGCACTCACCAACAGCGCCGCATATTGAGCGCGATTTAAACTGTCATCAGGTTTAAAAGAACCGTCAGGAAAACCGCTAATTATATTAGCCGCAGCCAAAGCCTCAATAAACTTCTGCGCCCAATGTCCTGAAATATCGCTAAACCTCGCACCGCCGATATTCGGATTGCCGCCGCCCTTTCTCACCGCAGCTTCGACAGCTTTCAAAGCATTCACTTTCCCGTAACCAAACCAATCGCTGCGGCGGCTGTTAGGATCGTAATTTCCCATCCGATTTCCCAACTGCGGATCGGGTTCGGAATCAACAATTTTGTCAGCAGTTTGTTCGATAATTCCCCGCACTTCCCGCGCCGTCAAACGGGGGTTGACCGAAAGCACCAAAGCTGCAACTCCAGCGACTACTGGAGTGGCGCTAGAAGTGCCGCCAAAAGTATTAGTATAGTCCCCCGCGTCGTAGCCGACAGGGCCGACTCGATCGGCAGCAAACACCCCCAAACCGGGCAAATACTGCGTCACCTCCGGCGCAGTCGCAATAAATCCGGTTTCTGGCAGCCAAGTTCCCGGCGGCGCGTTGTTGCTGGGGGCGCACACCGAGATGCTGCTGCCCCAGTTGCTGTAGGCTGCTTTTTTGTTCAGGGAAGTGGAAGCAGCAACGGCAATCACATCCGGGTGAACGGCAAATCCTGCCAGCCATTTAGTTCGATCGCCCAAAATGTTATTCGGCCAGCCTTTCTCGTCAACCGCGCCGTTAACTGGGCGGTTGGCATTGCCCGCAGCGAACAGAATCACGCAGCCTCTGCCGCCCCGCCCTTGGGTGGCGGCTTTGGTGATGACGGCACTTTGCCGCAGGGAAAGCGGATAGTAAACTGCCCCCGGCCCCCAACTGCAAGAAATGACGGCCGCGCCTTTTTCCACTGCCCAATTGAATATTTTTTCGACAGAATCGTCGTCGAGAAAACCGCTAGTACGGATGGGCATCAGGGCGCATCCGGGGGCAACGCCGACAATGCCTTTGCCGTTTTCTTCGGCAGCGGCGACACCGGCGCAACTCGTGCCGTGGTTGTCGGATTCGGCGACTGGCATCGGGGAAGTGTCGCCGTCTTTGAAATCGATGGGCGAGACGATTTTGCCTTGGCCTTGAAAATCTGGGTGTGTCAAGTCAACTGAATCGTCAGCGACGGCAATTACGATCGATCGCGCGCCGCGAGTTATATCCCAAGCGGCTTCTGCATAAATTTGAGCGCCGCCGACAAGTTCGCTGCCGCCTTGGTTATTGAGATACCACTGTTTGGGATACAGCGGATCGCGCGGCGTGTAGAATTGCTGAGTCTCTACTAAAATGTTGGGCTCGGCAATCAGAACTTCTGGATATCTTGTCAGGCGGTTGGCAATTTTGACCGGGTTTTCTGTTGCTTGTTTGGTGACTTCGCAGAGAAAGGTGTTGGGAATTCCTGCTATTTCTCGGACTATTTTTAAGGCGGCAAAACTGGCGATCGCGCTTCGCGATGTTTCGTTTACTTGTTCGCCAAATTGAATGGTAATTCGATCGGTTAAATAAAAGAATGTACTCGGATTGTTGGCGGGACAATAGACATGGCTGGCAAAAGCTACACTATCGCTGGCGCGGGCTGCTTGCATTGCTGCATCTAGGTTAGAGGGTGCAACCAGATATTCTTCAAGATTGCTTTGGGCGATGCGGCGGTTGAGTTTTGCTGGGATTTGCGCCGCCCAATCGCTCGATATTGATGCTGTCGGTGAGGGGCGAATTGTAAAGCGATCGTCGGCTTTTGACAGCAGCAATTCGTCGCCTCCGCGCTGCAGAATCAGCGGGAGGCTTGCTTCGGGAACTCCAATTCCTTGATAGTTCTGTAAGGTATTTGCCGAAAGCGCGATCGGTTGTGTCATTAGAAATACCCCCGTGCAGTTTTAATACAATTTAACTATTTAATTTTCCCACGATACTTGAAAATTTTGAAGTTACGATCGATCGCCACAACAGCGACACAATTCGAGCAATTTCTCAGAATCAAGATTTTGCTGGCAGACTTTTTGAGGAAGCTGAAAAGTTGAACTCATTCTCCTGACGGGCGTTGCAGCCGGCGGAACTTACCCCGCACGGAACGGGCAGCCCCAGCCGCACCGCCTTAATGTTACGGATTGTTACTTTGTTTCTAATAAACGAGACGGGGGCGATCGGCATCCTTTACGATCGCTCTTAGTTTTGCCATCCGAGTTAATTCGCTATGTACCAGCCTTTTCGGGAATACCTAGAGCAAGAGCTGTTTCAAAGGTTTGATTTGCAAAGTCGCCCGATTCCCTCCGGGTTGGAAGTCAATGTCAGCGAGCGCGGCAAAACCCCAGCTACAATCCGCAGTTGGTGTTACGAATGCCCGCAATTGCGAAAAATCCGCTACACTTACATCGATGCGGGTGAAGCAGCTCAAGTTTTTAATTGCGTGATTTATCCCAATCAGAATTACGATTTGCCTCTGTTGGGAATTGACCTCTTGTCTTTCGGCAAGAAGAAAATTTTGGTGGTTCTCGACTTTCAGCCGCTATTTAGAGATGAAGCTTATATAGCAAAATACGTTCAACCTCTACAATCGCTCCGCGACAAGTACGACGATTTGGCCCAAAATTTAGAAATGAAATTTTATGATGCCAATCAGTATTTTTCTAAATACTTGCTGTTCGCCAAAACAGATGCGGAAACAGTAGAAAATCGGGTATATCCAGCCTATAAAGACTATTTGGATTTGTACTGGAAAATGCTGTCGGAGGCACAACCGCTGACTCACCCGGAAGATATTCAGCGCATCGTTAAAGCTCAAAAAGATTACGACCAGTACAGCGCCGACAGAGACCCGGCTTCGGGCTTGTTTAGCAGTTATTTTGGTCGCGAATGGGCTGAAAAATTCCTTTACGAGTTTTTGTTTGAAGATGCTGTGCCTTTAGCTGTCCCCGCGAGCACGCGATGACCGCTAATTTTACAGGGATGCTGCCAAAAAAGTTGGAAAAGTTTGTAGTAAGGACTTGGGTACTTAAAGTTAAGGTGGCAGAAAAACTGAAGTCATTACTACAAAACTGTGGATTGCCGAAATCTAATCTAAAATATAAAATCTAAAAGCTAAAAGCTAAAATCGACATGACTCTTTATCAACCTTTTTTAGATGCGGCGATCGCTCTGATGAAAAATCGGTTAGACTTACAGTCTTACCCGATTCCAGAAGGGTTTGAACTCAAGGAAGCTACTGTCGGGAAAGGGAAAAACCAAGAGGAAATCGTAACTACCAGTTATGCTTTTTCATCCCCAAAACTGCGGCAAATTCGCGCGGCGCACGTCCAAGGCGGCAACAGTTTGCAAGTTCTGAATTTTGTGATTTTTCCGCATCTTAACTTTGATTTGCCGTTTTTTGGCGCGGATTTGGTGACGCTCCCGGGCGGGCATTTAATTGCTCTGGATATGCAGCCTTTGTTTGGCGGCGATGCTGACTACCAGGCTAAGTATACTGCGCCGATCGAACAAATTTTTCAAACTCATCAACCGCACCTTCCTTGGGGTGGGGATTTCCCAGAGGAAGCGAAACAGTTTTTCTCGCCGGCGTTTCTGTGGACTCGCCCCAAGGAAACAGAGGTTGTGGAAACTCGGGTTTTTGCAGCATTCAAAGACTATCTCAGCGCTTATTTGGATTTGGTCGATCGCGCCGAACCCGTGACAGATAGCGCAAAGTTAGATAGTATTTTACAAGCTCAACTGCGCTATCTGCGGTACCGTGCCGAAAAAGACCCAGCGCGGGGAATGTTTAAACGGTTCTACGGTGAGGAATGGACGGAAGAGTACATTCATGGCTTTTTGTTCGATTTGGAACGAAAGCTGCCACAAGCTGCCACAATTGGTAAGTAACAAGAATTGATTTTAAGAGAAGTTTCAGCCACTATACTAATTAAGTGTAGGTTGGCATGAGGAAAATGCCAATGGTCAAAAAAAATCGCAATGTAGCTAGTTCAAATTCAGAAAGCAAAGTCAAGGTCGGACTTTCGCTGACTCCTTCGAGTGCCGATAGATTGAATACGATCGCTCGAAAACTCGGAATATCAAGGTCGGAACTCCTAGAACGCTTGGCAAAAGGCGCTCTGGATATTTCTAAGGACAAAAGTGAAGTTACTGTCACTTGGAAAAAAGGTGAAGAAGGTACTGTCGATACCGCTGACTCAGGGGAAACAGCCGCAGAAAGCACAGTCGATCGGGGTGTAACGGCAGAAACTCTATCGGAAAAGGTAAGGGTACAGCCAAATCCACTGCAGGCAAGTTACGACGCTTTGCAGCAGCAGTTGAGCCAACGGGAAAGCACGATCGCATCTTTGCAAGAGCAATTGGCGGCCCAAAAGCAAAATCTCGAACAGCAATTGCAGCAAGCCCTGTCGCAGTCGAAGGACGAAAGTTTGCAGCAGCAGTTGAGCCAACGGGAAAGCACGATCGCATCTTTGCAAGAGCAATTGGCCGCCCAAAAGCAAAATCTCGAACAGCAATTGCACGAAACAGCAGCCAAGTCGAAGTCGAGTTACGAAGCTTTGCAGCAGCAGTTGAACGAACGGGAAAGCACGATCGCATCTTTGCAAGAGCAATTGGCCGCCCAAAAGCAAAATCTCGAACAGCAATTGCACGAAACAGCAGCCAAGTCGAAGTCGAGTTACGAAGCTTTGCAGCACAAGTTAGCAGAAATGTCAAGTGCGATCGGCAACTTCCAAGCTCAACTGACAAAGTTGCCCTATCTAGAAAGCGAATTGAGCCAGAGTCAGGCAAAAAATCGAAATTACGACGCTTTGCAGCAACAGTCTCAAGAACAGCTCAGAACAATCAAAGCTTTACGGGAACAGCTAGGTCAAATGCAGGCTGTAGCTGGGATTGGCGAAGCTTATCTCAACAAGTGGCGCCGTCCCTGATTCTAAATCCGGCTTCAACAGTCGATCGATCTCGCTTTTCTGCGGAGGCAGACTTGATTTGAAAAGACGCGGTTTCCACCGCCGAGTCCCTTGGAGTCTCGGATCTCTAGCTTGCTAAGTTTAATGATTCAACTGTTTTTAGCCTCGCTGGATTTCTGAGGATTCCTGTCAGGGTAGCAATTCCTGCAATTAACTCAGTTACCTCAACAGGTTTAGATAAGTGCATCTGGAAACCAGATTCTAGGGCTTGTCGGCGCTCGGACTCTCTCGCGTAGGCCGTCAGGGCGATCGCAGGCATCTTTCGATCGCGCTGCAATTCCATTTCTCTCACCCGCGCGATCAACTCATAGCCGTCTGCTTCCGGCATTCCAATGTCGCTCAGCAGCACATCCGGCCAATAACTCTCCAGTGCACTTAGAGCCCCCGCCACCGATGCCGCCGATCGCACTATAGCTCCTTGCTGTTCGAGCAAAGCAATCAAAAACTCCCGCGTGTCATCGTCATCATCAACCACCAGCAATTGCAAATTAGCAAGAGTTGGCAGAACCTCTGTCGCCTGATTGAGTTCAAAGTCATCATCCCATGCACCTTGCCCGCTGTTCGGAGCAACAGGCAGAGAAACCGTAAATTTCGCACCCCCGCCCCTATTATTCTCTGCCCTAACCTTACCGCCGTGCTGTTCCACCAAGTGACTGACGATCGCCAATCCCAGCCCCAAACCCCCGTAGGATCTAGTCGTGCTGCTATCAGCTTGGCGGAAGCGATCGAAAACATAAGGCAGAAAATCAACAGCAATACCAATTCCGCTATCAATTACCTGAATTTGAGCCTCACCGCCAACTAACTCCAACCGCACATCTACTTTACCGCCGTCAGGAGTAAACTTAATCGCATTTGAAAGCAAATTCCAGACTACTTGTTGCAAGCGATCGCTATCGCCTATAACTGTAACAACATCAGAGCTACCTTGAAATTCGATCGCAATTGATTTGGCCTCAGCCAGCGGTCGCAGAGACTCAATTGCCATCTCAATCACATTTTTCAAATTAATCGGATACAAGTTAAAATTTAATTTGCCGCGCAGAATCCGCGAAACATCTAAAATATCTTCAATTAGTTGAGCTTGAGATTTAGCATTGCGTTCTATAGTTTCTAGGGCTTTATCAATAGTTGTTTCGTCAAACTTCTTGGCTCTAAGCAGCCTAGACCAGCCTAGAATCGCATTTAAAGGAGTACGGAGTTCGTGGGAAAGAATAGCTAGAAATTCATCCTTCATCTGGTTAGCTCTCTCAGCTTCTTGCCGCGCTACTTGTTCGCGGAGCAGTCGGCCGCGTTCTTCCTCTGCTTGCTTGCGGTCAGTGACATCTCTAACAGTTCCAACGTGACCGATCAGTTTTCCCAAATCCGAAAACATTGGCGACGACTGCACGTTAATCCAACGCACATTTTCCTTATCAGCTAATCGAAACTCACTCGAGTATTCCTGACCTTCTTTAATCCAATTTAACCAATCTGCTACTACGCGGTCGCGATCTTCAGGATGAACTGACCGCTGCCAAACTGACACCAAACTTTCCTCCAAAATCAACCCGGAAATCGCTTGACAGCGGGGATTCATGTAAGTACAGCGGCCTGCAACGTCAGCCAAGTAAATTCCCAGAGGCGAACAAGCACACAAAGTACGAAACCGCTCTTCACTTTTACTTAGTTCACCATTAACAGCAGCTAACTGTGTTGCTTGCCGTTTCACCTCGGCAGTTTTTTGGAACAATTCCACAAATACCTGCACCTTCGAGGTCAATATTTCCGGTTCCAAGGGTTTAAACAGGTAATCCACCGCCCCCAGAGAATAACCTTTAAACACGTGGGTGTCATTGCTGCTGAATGCTGTGATAAAAATAATCGGAGTCGATCGCGATCGATCTCTAGAGCGGATCATTGTTGCCGTCTCAAATCCATCCATTCCCGGCATCTGCACGTCCAGCAAAATCACCGCAAAATCTTCATTAAGCAGGCATCTCAGAGCCTCCGCGCCTGAAGTAGCTTTGACTAAATTGTAATACGGCTTGTTCAAAATCGCTTCCAGAGCCACCAAATTTTCTGAGCGATCGTCAACTATGAGGACATTTACTCGATCGGAGGGCTGCACATTCATAAATTTTTTAATTTTTAATTTTTTAATTTTAGCAAATTGACCAAACAAGGAGCGATTTTAGGGAGGGGTAAAATCCAGTCTACTTCAACATTTGCGATCGCAGATGCAGGCATTGTCCGGCAGAGAGCAGAAGCCGGTTCCTCCACAAATGTCAATCCTCCTTCAGCTTTAATTTTTGCCAGCCCTGCACTGCCATCGCAACTAGCTCCTGTTAAAATTATGCCAATAGCGCGCTCCCCAAAAGCATCAGCAGCAGACTCAAACAGCACATCAATAGAGGGCCGCGCGTGGCAGACAGGAGCCTCAGTTGATAGTGCAAATGTAGGAGAAACACGAGTGAGGATTGGCGATTGTGAATTGTCCATCGGCTCCACCGCCGCCCTCTCCCCTCCCGTAAAGTCGCTTTCACCAACGCTCAACTTCCCATCCCAGGGCAATTCTACGAGCAAGTGATAGTCAGCAGGAGCCAAGTAAACCCGGCCAGGTGCGATCGGCTCCTTATCTTCTGCCTCCGTGATTTGGAGAGAGCTTTGCTGCTGTAAAAAATCAGTAAGCCTACTCGAAGAACTCCTGTGGCGGTGTTGGACAATAACCACAGGCAAAGGAAAGCTGTGTGGCAAATCTGCCAGCAGCACGCTCAAAGCATCTAGCCCCCCCAAAGACGTACCAACAACCACTATCTCAAAAAAATGTTTATTTAATTTTTCTGTATAGTTTGTCACTCCGTTCAACTGCCTCATAGTATTTTTCATAAGGTGTAAAAGTCAGAGACTCCTGATGTCCTAATCCTAAAACCCCAAACATTCCCAGACTCTCATAAAAAAGCTTGTGTACCCGCTCTTGGAGCTGTGAATTAAAATAAATCAGCACATTGCGGCACAAAATTACATTAAATTCATTAAAAGAAGTATCCGTTGCTAAGTTGTGGTGAGCAAAAACCATATTATCTTTAAGTGAAGAGCCAAAGATAGCATTTTCATAGGCAGCAGTGTAATACTCAGAAAACGCTTTTTTGCCCCCAGCTTGGTGGTAGAGCTGCGTATATTCTTGCATTTGTTTCAAGGGAAATATACCAGCTTTTGCTGTTTTTAACACTAATTCGTTCATATCAGTAGCGTAAATCCGACAGCGATCGTAAAGCCCTTCTTCTTGCAGCAAAATAGCCATAGAATAGACTTCTTCTCCCGTCGAACATCCAGCGTGCCAAATCCGAATAAAAGGATAAGTACGCAGCATCGGCACCACTTTCTTTCTGAAACTAATGTAAAAACTAGGATCGCGAAACATCGTCGTGACATTCACAGAAATGTCCAACAGAAAGCGCTCTAGGCAGGCAGGATTGTGGAGTACCTTTTCCTGAAGTGCAGAGACAGTCGTCAGCCCTTCTGAGCGAATAGTGTTCCAAATGCGCCGCTTGATAGAGGCAAGAGCATAATTGCGAAAATCAAATCCGTAATAGCGAAATATCCCCTCTAGTAGGAGTTGAATTTCAATAGTTTCAAGTTCATGGGTTTCGGGCATTAGTTATTAGTCATTAGTAATTAGTCATTAGTAATTAGTCATTAGTAATTAGTCATTAGTCATTAGTTAACAATTTATTAGTCATTAGTTATTAGTCATTAGTCATTAGTCCTCAGTCATTAGTCCTCAGTCATTAGTTATTAGTCATTAGTTATTAGTTATTAGTTAACAGTCATCAGTCATCAGTCCACAGCCCACAGCCCACAGCCCACAGCCCACAGTCCACAACGACTAATGACTGAGGACTAAGCTGTAGCGCATTTAAATTGTATATTCAGGGCGGGCGGGACACCCCACAAGACAGGGAATTGTTTTTTGACATACAATTTAAATATCCGACAGCTTAATGACTAATGACTAAGGACTAAGGACTAAGGACTAAGGACTAATGACTAATGACTAAGGACTAATGACTGAGGACTAATGACTAATGACTAATGACTAATGACTAATGACTTCTTTCATCGATAAAGCCAGACACGCAGCAGCGAAAGCAACTGTTCCGTATCAACAGGTTTGGTAATGTAGTCAGACGCTCCAGCTTCAATACATTTTTCCCGATCGCCCTTCATCGCTTTCGCCGTAAGAGCAATCATCGGCAGCGAAGCGAATTGAGGTATATTGCGAATTGCTTGCATTGTTTCGTAACCGTCCATCTCCGGCATCATCACGTCCATCAACACAATATTTATATCAGGCGTATTTTGCAATTGAGCAATGCCCTCTCTGCCGTTTTCAGCAAACACAATTTGCATTAAATGGCGCTCCAGCATACTCGTGAGGGCGAAGATATTCCGCACGTCGTCGTCAACAATCAAGACTTTTTTGCCCGCGAGCGTCGAATCAGTTTGATACAATTGCTCTAGCATTTGGCGCTTCGGTTCCGGCAAATTTGCTTGGACTCGGTGCAAGAACAAAGCAGTTTCATCCAACAAACGCTCCGGCGATCGCACATCTTTAACAATTATTGTTTCCGCCATCCGCTTGAGTTGAGTTTCCTCGGCTCTCGTCAACTCTTTGCCCGTATAAATAATAATCGGCAAATTTTTTAAACTAGGCTCTTGCTTGATCTGCTCGATCAGTTCAAAACCAGTCATATCTGGCAGTCCCAAATCGAGCACGATGCAGTCAAAATGCCCCGACTTCAAAATTTCTAGCGCCTCTGCACCGCTACCCACAGCCGTCGTTGAAACATCGTGATTGCCGATTAAATCCACAATGCTAAGACGTTGCGTTTCGTTGTCTTCCACCACGAGCAAATTTTTCACCGGCCTCTCCACAAAACCCTTAATATCAGTCAAAGCTTTGCTCAATGCCTCATGACTGACAGGCTTTTGTAAATAGGCGATCGCCCCTAACTGCAAACTGCGCTGCCGCCCTTCTTCAACTGATACAATATGAACCGGAATGTGGCGCGTACTCGCGTCGTGCTTCAGGCGATCGAGCACAGTCCAGCCATCCATCACAGGCAAATTTAAATCCAGCATAATCGCAGTTGGCTTGAACTCTCGCGCCATCGCCAAACCGATATCGCTCCGCAAAGCAACCAAAGCTTTAAAACCCTGTTCCCGTGCCATATCCAAAAGAATCCGAGCGAAATTGACATCATCCTCGATAATTAAAAGGATGCGATCGCCACTCTGAATATTTTCTCGGTCATCAGATATTGAAGGCGACGGATAAGGCGCGGGCGACAAGTTGAAATTCGGCGAAGGAAGCGCCACAGAAGTAGCAGGCGGCAATTGCGCCGTTTGCCGGCCCATTCCCACTTCGCCATCATTCATTATTTCCGATTCTTGGTAAGTTTGCGGCAGATAAAGCGTGAATTTACTACCCTCACCAGCGCGACTCGTCAACTTAATTTCTCCCCCTAACAGATTAGCAATTTCTCTACTAATAGACAAACCCAAACCAGTACCCCCATATTTCCGGCTAGTGCTACCATCAGCTTGTTGAAAAGCCTCAAAAATAACCCTGTGTTTTTCAGCAGAAATCCCAATCCCCGTATCGCTAACCGAGAAAGCCAAAACAGTAGCAGAACTCGTTAAAGTTTCAATCTCTAAACTCCACCCTTCCCGCGCCACTTCGACACACAATTTCACCTCACCCCGTTCTGTAAACTTAAAAGCATTAGACAGAAGATTTTTCAAAACTTGTTGCAGCCGTTTAGCATCAGTATAGATACCTTTAGGCAACCCAGCCTCAAGCTCTATTTGATAACTCAACTTCTTATCCAGAGCGATTTGGCGGAAAGTTCGATCCAAATGATCTCGCAAGTCAGCAAACAACACTTGCTCAATTTCCACTGACATCGTGCCCGATTCAATCTTAGCGAGATCCAATATATCATTAATCAGCCCTAACAAATCCGTTCCCGCCGAGTAAATAGTGCGCGTGTATTCAACTTGTTTAACAGTCAAATTGCCATCAGGATTGTCAGAAAGCAATCGAGCCAGAATCAACAGCGAATTCAGCGGAGTTCGCAACTCGTGAGACATATTTGCCAAAAACTCCGACTTATACTTAGAAGTTAGAGTCAACTGTTCGGCTCTTTCTTCCAGCAACGCCCTCGCCTGTTCGATATCTCGGTTTTTCCGCTCAACCTCCTTATTTTGCAGCGCTAGCAATTCAGCTTGTTCTTCTAGTTCTTCATTCGTTTGTTGCAACTCTTCCTGCTGATTTTTCAACAATTCCTCAGATGCGCGGAGCGACTGCGCTTGTTGTTCTAGACGCTTGTTCGTTTCCGTTAATTCCTTTTGCTGAGTTTGCAACTCTTCTGCCAGAGACTGCGACTGTTTCAGCAGCTCTTCCGTCCGCATACTCGCCGCAATTGTGTTTAAAACAATGGCGATACTTTCTGTAAGTTGGTCGAGAAATGTCAAATGAACTTCGCTGAACCTGCGGAAGGAAGCCAACTCGATTACCGCCGTCACTTGTCCCTCAAACAAAACGGGCAAAACCACAATATTCAGCGGCGTAGCTTCTCCCAGTCCAGAGCTAATTTTAACGTAGTTTTCCGGCACTTCTGTCAACAATATTCGTTCTTTTTCCAGGGCACACTGTCCTACCAAACCTTCGCCTAAACTGAATCTATTGCCTAAATGTTTGCGTTCCCGGTATGCGTAGGTACTCAACAATTTGAGAAACGGATCGTGTTCTATAGATTCCATCATAAAGAATACGCCGTGCTGAGCCGAAACCAGCGGTGTCAATTCTGATAAAATTAGTTTAGAAACTGTTTCTAAATCCCGCTGACCTTGCAGCATTCGAGTGAACTTAGCCAGATTTGTTTTCAGCCAATCTTGCTCAGTATTTTTATGCGTTGTCTCCCGGAGGTTGGCGATCATCTGGTTAATGTTGTCCTTAACAATGGCAACTTCTCCTTCAGTAGCGACGGAAATTGACCTCGTTAAATCGCCTTTAGTAACAGCAATTGCCACTTCGGCGATCGCCCGCAACTGAGTAGTCAAATTCGCCGCCAATTCATTTACATTATCCGTCAAATCTCGCCAGGTTCCTGCCGCCCCAGGAACCTTCGCTTGACCCCCCAGTTTCCCTTCAATTCCCACTTCCCGCGCCACGGTAGTAACTTGATCGGAAAACGTCGCCAGCGTATCGATCATCTCGTTAATCGTATCAGCCAGAGTCGCAATTTCACCCTTAGCTTCCAGCATCAATTTGCGCTTCAAATCGCCATTCGCCACCGCCGTCACAACTTTAGCAATACCCCGCACTTGCGCCGTCAAATTCTCCGCCATCGAGTTTACATTCTCGGTTAAATCTTTCCAAGTTCCCGCAACTCCTTTCACCTCAGCTTGACCGCCCAATTTACCGTCCGTTCCCACCTCCCGCGCCACCCGCGTCACTTCCGAAGCAAAGGAATTAAGCTGATCCACCATCACATTAATAGTATCTTTCAACTCTAGAATTTCGCCTTTAACATCGACGGTAATTTTCTTAGACAAATCGCCATTTGCTACCGCCTTCGTCACTTCCGCAATATTCCGCACCTGCGCCGTCAAATTCCCCGCCATCAAGTTAACAGAATCCGTTAAATCTTTCCAAGTTCCCCCTACACCCCGCACGTAAGCTTGCACGCCTAATTTACCTTCGGTTCCCACTTCCCTGGCAACTCTGGTTACTTCTGATGAGAAGGAACTCAACTGATCCACCATCACGTTCATGGTGTTTTTCAGTTCGAGAATTTCGCCTCTCACATCAACAGTAATCTTTTTGGATAAATCGCCATTTGCCACAGCGGTTGTCACTTCCGCAATATTCCGCACCTGCGCCGTTAAATTACCCGCCATCGAGTTAACTGAATCCGTTAAATCTTTCCAGGTTCCTGCAACTCCTTTCACCTCAGCTTGCACGCCTAATTTGCCTTCTGTCCCCACTTCCCTAGCAACCCTAGTTACTTCCGACGCGAAGGAATTTAACTGGTCTACCATCGTGTTGACAGTGTTTTTTAATTCGAGAATTTCGCCTCTCACATCAACAGTGATTTTTTTAGATAAATCGCCATTTGCCACAGCAGTTGTAACAGCAGCAATATTCCGTACTTGCGCCGTCAAACTGCCGGCCATGAAGTTAACGCTATCAGTTAAATCCTTCCAGGTTCCTGCTACGCCTCGGACATCTGCTTGACCGCCTAATTTTCCTTCCGATCCCACTTCCTTCGCCACCCGCGTTACTTCTGATGCGAAGGAATTAAGTTGATCCACCATCACATTAATGGTGTTTTTCAGTTCTAAAATTTCGCCTTTAACCTGTACTGTAATTTTCTTAGATAAGTCACCGTTAGCAACAGCAGTTGTCACTTCGGCAATGTTGCGGACTTGTGCTGTCAAATTGCAGGCCATCGAGTTAACTGAATCTGTTAAATCCTTCCAGGTTCCTGCTACCCCCTGCACTTCTGCTTGCACGCCTAGTTTGCCTTCGTTTCCTACTTCCCTAGCAACCCTGGTTACTTCCGAGGCAAAGGAACTCAACTGGTCTACCATTGTGTTGACAATTTGGGCTGTTTGGAGGAATTCTCCTTTGAGTGGTCTGTCTTCTATTTCTAAGAGGATGGTTTGCGATAAATCTCCTTTTGCTACGGCCCGAATTACTCTGGCGGTTTCTGAGGTTGGTTGTACTAAATCTGTAATTAGGGTGTTGACAGAATTTACGCTAGCTGCCCAGGAACCCTCAGCGCTGCCGATGGTGGCCCGCTCGGAGATTTGACCTTCTTTGCCAACAACTGTGCCGATGCGATCGAGTTCGGCTGCCATTCTCTGATTGAGTTCGATAATGTCGTTAAGTTCGTCAGCAATTTTCCCGGCTATACCGGTCTGGTTTATGGGCATCCGAGCTGAAAAGTCTCCTTTTTTGACAGCTACTAAGGTTTTGAGTAACTGTTTGGCATAAACATTATTTGGATTGGGCTTTGTTAGTTGTGCAGTTGACATGAGTGTTACCTTTGGGGAGTTGGAATGGGAGGGGGAATAGTTTTAAGTTTTGATATTTATTAATATTATGGTGCTCGAGTATTGGCCGATCGCTTCTCTCGAAAGATGGATGACAAGTTGCTGGAAATATGCTAAGAAGATTTGTTATTTGTTGGTTCTTATTTGTGAGTTGTTATACCAATGAAATAAAGTAGCGCTAGATCTTAGCCCCCTTTACTAAGGGGGGCTAAGATTTCATCTATACCACATCTTTAGAAAAATGGTATTATTTGTCTACTGAAAGATACTTATTGGCGTTCAAAGTTAAGTTGCTTTCTGATATTTCTCAACTTTCGATAACCCGAACCGAAAGTGCTAAAGCAGGTGCAATCGCCGGGTGGCGTATCACCACGCTCAAAGAGCTTTCGCGGTGAGGCAAGGGAACCCTAGCAATAGGGATATTAAGGCCACAATGTCTTAAGAATCCTCGTGCCTTAAGGCTGAGGAGTGTCAAAGGATTTCTACATACCCTTCTGTTCCATGTACGCGAATTCGTTGCCCATCTTTTATCAGTTTGGTAGCATTTTCTACTCCCACAACTGCTGGTAAGCCATATTCGCGTGCGATAACTGCTCCATGAGTCATCAGTCCACCAACTTCGGTGACTAAGCCTTTTATGGATACAAACAATGGTGTCCAGCTAGGGTCAGTAAAGGAGGTGACTAATATATCTCCATCTTCGAGATCGGCATCTTCCATGTTTAAGATAACACGTCCTCGTCCTTCTATCACTCCGCAAGAAACAGGTATACCGACAATAGCGCCCGCTGGGAGATTTTCTCGTTTGTACTCACCTGCAATGATTTCACCGTCAGATGTGAGCACACGCGGGGGAGTCAGTTTTTCATGTAACTTGTACTCGTCTTTACGTTGGACGACGATCTGGTAATCCAGTTTACTGGTGCGTACAGCTTCGTGAAATTCTTCAAAAGTGAGATAGTAAATATCTTCTTTTTCATGAATAACGCCCGCTTGTACGAGTTGTTCGGCTTCTTTCAGCAAAGCCTGCTTGTAAACAAAGTAGCGACTCACGATGCCGTATTTTGGATACTCACGATAACCAATGAAATTCCGGATTAGGTCGATCGTTCGTTTTGTTTCTTTGGCTTTTTGTTCACCATCCGGTAATTGCTTCAGTCGATCTAATAACTCTTGTTCTTTTTTCAAAGCTGACCGTCGCCCCTGCTCAAATTTCCGATTGCTGGCATTCGGCTCAAAGTTTTTGATGTTACTGAGAATCAAAGGGACAAGTGTAGTTGGTTTTTCGCTCCAACGAGTTCTCGTAATATCAATTTCTCCGACACATCGCATTCCGTATTTGTTAAGAAAAGCAATTATTGCGTCCCTGGCTTCCTGTCCACCCTCAAACTGAATCAGTTCATCCAGAAAGTTGTCATCTTTGACCTGTTGTAAATATTCGATGACTTCTGGGTAAGGACGGATCGCATCTGCGACATCCAATAACGCCAAACCCATTTGTGAAGTGATATTGTTGGGTGCCGATTGAGAAAGCGTGTCTGCTGCGTTTTTTTCGCCCAACCACTCGTTCATTTTTTGATTGATCCATGAGGAAGCATTCATACCAGTCATCAGCACGCCAAAACTCTGTGAATCAAAGTTAGTCTTCTTTAATTGCTGGATATCTTCCTGGATAAAATCAAACAGATCCGGTCCTGATTTCGTTTGGATGGTTTGTTTTAACGCTTCGATCGAGGTTTGACTCTGTTGAATCAAATCAGCAACAATCGCCGGATCGTAGTCGTTTAGGGTTTGAAAATCTGCAGGCGATCGACCTTTGCTGCTTTTGCCGGGACTGCGATCGTCGTCGGGTAACGATTTTATAAAATCTCCCCGCTTTATGATGGTTGTAAGTGCGTCTTTCATGAGCGGATCGGATTTTCCTAATGTGACGTTTAATATAGTTTCTCTGCCGACAGGTGAAGCTAGCGTCGCTGTAACATCAACAAACAACCTTCCACCAGCAGTGTACATGGGTGCATGGGTCGTCAACAGGAAAAAAGACAATCCCAATGGTTTCATGGCATCGGTCATCATTTGGTTGTGACCGACAGAAACAAAGACGTGGTTTTCCCGATCGTTCGTTTCAGGAATCGGGAATAAAGTAGTTATCGGACGACTCTGGACAATGTAAAATTTATCGTCAGCCAAACACCATTCAATGTCTTGGGGACAGCCGAATTGTTCTTCGATCTTTCTGCCGATGCGCTCGACCTGCAAAATCTGCTCATCCGTCAGCGCTTGCTTATTCTGACTTTCAGGCTCAATCTCCTGTTCTTTTGTACCGCCATCTTTTAGGGCATAAACAGCCAGTTTTTTAGTAGATATCTTCTTATCGATAATCTTGCCGTTGCACACTTTATAGTTATCAGCATTAACCAGTCCGGAGACTAAGGCTTCACCAAGTCCAAAGCTGGCATCAATGGATAACACTTTCCGATTAGAAGTGAGGGGATCGGCGGTAAACAAAATTCCTGCTACCTGCGGGAAGACCATCTTCTGAACAACCACGGACATATTAACTTTACGGTGATCGAAACCGTTTTGCAGGCGGTAAATAACTGCTCTCTCGGTAAATAGCGATGCCCAGCACTTGCTGATGTGTTTTAGGATTGCTTCTTTTCCGATAATGTTCAAATACGTATCCTGCTGTCCTGCAAAAGAGGCAGTCGGTAAATCCTCGGCAGTTGCGCTCGATCGCACTGCACAGGCATTTTTTTCTCCAAGCCTGGAGAGAAGGCGGGCGATCTCTTCATTAATGTCTTGAGGAATAGCTATCCCTTCGATGAAAGAGCGAATCTCACCGCTAAGTTCACGGATTTTATCCCGGTCTTCCACCTTTAGAAGCGATAACCGATCGAGCAATTCGTTAATCGAGGACGTTTCCCCAACGATTCTTTTAAAGGCGGCCGTAGAAATACAAAAGCCATCAGGTACGGGTATTCCTTCAATCTTGGATAGTTCCCCCAGGTTCGCGCCTTTACCCCCAACAACCGTGAGTTTTGTTTTGTCAATGTCTTGAAAACCAAGCACATATGAACTCATATTTTTACCTCTTTGGCAATCTCTTCTTTGATAATTTCGCTAAATCCTTTGGGCTAAAACGATTTACCGGAGTATTGCAGTTCAAGCGGTCTAGGTTTCACCATATCGGTGGGGTCGAATGCGACCCGCCGTACAGTATCTTGCGGCAGCGCCACCATGACTCGCATCATATTGGTAGACCAGGCTTGACATTCATCAAGACGCGGGCTGGGTGCTGATGGCGCACCCTAGGGGATGGCGATTATTTCCAATTTTGCCACGAACTATTGAAGATAGAAGTACCCGGAAAGGCGATCGGGTTTTTATCTTGCTGCAACCGCAACTGCAAAGCCTCTAAATTCGGCTCGCGGGCGGGCAATTCGTCCACCAATTCATAGGGTAAAATCCCATTTTCTAGGGAAAAAGCAGCGGTAACTCCCGCCGCAGCGCCGGCAGACCATTCAAAAGAATGTACTCGATAAGCCGCGGCCGCTGTGTGGCTGGTAGCAATACTTTTACCCGCGACTAACATATTATCAATTTTTTGAGGGATCATTGCCCGCAGCGGTATTTGGAACGGATAAGCTTGTCCTTGGCCTTTGCGAGTGCCTTCGCGTTCGGTGTTTCCCGGCGCTTCTGGCGGGCTGTTGGTCATGCAGGGGTGAAAGTCGATCGCGTAATGACCGATACCCACACTATCAGGATAAATCCGGGCGCGCGATCGCGATTTTGTCTCCTCAACAGTCTGAATTCCCACAGCCAAAGCCGGCGCGTTCAAACCGCCGACAGCCAACCACAAATTTCGATACTCTTCCTCCGACAAATTCTCGCGGTAAAAATCCGTCCTAAAATCAGTCCGAGACATATCAACTTCCCACACTGTAAAACCTTGAGGCTGTGTCCAAGTCGGCCGCCCAACAATCCGCCTGCCTTCCCGCATATAAGGATATTTAGAAAGTCCGTGAACAGTCCCCATCGGCGCATCCAAACCGCTCAAAAAACGATTGTTTGGATAAGGCTTTTTCACTCCTTCTCCTAGCTGCGAGTCAGTAGTTCCTGCTACCAACCAGTAGAAAAATCCTTTAGCATTTTCTTCGCCGCGGCGCAGAGTTTCCGTTCGCAAGCCGCCCATCCAACCGCCCGGTTGCAGTTGACCGTTAGCCTCCAATTGCGCGCGAGAATAAATTAAATTATCCTGGGCAGAACCGGGACGGTAGTCATTTCCCCAAGTCCAGTTTTGCATGGAAATATCCCCTGGATAAATCGGGAACTTTCTGGGGTCGGAAGGGCGCGGCTCATCCGGTCTCATGCTTCTGATTTGGCGGTAGCTGAAAACTAGCGGAAAGCTGGCCAATCTCGCCAGTTCGTAACTGTAGTAAGGAGCGTATTGTTGATAGAAAGACGGCAGTTGATGCTGCTGCGGTTCCTTGGTTGCTTCCATCGCAAAGGTGTAGGTAAAACCTTGTGTGCAGTAAGGGTCGCCTTCTGGGCTGGCGGAGGAAGGTTCGAGAGGGGAACGCGGGTCAATTCCGAGGCGGTAGGGAACATCGGCAAGTCCAATTAATTCGCCTGTTTCGGTTGCATCTACAACGTACCAATCGGCACCCCCGCTAGCCCCCCCTTGTAAAGGGGGGGAACTTGTGGAATTTCGCCCGCTTCTGGGGTTGTCTCTTAT
>NZ_JADEXD010000170.1 GCF_015207285.1 Tychonema sp. LEGE 07203 | reverse complement strand
CTCGAATGCCACTTTTTTAAGCATTTATACTGAATATATCTTGCAGTTATCACCATTGTTGGGGTAGATTCAGTCCACCCACACCCCATGTGACAGTTGGGGTGCGGAATGTGGGTTTAATAACAGGGGGCTACGATCTGGAAGGAACTAGCTTAAAAGGCAACCGACTGATTAACATAATTCTGCTCGTGACACTCTCCTATAGTTCGGCAATATTTGAAGGCACCGAACTGAGGAAAAAGCAGGTAGAAAAATATGTGTGTCGGCGTCAAGAACCTAAAAAAAGATATCGGAGACGGAGTACATTTGGTGTTGGCCGAGCGGCAGAAAAGTGGGTGAATTATCTCGAAAAATATTCCCAAGAAGTGGAACAGTTTATAAAGTTAACTCGAAATAAACGCCGCTTTTACCAACAAGGTATGCGGGCTGCAACCCTGATTCGGTCTATCTCTTAGGCATCTTTGTCACCCCCCCAGCAGTCCACCTGAACCAGTCAAAACGGGCAACCCCGTTTCTTTCAGATGAGAGAACAACGCCCACCGAGTCGAATTCACGGCAGCAGCATCTTTAAGCGGACGTTTTGCTTGTGCAAGGATGTGCTTCAAGATGTCAGGCTTTTCTGCTAAGAATTGCTCAACATCTTGAGTGCCTTTCTTCTGGTTACACTTTTCGCAAGCAAGGCAGAGATTAGAAATTCGATTGCTTCCACCTTTGGCTTTCGAGTGAATGTGCTCAATTTGCAAAGGTATATTTTTCCTATCGCAGTAAGCACATTTTCTGTTCCATTTGTTGAGTAGATATTCACGAACTTCGTAACCTTGTAGTTCGCCTTGTTGGTACTCAACGCCGGAAATCTCAGGATTGTCTAGTTGTTGTAGGTCAAATCTGACAAGTTCTTGAACAATCAAACCAATTGGTGCAAGTCTGCGTAATTTGTTAACCCAAGTTAGGGTGGTTTCTACCCGGTGCTGCAAGGATGGTGCTAGCCAACCTTTTTGGCGGGTACGGTTTCAAAACCTTGCTTGGCGGTAACGAGTATGACGGTTTCGCCTTCCTCGACGCAGTGTGCGACGGGAATCAAGACTTGCTTTGATGGCTTGACCCCGATGAGTTAGTTCAGCGCCAAAAATTACTTTTTCGCCTTGTAATAATGCGATGCCAGTAGTTTTAGAACCTGGATCTAATTTAAGGCTAATTGATTCAATAGTTGCTGTTACCGCCTTTTTGAGAATAATGGTAAACGGGAACCTTCTGAAAACAGCCGCTTTACCGGCGGTTAACAACTTGTGAGCCACTGACGGCTTACAAGGGGTAAGGGGTCTTTTGTTTGTATCAAGTACGAAAATAAAAATGGACATTGTTGTGTCCCTCCACTTGCGTGTAATGTTAGCTTCGCCAAGGTTATAAGAGCTTTTTGAACCTGCAACACTGTCGAGCGTGACTTTAAGACTGTTTAATTGCAGATGACAGGGCAGGGAACTAGCTTCGCATTCGCCTGGTGTCGTGACTAAAATAACGTAGATTTCAAGAATCTTAGGCTGGTCAGCATAGCTTGTTAGATTTCTCTTACCAAGCTCAGTGGCTTTAGCCCTGAGTTACTGACACTTTTACTTTTAATCTGGTTCTTCGCGCTCGTGTACGCCATCAAACCCGAATTAAAACTCTATCAGAAAGAACGTTCGTTGATGGCAAGACACTCAGGTTAGGCTCGATCGTGTTACAATTTCGCCCTGGTGTTTTAGGCAAGTTTCGTCAATCTTATGCAGCAGAAGTTGTTAATTAATTTAGCGGCATATTCGGGCAAAAATCAGCTTAATTGCCAAGATATTAGTTTGACGATCGAATTGCACCCCGATCTGTGTTTGATTTTGTCCGCGAGCAGGGCGGCAGATCAGTCAAGATCGATGTGAGTCTGGGCTCCCTCTTCATCGTCTTCAATGATTCCTACACCGATCGGCCAAGCAGTCGATTTTTCTTTTGAAGCTTCGTCCTCTCGGGCGATAAATTGGGGCTGTGGCGGGCTGGTAATTGCATTCGGTTCCAAAGTAGCGCCTACGGAAATCCGGATTTTTGGCCCGGAATTGCCCAAGCGAATCGTCATGCCGTCGGTGACTGACACCTGAGCGATCGGTCTATCATCTACATAAGTACCGTTAGCACCAAAATTAATAATTTCCCAGCCCTTGGCGTGATTCCACAACTCTACGTGGTGGCGGGAAACCACAGCGCTGTAAATAATTACATCATTGTCGTTCGATCGACCGATCCGAACCACGGATGCGGATTCAAAACACCACCTCTGAACGGGGACTGACTGGATAGGATGTAGCAGAGTTAGAGTAATCACTGATGTTTTCACACTCCGCCGCCAGACAGAAACGGGTATTCTTCAATATCGATTTTCTGGCATAAAACCGCAAAAGAATTGATTTTCAAGGGGGCGATCGGTACGGGGCTACGGCTTCGCTCTACAAAAGTTAACCACTTATTTATGCCGGAGTTTGTAGATAAAATAATAGTCGGTTGTATCAAACGACATAGGTTTTTTCGAGTTGCTAACATTTGCCTTATTAATTCAATACCTATAGAATACAATGCTTTGAGCAGCACTGGAATTCCTGGCACCCAAAGCCTCAATCTCCCGTACCGAAAATACCGATCGACCTTCCGGGGGCGGGCCGCCCTCAAAATACGACCCGCAATCAGTAGCGCCCGGCGATCGTCAAGAAAGCAGCACTTCAGAGCAAATCTGACTCTGGCGGCTCCGGAGTCGGCGGGGGCGATGCAGATTCTTGCCTTTGTCGCTTCAACTCCGCTACTTTTTCTTGAGCTACATCCCTGACTTCTAGAGCTTTATCTTGGAGTTTTTCCGCCAGATTTTGAGCGCCCCGCCTCACCCCTGCCACATTTTGGAGAGTTTTGTCGAAATCTTCGTGTAAAAACTCTGCTACCAGACCGACTTTTTTGTGCAGTCCCTCGGCGTACTGCACTGGCTCAGATACAGCAGCCTCTGAGACGATCGCCCGTTTGCTGCCCATGGTCGAAATCGCCCCCACCGGCAACAAGTAAATCCCGTCTAAAACGCCGCGCCAGCCGTTCGATTTAAACAGGTAATTGGTAACAGAACCGGTCTGGACATCAAATAGGTAGTCAACCACCGTACCTGCTTTATTTCCCGAGTCGGTGAGTACCTCAAGCCCGATCGGACAAACAGCTTGTTCCGGCTGGTGCAGTGGGGGCAGTTCCGGGTTAATCGTTACAAAAACATTTTCGCCCACCGTATCAACTTGCGCCCAAGCGAACCAAGTTTTTTTGCTGCCCAAAAGTCCCGACTTGCAAGTAAAGCCGATCGCCCGCCCAGAGTCAGCATCGAGCCAAAGCCGGTCTACCCTGCCAACCTCTTCGGCTGTTCTGCGGTCGATCGTCCGGCGGTTGAGCAGTTCGCTGCGCTTAACAATCTGTTGCGATCTAGTCATAAATAAACTCCTGAGTGCCTACAAGAGAAAAACGTCGGTAGATTTTTGATTTTTGATTTTTGATTTTGACCCGCCAGACGAATCTGGGAACAATAACCGCCGTCTCAAATTTTGCGATCGACCCTCTGCAGTATCGGGGTTTGTAATGATTTTTCGGCGGAGTCAAAAAATGCCATGTTAATATTCTTCTTCCGAATATTTTGGAGTATTTTCTGCCTCCGTCAACTCCTCCTCTTCCCTGGAAGTGCCAACTTCTTTTTGGTCGGCAACAGGAAGCGTGCTCAGGGGCGCTCCCCGCGAGGAAGCGTGAATTGCCTTAGCATCCCTTGGCTTGACGCTGGTTTGTCCTAACTGGACTGAGGACTGATTGGGGCCGACATTGATTTGAATTTTCGGGCCCGATCGAGCCAAGTGAACGATCAGACCGTCCGCAATGGGAACCTTAGCGATCGGCTTACCATCGAGGTAAGTGCCGTTGGTACCTAAATTGATCAGTTCCCAAGTTATGCCGCTGCGCCGCAATTCGATGTGGCGACGAGAAACCACAGCGCTAAAAAGAACGACGTGGTTTTCGGTCGATCGTCCGATCCGGACGACCTGCTCGTCTTCAAAGATCCAACTGCGGACGGGTATAGACTGGAGTGGATGTAGCAAGGTCAGCTTAATCACATTGGCAGCATTGAGTTTTGGTAGAGCGCCTCAAGATGCGATTTTAGATTTTAGACTTTCGATCGCCCAATCCAAACTCGATCTAAGAGATTTGAAATAGAAACGTAACCAGGTCTCCTTTCCCCAAAGAGATGCGGTCTCCCGGTCGCAACCGGTGTCGGTTTCCCTTAGGCAGAGGAGTATTGTTGACGTAAGTGCCGTTAGAACTGCCTACATCTTCTAGGTAGCAAGCATCTCCCTCCACCCGGAGATTTGCGTGTACCCGAGAAACTATCTCAGAATTAGCAAATCCGGAAACATCAATATCCGGCGGCACTAAATCATTTGGCTTGCCTATGTGAACCACAGACAGACTGTGAGGCAATTCCATCGGCGTATTTGTCTGAACGTGTATCAGACGCGCCGACTGCTGTTGCAGTTGAGTTTTAGCCACACCCGCCGGCGGTGAGGTGGCAACCGGAGCAGAAGTATTTGCTGCTGTTGCCACCGATTCAGTTGTAACAGGAACCGAGAGCGAAGGCGGGGGATCTGGAATTGCAGGAATGCCGGGAGGAGTTTTTTCCAAGTTCGGCCCCAGATTTGGGGTGACAAAAGGTTCCGCTGCCGTCAGGGGTGCGGTGTCGGGCTCCTTATTTGCCGTAACTAAAGGTTCTCTTGCCATCAGGGGTGCGGTGGGCGCTAAATCCGGTACCGGTGGCGATACCACTGTAGGCTCAACCGTCGAGGCCGACGGTACAGTCATCTCAACTTCTGGAACTGTGGAACCCGGACGCAAGTTAAAGCCGCACTGACCGCAAAATGCTGCATCTGTCTGAACCGCTGCACCGCAGTTCGAGCAACTTGCGGTAACGGGTAAAGGCGTGTAACAAGCCTCGCACTGGCTGGCCCCGTCGGGGTTCTGGTGATTGCAATTGGGACAGACAATCATCGATTTCTCCTTGCTATCGGCCAGATTTTCAAATCAGCCTCATAAAAATACTGGGTATATGGTCAAATTTTAACTTTAACCGCCACAATTCTTGTATTGCTTAGCTAATACTAGCAACTGAGTCCGCGCCGCGACGTTGGCGGTGACGGGCAAAATAAAGTTAGTGACACCGCTGGCTGTGTTGGCACGGTGCAAGCTCTCCGGGCTATTTGACGGCTTCGCCAGCGGCCGCATCGAGCAGCCACCAAAGTTCGCCTTCTGGTTGAACGAGCCTGGCTGGATAGGTCATGGGGTCGGCGGCGGGGGCAAAAATTTGAGCTAGGGCGGGTTGTTTGCTGGCTCCTGCGACTATGAAGATGACGCACCGGGCGCGGTTGATTAAGGGGACTGTAAAGGTGATGCGGGGTTGACCGTCTTTGTTGCCGACAGTTACTAGGGCGTCGCGGACTTGCAAGGCTGGTGTGCCGGGAAATAGAGAGGCTGTGTGGGCGTCGTCTCCTATGCCCAACAGGATGATGTCGAAAGCAGGAAACTCGCCGTCGGATACTTTGAAGAACTGCTGCAATTCGGTTTGGTGGGCGCTCGCGTCGGCTGCTGGGTCTCCGGTGCCTGTGGGCATGGGGTGGATGTTGCTGGCGGGGATGTTGACTCGATCGAGCCACGCTAGGCGCGCCATTTTTTGATTGCTGTCCGGGTGTTCTGGGGGAACGTAGCGTTCGTCGCCCCAAAAAACGTGAATTTTGTCCCAAGGCAGGTCTTGGCTGGCGATCGATCTGTAGAGCGGTTCTGGTGTGCTTCCGCCCGCCAAGGCGATCGTACAAATTCCGCGTTCTGCTACGGCTGCTGCGATTTGCGACAGGACAACCGCGAGCGAGCGCTCTATGAGTTGTTCCCGATTTGCTAATACTTCTACTACTTTTTTCATCAATTTTCTTTCTACCTTCCTGTTCGTATTGCTCCCCGGCAATTGCCAATTTTGCTTTGATATTTTGCTTCTAGGTCGATCGGCTAAAATGCCTGGAAGGCTATACACTGCGTCAAGTCGGATTTTATCATTCTTAGCCCGCTTTATTTTCCGAACGCCAGACATATTTCTACCAGTGCTTGATAGAGGTTTGCATCTTGTGGCAGATATGTCTGCAGCAACTTTCGATGCCAGCCCGCACTTGCGCCGGGAGAGCAAAAATCATCAAGATTCATGTGGTAGACTAAGAAAAATAGTTTTAAGTCCGCACGATCGGACGCAAGGAAAACTATGTCAAGTTTTAAGCGATTCCCTACATCTGTCCGCTATCTGATAGCGCGGTTGCGCCACTGGACGCAACCTGCGGTTTGGGCTCCGCTAGCCGTACTCTGTGCGGGGGGGTTATTTATCTGGGAGGTCTCCGTACATCCAGAAAGGTTGAGTATAGATGGCGAAGAATTAGCAGCCTCAAACAATCCCGGTTCGCTGCCGGGGCTGTCTGCTGAAGAGAGCGCCAATGCTGCTGAAATCGACAGCTTACCGGTGCTGATAGATCAGTTCAATCAGTCTAATTCTGACTTGAATTTGCTAAATTCTCCAGTAGTCAACGGCCAAGGTTTATTCAACGAAATTAGCGCCCGCGGCTTACAAAATCCGCAGCCATCTTCAGCCCCAAAGCAGCGGGCAAACAGCAGACTTTTGAGCTTGCAAAATTTAGCAAATCCCGGTGCCGGAGTCCCAAACAATAACCTGCAAAATTCGAGTTTGCCAAGTTCAAACTCCACATCAGCTTTGAGTTTATCTGGCAGCGGGGCGCTGATTTCTGGGATAAAAACGATCGGCTCTCCTGAGTCGGCGGATACAGCCACAGGCAGTTTATCGCAGCCGTCGAGCGGTGCTAGTTCAGACCAACAAAACAACAATCCTCTGCCTTTGAGTCCGTTGCAAGCAGCTATGAAAAAATACGTCGCCACTAACACTTCGGCGGCGACTGCAACGGAGAAAACTGCCAACTCGGCTCAATTGCTCGATCGACCGGCTTCGGGCGAGCCTCCGGCAAATTCGGCAAATTTGCTCCCAGCAGCCGCCACAGCTTCAGAGAGAGTAAATCCCGTGAATGTTCCGGCAGCACTTCCCTCTCTTGCTGCTCAAACAAATACAATTATCGGCGAATCTCAACAATTCTTAAATCCATCCGCTACAGCCCCTGAATCATTTGCCGGGTTAAATTCCAGAGTACCGAACCTCCGGGAAATTAATGCTGCGCCTGCAACTGTGGCGATGCCAAAAAATCCCTACCAAACTAATTTATCTGGCTCCGGCTTGACACCAGAAGTTCAACCCGCTGCACTTCCTGCGGCTGCACCGGGGCCGATACGGCTACTTCCCGTCAGTCAATCCCCTTTTCCGAGTGGGGGGGAAAGCAAGATAATTAGCCCTGAATTCTCTCCCAATTCAGCGAATTCTCAATATCAACAAGCGCAACCGATTCAGCTTAACTCGTCGGGCCAACCTAACTTTGGAGTTGTTCCTCAAAACACCAATCAGGGCGCTCAGCAAATTCAACCGCAACCTTTTTCTACACCTCGCTCGCTGACTCCGGGACGCTACATTGGTGGGGGCGAAATCAATACTTTTGCTAATCCTTAAAGTCAGGAGTCAGTAGTCAGTAGTCCTTAGTCAGTAGTCCTTAGTCAGTAGTTATTAGTCAGTAGTTATTAGTTATTAGTCAGTAGTTATTAGTTATTAGTCAGTAGTTATTAGTTATTGGTAGCCACTCACAAATAAAATCGGAAAAATAACAATGCTTTTCGGCCCAATTCCCAATTCCCAAGTCCCAATGACTACTAACTGATGACTAAGCTGTCGCGCAAATAAACATTGCATATTCTCTGCGGGCGGGACACCCCACAAGATTTTTATTGTTTTTTACATCAAATTTAAATGCCGCAACAGCTTAATGACTACTGACTACTGACTACTAACTACTGACTACTAACTACTGACTACTGACTACTGACTACTGACTACTGACTAATTTGAGATAAATTACCGAGAGGCTGCTCGCACCAATAACAATCCTCCGATTCCAGAGCCAAAGGCGATTGGCAGCCAAGCCGAGAGAATCGGAGTCAAAGCAGCTTTCACGCCCATAGAACTGGTGATGAAAGAAAATACATAGTAAGTAAAAATCACAACTACGCTAATCCCAAAACTCGTTCCTCTGCCGGAGCGGCGCGGTTGAGTTCCCAAAGCTGCTCCGACTAAACCAAATACCAGGCACACGAAAGGAAAAGCATATTTTTCTTGAATTCGCACCTTGAGTTTGCGGATTTGCGGTGCATCGCCGCTGTTTTTCAGGATTTCCAAACGCTCTAAAGCTTGAGCAATGTTCATTTCCTTGAAATCTCGCACTCTGGCAGCTAAATCTAAGGGCGTGCGGGGGAGTTGTAACTGTTGGTGTTGAAACCTAACTATATTGCGGTACGAGCCGTCAGGAGAGACTATATAAGCGGTTCCGTTGAAAAAGTCCCAGGTATTTTCTGAGGAATTCCAGGTAGCTGATTCTGAAGAAACGATTTGATTGAGACCTGGGGTGGAGCGATCTATAATTGTTAAACCTTTCATTTGCTTGCCGTCAAATTGTTCTGCATAAAAAAAGCGGGATAGGATTTCTTCTCCGCCTTTTTCTGGTTTGCGAAATTCTGTGTAGATAATATTTCTATCTTGAAATGTTGGTTTTTCTCGCTTCAGGGCTCTGTCTAAAGTTACAGTTGCTCTGTAGCTGGCGGCGGGTACGACTAACTCTTGCAAGGCAAAGGTTAAGCCGGCAACAATTAAGCTCATAATTACTGCGGGCATTACCAGTCGGTAAACGCTGACTCCGCAACTGCGGAGGGCGATGAGTTCGCTGTCGCTGGACAATCGGCTGTAGGCCATTAAGGTTGCTAGCAGCATTGACATTGGGAAGGCCAATACTACGAAGTAGGGAATTTGCAGCAGAAAAATTTCTAGGGCTGCGCCGTAGGGGAGGCCGGATTCTGTTACTCTGCGGACTAATTCAAATAAGGCTCCAACTGTGACGGCGACGGATGTAAAGAGTCCGACTCCAAACAAAAACGGGCCGATTAGTTCTTTGGTAATGTACCAGTCCATTACTGAGATTCTTGGCAGCCAGTTGAGGGGATTGAAAGATTTGGATATTGCTATTTTCATAGTTTGGGGTTTTTGTTGTTGGCTCCTGAAGCTAAATTTTAAATTGTCAATTCTCGAATTCTGTACTGTGTTTTTAACTCACATCTTGCACGATTGTCAAGAACGCAAGATGCCTGTTCTGTCAAAGAGTGAATTTTCTTGTGGGGAGTAGGGGTTGGGCACGGGAGCCCGCCCATAAAAGGCCGATCGAGAATGGTGCAACATCTCTGTTTTAAAAGACTACCGCACGAAGCTGTTGCCTAAGTAATACTGGCGTACTAATGGGTTGCTGTAGAGTTCTTCTTCAGCGCCGGAGGCTAAAATTTGGCCGTCTCGCATGATGTAGGCTCGATCGGTAATTTCGAGGGTTTCTCGGACGTTGTGATCGGTGATCAGGATGCCGATTTTCCGATCGCGCAGTTTGGCAATTATCGTTTGAATTTCGTCTACGGCGATCGGATCTACGCCGGCAAACGGTTCGTCTAAAAATAGAAACATCGGCCCGTCTCGCCCAGCGGCTAAGGCTCTCGCCAGTTCAGTCCGCCGCCTTTCTCCTCCGGAGATTTGAATTCCCAAACTGGATGCTATTTTTTCTAAGCGAAATTCTTGCAACAGGAAATCGACTCGATCTTTCCATTCCCAACGCGGCACTTGAGTTTGTTCTAGGACTAATAATATGTTGTCGCGCACGCTCATGTTGCGAAAAATGCTTGCTTCTTGAGCGAGATAGCCAATTCCCAAATGCGCTCGCTGGTGCATCGGCATTTTAGTGATATTTAAATCGTTGAGCCAAACAGTTCCTTGATTTGGTTTTTCTAATCCGGTTGCTATGTAAAATGTTGTGGTTTTGCCGGCACCGTTGGGGCCGAGCAGTCCTACGATTTCTCCTTGGGCTACGGAAAGGTTTACGCGACTAACTACATTGCGTTTTCCGTAGGATTTGTGAATATTTTCGAGTACAATTTTCATACTTGCCGAGGCAAATTCTTAGAAGTCATTAGTCATTAGTCATTAGTCGGTAGGGGCGGTGCCCCCGTGCCCGCCCTCTTAGCAGTCATTAGTCATCAGTCATCAGTCATTAGTCATTAGTCGTTAGTCATTAGTCATTAGTCATTAGTCATCAGGCAGGAGGTAGAAGGTAGGAGGCTATAAGGGCTTCGCTCGGAGGGTTAAAAGAAGGAAGAATCAATACAGATCCAGCCTGTGAGCGATACCTAATTTTACGTTTAATTAGGTGGATTTACTTGGCATTTAAGTTATTTTTGACTGCTGGCTGGTGCGATCGCCCCTCAAGTGGATATTTGACAATCTTCAGGTTTTTACTTTTTTCAAGACTAAATTTTGCATTTATTCTCAGCTTTCAGGCGTCGCGCATTTAAACTCCGATTCCGGAACAGGCAGGATGCCTGTTCCACAAGAATTTTGGTAAAAATTATTGTCCGAAGTAGCTATGCAACAATTGATGTTTTTGGTGATAAATTTTGCTGCTATGGGGGCTGTTACTTGGGGGCTGTTGAACTGGCGGGCGGTGTGGGGCCGATCGCACTTTGAGCTGCTGCATCTTGTTCGGGAGCAACGAGATAAACTGATTCTACCTGTCCTGGATTGTCTGGGAGGGCAATAAACCTGCCTTCATCGATCAAGTATGTCACGGTTTCGCCGCGCAGGCTGTTGCCCTGCTGCAATACGTAAACGTCGCCGCTGAGGATGATCCGGCGCTCGCGGCTGAAGTATTGAGCTTGAGCTGCTGTTGCTTGGATTTGGCGGGCTGGATAGTTGATTTGGACGTTGCCGCGGGCTGTCACGATGCCGGTTTTGGAGTCGGCTTCTTGAATGTCCGATCGCACGGAAAGGGTTCGGGGCTGCGCGGTTTGGGAATAGGTGGGAGAGACAATCGCGCTGGCCAGAGTCAGGGGCAACAGCAGCGACAATCCTTTGAATATGTGCGAATTAAGTAGTTTAGCGGAGGGCATCATAGCTTGCAAGCCTCAAAATTTGTGAAATTGCTGAAGGGCTTTTTCCAACCCCTGATTTGTCTCTATGGAGATTAAATCCACCACACCCGATTTAGTTAGGTATTTTATCTTAACGGCCAGAAATATTCTCGTCAGGTCGATCGACCAGCCCGAAAGCATCAACCAATTATCCTAGCAAGACAACAGCCATTTTCACGAGGTGTTTGGCTGATTTACAGTTCGATCGAGAGGGCTTACGTCCTCTGGCTGCGGTTCGATCGTTCGGACTTCAGTCCTGGGCGTGACTTTTAGTCAATCAACTTGTTGCATAAATCTTGGATTGATAGTCAACCGCAGATGCAAAGCAGATGTATGCAGATCGTTTGAAGAAGTGTCAACCCTGCGCCTGATGTTTCAAAATGTACGGCAATTGCAAGCCTGCAACTTCTGTACCTGCGAACAACGGTAAAAAATTAGCTACTGCTTCCGGGCCTGCTTGCTGCAAAGTGCTCAATAGTTTAGCACTTTGTCCGAGCAAATCTTCCACAGCAATTTCAGCATAACTAGGCTGATAATAACTGAGCCGATTGATGCCTTCTCCCAGCAAGATTACTGCACCGCGCCAGTTTTGATTGCTTAAGTGATAAAGCGCGACGGCAATTTGCAGTATTCCCTGATAAAACCTTTTTTCCGGCTCGCCCGCTTCCATCCACAAAGCTTCTAAAGTATCGTGACAAGCATAAAATTCTTGGCTGTTAAACTGTTCGATACCTTGCCAAAATTCGACCGGCATTTCCTCTGTCATTCGATTGGGATGCGTGTTTGAACAGGGGGCGATCGGTTTTGTGAATAGCTAAGTCTTACAAAATCGGAAAAATCACGATTTGTTTTCAAAACTGCTACCAACTCACGACCGCCTACTTAACCGATTACATAGTGTCTCTGACAGCTTGAATCTGATCCATGCCAATTTCCTGATTAGTTCCCGCAAAATCGTTATCTGGCGTCAGAAATAACATACAGTGACACTCTTTGCGCTCGCGCATGGGAATGCAGGGACAGTTCCAGTAGGCGGCTTTTACTTCGGCTTCTTTATCCTCGTAATGGCGACAAGGGCATAGGGGAGCGCCTAGTTCGTCTTTGTGCTTTGCTAGTCCTTCTATGACTACAGCAGTGACTGAAGGTTCGGAACAAAAGTAAGTTCCGGTGCGCTTGGCGTAGGTTTCGGAGAAATTCTTCATTGCCTCCAAAGTTTTTTCGTTGGAGAGTTTAGATTTTTCTGTTGTGTTCATAGTTCAGGATCGGAGTTGAGGATGCTACGAGCTTTTAACAATTATACCGCAGAATGTGATTTTAAACACTTGATATTTGTGTTTAGTTACAAAGAGTAAAATTTTGACAAAGATTTAGTTTTAGGTTGTGGGTTTTTTGGTGATTTTTCACGCATCCCGGAGAGTTCGGTAAACTGGGTGCAGATCCGGTTTTTGCAGCCGCCCCAAGATTCGATCGCCCGTCCGAAACATCCCCCAAAGGGGATACAAACAAGATAGAATATCACAGCGCTGTCCCTGTTTCTGGCATCTCATGGCAAATTCCCCGCATCCCGCCCGCCCCAAAAAATCTGATTCTGCTGGGTCGATGTGGTCG
>NZ_JADEXD010000335.1 GCF_015207285.1 Tychonema sp. LEGE 07203 | reverse complement strand
CACCTGCATGGGGAATATAAAAATTCGCTCCCCTCCGTATTGTTACTAGCTGAATCAGAAAATCAGGGTGAGAATTGGGAAGTAATTATGAATACTGATGAAGTACCATTGCCAATATATATTACTTATGGATACTCTCGAGACCACCGACCTGACTTAAAACAATTTATCTTAGATTTGATTTGTAGTGGAGATGGAGGTGTACCGTTATTTTTGAAATTAGCTGACGGCAATCAAGTAGATTCAGCGGTGTTTGGACAAATTTTATCCGACTTCAAAAAACAACTAAAATTAGATGCCTTATTTGTAGCAGATAGTGCTTTGTATACAGCAAAAAACTTGGTAATTATCAAGAATTTAAAATGGCTGAGTCGAGTGCCGTTAGCGGTTAAACAAGCTAAACAACTAATAAGTCAACTAACAGACTCAGATTTTAAACAAAGTAAAATATCAGGATATAGATGGTCTCAACAGTGTAGCGATTATGGGGGAATCACGCAACGATGGTTAGTGGTAGAAAGTGCTCTGCGTCGTGAAGCAGATTTGCGTCAGCTCGAAAAAGCAGTAAAAAAATCAGAAGCCGAAGCGAAACAAAAATTCAAGCAACTATCAAGTCAAAAATTTGCTTGTGGGCCTGATGCTATAGATGCAGCCGAACAACTCTCTAAAAAATTCAAATACCATCAATTAACTCAAATTGAAGCCTGCGAAATTGGCCCCCAAAAAAATTCTCAGCAATTCTATAAAGTTCAAGCTGACTTAGAAGTAGATTCTGGTGTAATAGCCGGAGAGATTCAAAAATCTGGAAGGTTTGTTCTGGCGACAAATGTACTCGATGACAATGAGTTATCTCCCGACAAAATCCTCGAGACATATAAACAGCAACAATGTGCCGAAAGAGGGTTTAGTTTTCTCAAAGATCCCTTGTTTTTTACTGATAGTGTGTTTATTAAATCAAGTGAAAGAATTGAATCTCTCGCTTTAATTATGGGCTTATGTCTGTTAGTTTATACCTTAGCACAAAGAGATTTACGTTCCCGCCTTAAACAGGAGGAAGCTTTTTTGAAAAATCAATTAGGTCAGCAAACTAATCGACCGACGTTGCGATGGATATTTCAATGTTTCCAATCGGTTCATTTATTAACTTTTAAATCAGTGCAAACTATCTCTAACTTGACTATTGAGCGATTATCCATTCTGAAGTTTTTCCCGGATGCTTGTCGGAGTTATTATTTATTGAGTTGACATATTTCTGGTCAGGGTAAGAGCATTACTTGTTGATTGAATAGTATTTTTCGGGCGACGGCGACTGAGTTCTAATGTATTGCTGTGTCTGTGTATTCCTGCGTGTAATTTTAAGTTTTTATTCACGGATATGGATACTTTTTTTTGTGATGGTGACGGCCACTCAGGTTTGGAGATGTCTCAGCAGATGATATTATACCAACGGCTCAACTTAAATGTAAACTCGTGTCTCGAATGCCACTTTTTTAAGCATTTATACTGAATATATCTTGCAGTTATCACCATTGTTGGGGTAGATTCAGTCCACCCACACCCCATGTGACAGTTGGGGTGCGGAATGTGGG
>NZ_JADEXD010000169.1 GCF_015207285.1 Tychonema sp. LEGE 07203 | reverse complement strand
GAAAGTCTATATATGAATGTTGGGGGGCCCAATATGAAGTCAAAATTGTTGAAGAATAAAACATTGTTGTGTACTTGTAGAAGTCGAGGCATTTTATGCACCTTACAACTGTCGCGGGCCCTGCGGGGCGACTCAATCTCACCGACACGGGCGGGGTAAGTGGCGAAGAACCACAAGCCGTCCCCGTCCTGTTAGTACACGGTATGGCCTACGACATCGGAGTCTGGGACGAGACGATCGCCAGAATGCGAGCAAATCTCGGTCAAAACCAGCGCATTCTGGCGATCGACCTCCGGGGCCACGGCGCATCCGATCCGCCCGCAGACGGCGACTACAGCCCCGACTCCTGCGCCGCCGACATCATCGCCGTCCTCGACGCGCTGAACATCCCGCAAGTAGCCCTTGTCGGGCACAGTTTCGGGGCCCTGGTCGTTCTCGCCACCGCCGCCTCCGCCCCAACGCGGGTGACGCGCGTCATTCTCGCAGATCCGCCCGGTGACTTTAACTACCTGCCGCCGGGAATGTACGAGGAACAGATGGTTCCTTTCCTCGCAGCGCTGGCGGGCGACGGCTACCGGGCTGCGGCAGAGGAAAAGTTCGCCCAAGCCCTCGAAGGCGGCACGGCTGCGACGCGCGAGACTACGATCGCGCGCCTCGCATCCACCCCGCGCGATCGGCTGATCGGTATGTACAAAGGTATGTTTGCTTACAGCGCCGTCGGTGCTATCGATCGCTACTTAGCAACTCCGGGCGCGCGAATCGCAGCAGTGCTCGCACCCGCCAACTCGTGGCCCTTCAGCCTCCACATACTCCGCCCCGAAATTGCCACCGCCGTCGTACCCGAAACCAGCCACTGGTTGCAGCTTGATGCGCCGGTTCCCTTCACCGAAGCCGTGGTGGCTCAATTGAGCAGTCATTAGTCAATAGTCAATAGTCAATAGTCATTAGTCATTAGTCATTGGTAAATAGTCAATAGTCATTAGTCATTGGTAAATAGTCATTGGTAAATAGTCATTAGTCATTTGTTAACTAAAAATTCAAAAAAAGTTGTTATGCGCCATTCTTTGATACTTCGCAGTTTTGTTGTTTTGACTGGCATTGCAGTTGCTTCTTTAACTACTTATTCAACAACATCTGCTTTACCGTCACCAGCAGCAGAATTCAGTTTTATGGTGGACGAGAAACAGAAACAAGACCCGCGCGTGATTAAAGTTAGTTATCATCCTTGTGGAGAGGCTGCGATCGCTCGCGTGACATCCCTGCCAAATGTTGAGACAAAAGGTTATTTAATTCCCGATAAAGTGGTAGAAATAGATGCTAGAAACAACACCCTGCAGCGGTGGGCTAAGCCGATCGATTCTGAAGTCGTTGCGATTGCGGGCGATCGCATTCTAGTGGATGCTAACAAGAAGCTATACTGGATTGAACCGTCGGGAAATTTCCAGCTTCAGCCGAATCAAATTGCAGCTAAAAAACCCATATTTGAAAGCCGGATCAAAACCCATCCAGAGTTCCAAAATTCTGGCTATGCTGGTGTTTGGCGCTTTCAAGACCTCAAATCTGGAAAGACACGGCAGATTATCTACGAAGCTAACTGTAGTTAAACGCAATTCGATCGGCTGCACCATCCCAGCAGGAGGATGCGTCGCCCTCAAAGATTTCTCAAAAAAATCGACTGTCAAATAGCCGCGCACCTTTGATCCGATCTCCAGCAAGTCGCCCGTAATATCATTTCCCATCAATTACCCCGTCAGATCCTAGGAGTTCCCCTCACCCAAAAACTCGCCCGGAATTTAATCTCTGTCAGTCGATCGGACACGATCTCATATCAATTCCTCTCTTCATCGTCCTGTATTCAGTTCTCTGAGATATCTCTGTGTTCTCTGTGTTCTAGCGCCGGTTAAATAATTCCGATACAACCGGAAACGATATCATACCAAATCCGGATTTTGGATATTCTTTACGAACCAGTCGGCCTTGGAGCCGACGAAAGTTTGTACAGACGCGGTTTCAACCGCCCGATCGCAAAGGGGGTATGTTACTTCCCAAAAGCACGGCGGCAATCATCTAACAAAGCATCAAGTTCTGCGGCAACTTTCCACATATTTCGACCTTTCAAAAAAGCAGCGATCGCAGCTTCATAGGGATTTCTGCCAGTTTTTTTGACAGCCGCGATCGCCTTTTGGTTAGAAAATCCCCGCCCGCTAACCAACCAAGCAGCCAAGACTTGTCCTGTGCGCCCGATTCCACCGGCACAGTGAACTACAACCCGATCGCCCGCGCTATCTGCAGAGGCCAAAAACGGTAAAATGCGATCGATTAAAATGTAGCGACTGGCAAATTCAAAATCGGCGATTGGAGCCCAGCAAACGCGATCGCCCCCAAAAACATTTCGATAGCTTCCCAGCAAATCACCATAGCGGACGAGTTGAGTCTCAGCAAGCAAACAACAAACTCGATCGATCTTCTGTCGGCGCATAAAATCAATCCACCGAGCAACTTCTGCATCGCCGTATCCCGGTTTTGCCGCACCAAACACAACTAATTCATCCTCAGAAGCCGCCGCAAATTTGTACATAATTATATTACAATTGCTATCAAGTTATACTATTTAAATAAAAATGTATCTGCGTTGATTTGCGTCAATCTACCTGATACCATTTTTCTTTCATATGTGCTAGAGATGAACTCTTAGCCCCCCCCGAAATCGCGGGGGGGTTGGGGGGGTAATATCTAGCGCTACTTTGTGAAATTGGTATGACATCTGCGGTTGACTCAATCATAATTTTACACAAGCAATCTAGTCCCGTCCAATTCTTCAATCCCAAATCTAAAATCGAAAATAGAATGAGTCCCAGCTTGCGAACAGTCAATGCTACCAGATATGTCACTCCTTTGCGCGAGGGAGGCTCGCTACCGGCGATCGTCGAAGCAGACGATGACGGTATGTACGTGCTCAAATTTCGCGGTGCCGGTCAGGGAGCAAAATCTTTAATCGCGGAGTTAGTAGCCGGGGAAATTGCGCGCGCGATCGGGCTACCAATCCCCGAACTCGTGTTTGTGGAACTCGATCCCGAACTCGCCCGCACTGAACCAGACCCGGAAATTCAAGATTTAATTCGCGCCAGTGCAGGCCTCAACCTCGCCCTCGACTATCTTCCCGGTTCCATCACCTTTGACCCCGTAGCGGGCAAATCTGAGGCGGATCTGGCCTCGGAAATTGTCTGGTTCGATGCTTTTGTCACCAATATCGATCGCACGCCGCGCAATGCAAATATGCTGGTATGGCACCGCCGGCTGTGGCTGATCGACCACGGTGCGGCGATGTATTTCCACCACACTTGGAAAGATTATCTCTCCCGCAGTCGCGATCGTTTTCCCGCAATCAAAGACCACGTTTTGCTGCGTTTTGCGAGCAATCTGGAAGCGGCAAACTTCAAGATGACTCAGATGCTAACCCCAGAAATTATTCGCAACATCGTTCAACTGATTCCCGATGTTTGGCTGGTGGGAAATTCGCCTTTCGCCGACAGCAACCAGCATCGCGATGCTTATATTGAGTACCTGCTAAACCGGCTAGAATCAACACATATTTTTTTGGAGGAAGCGATTAGTGCCCGCTCGATTGCTGTATGATTATGCCATTATCCGCGTCGTTCCCAAGGTCGATCGCGAAGAATTTATCAACGTCGGGGCGATCGTTTCTTGCGGTACCAAAAAATTTCTCGAAGCCCGGATCGAAATTGACGAAGAGCGCTTGAGGGCGATCGACTCAACCTTAGATATGGAACTGATTCGCAACCACTTAGCAGTGATTCCCGTCATTTGTGCGGGCGGCCCGGAATCTGGCGCGATCGGTCAACTTCCCCACAGAGAGCGCTTTCACTGGCTCGTAGCGCCCCGCAGCACGATCGTTCAAACATCGAGGGTACACACTGGTTTGTGCGAAAATCTACCGGGTGCGATCGAACATTTGCTCGATACAATGGTGCGCCCCTCAGTCGATTGTAGATTGTAGATTTTAGATTTAGTTTTTTTAGCGAAAGATGAGAATACAAGAGCAAAAGCAGGTCAAGTTAATTGATTTTAGCCGAGAACCGACATCAGATTTTCTGCTACCTCAGCCTGCTTTGCTGAAAAGTTCTGGATGGGGAAATATCCATTTTGAACTGCACCAACAGCCCAAGTTTGACACTCCCGAACATCAAGCTACTTGGCACGTTATTGCTCATTGTCCGCCTTTTTACACATCAAAATCGCGATCGGGCGATCGCTGGTTGGATGGAAAGTTGAAAACAGAAGCGCGGAATGAGGGAGACATTGCGATTATTCCGGCCGGTGTTTCCCAGCGCTGTAACTGGAATATTTTATCTCAGTTTACAATTGTGGCGATCGATCCAGCACTGCTAAAACAAGTCGGTCAAGATTTGGTCGATCCCGATCGCATTGAACTCATCCCTCATTATATGACTGAACAAGATCCTCCGATCCAAGGTATTATCTGCGCCTTGAGAGACGAATTAGAATTTGGCAAAATTGGAGGTTGTTTGTTCGTTGACAGTCTCAAAACCACATTGGCGATTCACCTGTTACGAAAATATTGCACCGCGCCCCTGCATCCCAGAAACTATGCGGGTGGATTATCCAAAGCAAAGCTGCAACAGGTAACAGAATATATCGCAGAACATCTCGATCGAGAAGTAAAGTTAATTGAGCTTGCGGCGATCGCCCAAATCAGTCCCTATCACTTTTTACGTTTGTTTAAAAACAGTCTCGGCATCACACCGCATCAGTACATTTTGCAGCGTCGGATTAAAAAAGCCAAGTATTTGTTGGAGTATAGCGAACTTAGTATCGCAGAAGTTGCATCCACGGCAGGCTTTTGCGATCAAAGTCATTTGACTCGATATTTTAAGCGCATGATTGGGGTGACTCCTAAACAACTCCTGCAACATCGAAGGCAATAATCTACTAAAATTTCGCAACTTTCTTCTATATTCCTAATTGGTAAATTTTCTAAAGTGTTAGTAGCAGTTTCGCTAGGTAAAAAAATGATCCAAATTGAACAAACAAATATGACCTTCCCACTCTGGGGTTTAGCAATTTTCATCCTGTGGACGATCGCAGTTGTTGTCATGCTGCTAACCGTCAGGATTCGGCATCTATCTGCAGGCGGATCTCCCAAAGATTTCGGCACACAAAACGATGAAAGCTTGCTCTGGCGACTATTTCGAGTACAATCCAACTTGGTAGAAAACCTGCCTTTGTATTTGGGAGTTGTTTTTCTGCTAACAGTTAGGAGTGTTTCAGGAGCAGCCGTAGACGCGCTGATTGTAACCTACATCGTCTTTCGGTTGATACACTCAATAATTCACATTGCCGGCCTCGATCCCAAATTTCGGATTGTGAGTTTAGCAATTCAGTTAAGCTGTTTAGTCGCCTTAACTATTATGGCAGTTTTGTAGTTGATAACTTACACAACGATCGCATATATTGTAGGGTGCGTCAAGCCAAAAATCTAATTGTTTCGTACACAGCCTAAGTCTGGCGCACCTGATATCAATTCCGGTTGCACTCCTCATGATGTTAACTGTTAACCGTTAACCGTTAACAGTCAACCGTTAACAGTCAACAGTCAACAGTCAACGCCTGAATTTACTATTCCGATGAAGAGAGGATTTGATATGACACATCAAAATTTATGAACAGAATATTTCGCGAGCTGGCTCTGATTTTAATCGTATTAGGCTGCATTACTACTGTTTTAATTCAGCCATCCCAATCGGCTTTAACCGCACCAACTCCAGCGCAGGAATCTCCGCACCGACAAGGAGATGTTGCTCAAACAACCAATTTTGGACGGCACTTTCAAGAATTAGGGGTTGAAGGGGCGATCGCCATTTATGACTTGAATAGCGATCGGCTTTACCAACACAACCCGCAGCGCAACAGCACAGCTTTTTTACCCGCATCTACATTTAAAATTCTCAACTCCCTCATTTCCTTAGAAACAGGCGCAATTTCCAATGAACTTGCAATTCTCACTTGGGATGGAATTCAAAGGCAAATTCCCGCCTGGAATCGAGACTTGAACATGAGAGAAGCCATCAAACTTTCCGCCGTCTGGTTTTACCAAGTTCTCGCGCGCCGAGTCGGACACGAACAAATGCAAAAATGGGTAGCCAAAGCCGGTTACGGCAACCAAAATATTGGAAAAAAAGAGGATATTGATAAATTTTGGTTAGAGGGAGAACTGCGAATCACGCCCAACCAGCAAATTCAATTCTTGCGCCGTCTCCACAAAAACGACTTACCCTTTTCCGAGCGATCGCTCTCTATAGTTAAAGACATCATGATTGTCGAACAAACTCCCGATTACACAATCCGGGCAAAAACAGGCTGGGCTGGCTTTGGAGAACAAACAAAGGCTCAACTCGGCTGGTATGTCGGTTATTTAGAGCAGAATAAAAATGCTTACTTTTTTGCCACAAACATTGACATTCGCAGTACAAACGATGCAGCAGCTAGAATCGAGTTAACGCGCCGTTGCTTCAAGGATATGGGGCTGCTGTAAATGCGTTATTTCAAATCCTCTCTTCATCGGAATAGTAAATTCACTGTTAACAGTTAACAGTTAACAGTTAACAGTTAACAGTTAACAGTTAACATTATGTATGAGTGCCACCGGAATTAACATTATCTGTTCTCTAATCGCAAACCTGTAGATAATTTTTCTAAAATCTTACCCTCTCACATCTTGAAAAACATCTGCGTGTATCTGTGTTAATCTGCCTCGATCTGCGGTTTCCCAAGCGATCAAAAAATCACGCTCTAACTTTACCAATTGTTAATTACCTTTTTCCCAACCTTACCAAAACTCAAAATCTTTTTAATACTTAACAATTTATTTTCCGAAATACTGATGACAACTGTTGGATCGAAAGGTTAAGCTAGTTGCAAGCTTTGGAACTAGCCATCAACCGCAGCAAATTTCAATCGCCTTTAAAATATGGCAAAAGAATTAGCAATAGACACTCGCGGGCTCACCAAACAATTCGATCGCCATATTGCCGTTAATGACATCGACTTGCAAGTCGCAGCCGGCGAAATCTGCGGGCTCATCGGCCCCAACGGTGCCGGTAAAACTACCTTGCTGCGAATGTTGGCCGCCGCCGAAGAACCGACAACAGGGGAGATTTATATCAACGGGCATCGCTTGCTGCGCGATCGATCTGAACCCACCCTAAAACAGCGCATCGGCTTTCTTCCCGACGACTTTCCCCTGTACGGCGACTTGACTGTTTGGGATTATTTAGATTACTTTGCCCGACTGTACAATCTGCGGCAGCCACAGCGCCGAGAACGCATCGGTGCAGTTTTAGAACTCGTGCAATTAACCAACAAACGTAACAGCTTAACTTCTACTCTTTCGCGGGGAATGAAACAGCGCTTGAGTTTGGGTAGAACTATTATCCACCAACCTCTGTTGCTGTTGTTAGACGAACCAGTTTCCGGTTTAGATCCGATCGCGCGATCGCAATTCCGCGAAATTATCAAAACCTTGCAACAAGCCGGGATGACCGTAGTCATATCATCCCACGTTCTCAGCGATTTAGCCGAACTTTGCACTTGGGTAGGAATTATGGAATTAGGTTATCTTGTCGAAAGCGCCCCTTTACAAGAACTTTACAAGCGCCTCGGAAAACAGCAAATTTTCCTCTCAACCTTGGGGGATTTAGCAGCGCTGACATCGGAACTAAAAAACTTTCCTTGGGTAGAAAATTGGGAAATCTTGCCCGAAACTCAGCAGGTTTGCGTTCATTTTTCAGGAAGCCGGGAAGATGCAGCAAATTTATTGCGATCTCTCGTTATTGCCAACATTCCCCTAACAGAATTCCACTGCACTCAAGAAAATTTAGAAACCATTTTCCTGAAAATGGGACACCAGCAAGCATCTTGAGAGTTGACAGTTTAGGGCGACTTTTTCAATCACAACTCAAAACAATTACCTATGATTCTCAACATACTAGACCAAATCGGTAACTCGAATCCCCAGTTATTTCGCGAAATCAAAGGCCGGCTGAAAATCGGCAATATTGCCATTGCCAGCCTCTTATCTATCTGCGCTCAACTGCTGCTGTTCTGGACTTACCGCGCCCAGATACCAGTTCCCCCTCCGGCCGGTGAGTACCATAACCCCACCTACAACAAATTTTGCTCGATCTTGGATGCCAATAATCCAATATGCCTCAGAGATGCTGCCGGCAACTTTCAGATTAACTGGCAGTATTGGTGGCTGGAACTGTTTGTTTATCTGAGTATATTTAGCGCGATCGCACTTTTAGTAGCCGGCACTTATCTGCTAGTGAGCGATCTCGATAAAGAAGAACGCCGGGGTACGCTCAACTTTATTCGCCTCAGCCCCCAATCTGCCAAAACCATTTTTCTGGGCAAAATTCTCGGCGTTCCAATTTTACTTTACCTAGCAGCAATTCTGGCCGTACCCCTGCACTTGTACAGCGGATTAACAGCTCAAATACCCCTGCATCAGATTTTATGTTTCTACGGGGCGATCGCAGCTAGCTGTGCTTTCTTATACAGCAGTGCGATGCTATTCGGCTTAACAACCAGTTGGTTGGGAGGGTTTCAACCTTGGTTGGCCAGCGCTGCGGTTTTAATTTTTACTACCATAGCTTTTAATATGCCGTCGCAACGCAACGCTGGTGACTTAATAACATTTTTGTCTCCGGCTGCCGTTTTGAAATACTCAGTCAATGGAGCGATAGAATTCCGCAATTCAAACTTGCACTGGTTAATTAAAAATTGCGAAGATGTAAAATGGTTTAATTTGCCGGTCGGCAACAGCTTTGCATTGTGTACAATTTTATCTCTGTCTATCTGCGGGGTTTTAACCTATTGGATGTGGCAGGGATGGCAGCGACGCTTTCCCAACCCCAGCATCACAGTTTTGAGCAAGCGCCAAAGTTACTTGCTCGTGTTCTCCTGTCAGCCAATAATTTTAGGATTTGCGCTCCAATCCCGAGGCGTATCGGACAATACGGTCTTTGTACTGCTCCTAAACTTGCTGGTTTTTGTAGCTTTAATAGCTGCTTTAACCCCAGAAAGGCAACCTTTGTACGATTGGGCAAGGTATCGCCAACAAATCGTTCCCAGCAGTCATAAACTGTGGCGGCGTTACCCCATCCTCGATTTAATTTGGAGCGAAAAAAGTCCCGCTATAATTGCGATCGGCCTTAATTTCCTCATCTCGCTCCTAATTTTAACACCTTTGCTGCTAAGGGAAAACAACGGCTGGTTCGGCATGATTGTTTGCCTGAATCTAATCGCGATTTACGCCACCGCTACCCAGTTATTCCTGTTTGCAAAAATCAGAAACCAGGCAGTTTGGGCGGTTTGTACAGTCGGAGGCGCGATCGTTTTGCCCCCAATCATTTTATCTATGCTTTCCCTTCCCCCAGAAAAAGCTCCTTTGATTTGGATCTTTTCAACATTTCCCCCCTTTGGATCTTGGTGGGCATTGGGCAGTACGCCAGCACATAGCGCTTTGCTCTCCGTGCTCGGCCAGTGGACTGTCTTAGTGCTGCTGAACCTGCAATTGAGGCGGCAACTGAAAATCGCAGGCCAATCAGCCTCTAAAGCTCTGCTGAGGGCCTGAAAATGGGGGAGAACCCAGCCCGCCCCAGTCGCGGGGCGGGTTGATTGAGATTGTGGCTCAGAATTACTAATTGCTATAAAAAGTACCGCAGTAGCAACAGTTCACAATCTCCCTCACAGCAGCGCGGGGAGAGGTCTACTATAATTAAAAAAGACCGACAAACCCCGAATCAAAAATGAAAAACCAGAGATCGATCGCCTTAATCAACTGGCTGCAATCCAAACCAGAAACCGTATTGCTGTGCGACTCAATTGCAGCAGCTTCCGACATGGCATTCATGCTCGAGGGCGAGTGGGACGGGTGCAATAGTTTGGTACTCCCTAAATGCGACAAAGTAGCAATTCAAACCGCCGCAAGTTTGCTGCAGACATCGTGGTGCTACCAAAATACTTGCGAACCAATTTTAATTCGGCTGCAAGTTGACGAATTGCTCAGCCGTTATGCGGTTGGAGACAGATTTTTTATTAATGCTAACTTGCGATGCGCCCAATTGAGCGAACTTTGCTTGGAAAACATTGATTTGAGTTATGCTAAATTAAATTTAGCTAACCTGGGCCGCACTAATTTAAGCAAAGCAAACTTAATGAATGCACAAATGCAATCCGCAAACTTGAGCGGCAGCAATCTGAGTAAATCGCAACTTGTGAGGGCGAATTTATCAGAAGCAAATTTATCTGATGCCAATCTCAGAAGTGCAGATTTGAGAGGTGCAGATTTAAGCAATGCTAACTTAAACGGTGCGGATTTAAGAGGTGCAAATTTAGCTCGAACAGACTTAACAAAAACTTGCCTAGATTGGGCGATTGTTGATTAACATCAAATCCCGCTTAAATACATTCTCTCACACCCTCTGCGTACATCCCAATCAAAATTTATCCGCGTCCATCCGCGTCCATCCGCCCGCATCAGCGGTTAAAAATTCCCTAATAATTAACTGAGCAATTTAATCATTATTTATCCCCGTCCATCCGCGTATATCCGCCCGCATCAGCGGTTAAAAATTCCCAATAATTAACAACGGCGATGTCTAGATTGTAAAGATATCGTCAACCTTAATGCTGTCTGGCAAAACAGCCAATAAAATTCCGATCAAAAAAATACACACTCATACCCACAGACTCTGAGGGCTCTCTAAATTATGTCCTCATGGCAAAGATCCTACTTTTCCGACTTTAAGATCCGACTTTTCCGACTTTACAGAGGCAGGAGCCCGAAGCAATCATAGAGACAGGGAAAGTAAACCCGCGATGTCTAGATTGTAAAGATATCGTAAACCAGCAGAGTTGTGTTGCGGAGTATAAATAAAAATATGCTATAAAAGATATGTCTTTAGTATGATACATTTAGATGGCATCTAATGTAGGAGAAACCCATTCCCCCACAAAGCCAGTGAAAGCCCACTTCATATCAGGACTTCCCCGCTCAGGGTCTACTTTGCTGGCTGCACTACTACGACAAAATCCCCGGTTTCACAGCGCTATGACTTCCCGTGTTGGGAGTTTAGCTGAGCGAATGCTGTCAACCGCGAGCGAAGACAATGAGTTTTCCGTGTTCATTTCCCCTGAACAAAAACGGGCGCTAATTTGAAGCAATAAGACTAATAAATTCTTCAGTCTTCATAGCGAGGACTTAAGCTTTGATGCGGGGATTCAACCCCTGCCGGACTTGTATGTAAACAATAGATATAAAGGATTTCCGCAATTATGAACGTACCAACCGCGAACAAGCAAATTATTTTCGTTGACTCTTCTGTACAAGATTATCAAAGCCTGATCCAAGGCATCGATCCAGCTCAAATTGTCATTTTAAATGACAAGCGTAGTGGGATTGAACAAATTACCCAAGCACTGGCGGGGGAAAGTGATATTGCGGCAGTTCACATAGTTTCTCACGGTAGTTCCGGTACGCTAAATCTGGGTACAGATATCTTTAATAAAGAGCTGTTAGAAAAAACCCGCGAACATTTGCAACAGTGGCGAAAGGCTCTCTCTTCAAATGCTGATTTCCTTTTATATGGTTGCAATGTTGCAGCAGGCGCGATCGGACTTGCTTTCATTCATCGCATTGCCGAAATCACCCGATCGAATGTCGCTGCTTCTAGCACAAAAATAGGGAACATCAGACTAGGAGGAAACTGGAACTTAGACATACAAATCGGCAAAATTGCTGCTTTGCTACCATTCCAACCCGCAGCCCTATCAGCTTACAGTGGCGTATTAGCTACCTATACCGTTCTTCCAGGAGATGTCTCAAATATCGGTTCCGGCACGACAGGAGGATTACTTTGGGCAATTAACCAAGCAAATAGTACCCTAGCAAACGATACCATTAACCTAGCTTCTGGCAGTACCTACACCCTAACAGCTCTCAACAACACAACCGGAGGCAGTAATGGTTTACCGGTAATTTTAGCTACCAGCACTGGTGGCACATTAAGCATTATCGGCAATGCAGCCACAATTACACGCAGCGGAGCAGCCCCCAGTTTCCGCATCTTCAATGTTAACTCCAGCGGTAACTTAACCCTGGATAATCTTACTGTTAGTAATGGTCTAACTTCAGCAGGCACTTCCGCCGGGGGACTCTACCTTAATAGCGGTGCTATAGCAACAATAAATAATAGTACCTTTAGCAACAATCAAGGTTTATCTGATGGAGGTGCAATTTTTAGTCAAGGCGGACAATTAACTATTAACAACAGCACTTTTACAGCTAATTCAGCGCAAGCAAGCGGTGCAGCTATTACTATTAGTGGTGGCACAGCCAACATCAGAAATTCAACATTTTCTGCCAATACCGCCCAGAATGATGGGGGAGCTATCATCACCTATAGCTCAGGCAATACAACTATTATCAACTCAACAATTACTAATAATACGGCTGATAGTGATGCCAACAACACAGGGAACGGTGGTGGAGTTTTCAATGTAGGTGGGAGTACAACGACAGTCAGAAATACCATCATTGCGGGAAATACTGACAGTTCTCCTACCACTAAAAACCCTGATGTGTCTAGCACTGGTGCATTTAGTGACGGTGGTGGCAACTTAATTGGTAATAATACAGGGAGCACCGGCTTTACAACGAGTACCAAAGTTGGAACAAGTGGAACTCCCATCAATCCTCTATTAAATGCCCTAGCTAACAATGGTGGGCTTACTCAAACCCATTCTTTGCAAGCCGGTAGCCCCGCCATTGATGCTGGTATTAACGCTAACGCCAGTGGTTTAACCTTAGATCAGCGCGGGACAGGTTACAACCGAATCATAAATAGTATAGTTGATATCGGTGCCTATGAAGATCAAACACCGGACACAACACCACCCACAGCCGCCACTTTCACCCCCGCCGACAACGCCACGGATGTGGCTGTGGGTGCTAATTTAGTCGTCACCTTAAGCGAAGCAGTTCAAAAAGGCACTGGCAATATTGTCATCAAGAAAGTTTCCGACAACTCAGTTGTAGAAACCATTGATGTCACCTCAGCCAATGTCACAGTTACTGGTAGTA
>NZ_JADEXD010000334.1 GCF_015207285.1 Tychonema sp. LEGE 07203 | reverse complement strand
CCCCCTTAGCAAGGGGGGGTGGGGGGGGGTAATCAACTATCTACGATCGCACCGCTGTCTCATCATCCTCGATGATATCCAAACCATCTTCAGCAGCCAACAACTCGCAGGAACTTACCAACCAGGCTATGAAAATTACGGCGCATTCTTCAAACAAATAGCAGAATCATCCCACAACAGTTGTTTAATCCTCCTGAGTTGGGAAAAACCCAGAGAAATCGCCGCATTAGAAGGCGAAAACCGCCCCTGCAAATCTCTGCAACTCAACGGTTTAGGCCCGGAAGTACAGGAAATATTCAGAGAAAAAGGATTAGCAGAACCGGAAAAATGGTCACAACTAATCGACCTTTACCGAGGCAATCCTTTATGGTTAAATATAATTGCCACATTAATTCAAGACTTGTTCGGCGGCAGCGTTTCCGAATTCCTCTCCTATGATACCCTATTTTTAGGAGACTTAGAATCACTATTGCAGCAGCAGTGCGATCGCCTAACCGCATCCGAACAACAAGTTATCTCTTGGCTAGCAAGTGCGATCGAACCAGCAGACATCTCAAAAAAGCCAGACAACCTGCAACTATCACCGCCAGAACTCTTGAAAGTCATGCAATCTTTAGGACGACGGTCTTTAGTTGAAACAGTCAAGCAAAACGGGCGATCGCACTTCGCGATCGAACCAGCAATCAGAGAGTACATAACAAACAAGAAATGAAAATCGCCACCTGGAACGTCAACTCAATCCGCACCCGCATCGAACACGTTACTAACTGGTTGCAAACCAACCAAATAGACATTCTCTGCTTGCAAGAAACCAAAGTCACAGACAAAGACTTCCCCCTAGAACCCTTCACAAACCTCGGCTACAACTGTTACATTTCCGGCCAAAAATCCTACAACGGCGTAGCTATTTTTAGCCGATCGCCCATGTCACAAATCAGCACCGGATTTTCCCCCCTTCTCGGCACCGAAACCGCCGGCAGCTTCGACGAACAAAAACGCCTCATAGCCGGGGTTATCGACGATATTTGCATCATCTCCGTCTACGTTCCCAACGGTTCCGAAGTCGGTAGCGAGAAATATGAGTACAAACTGCATTGGCTCAAACTGCTGCAAGAATATCTCAAAATAGCACTAGACAACTCGCCCAACCTGTGCATTTGTGGCGACTTCAACATCGTCCCGGACGATCGAGATATCCACAATCCCAAAGCTGCTGCAAACTCAGTTGGCCTATCAGTAGCCGAACGCCAAGCACTAACAGAAATCATCGAATTAGGACTGAGCGACCCCTTCCGCAAATTCACCTCAGAAGGCGGCCATTATAGCTGGTGGGACTATCGCGCCGCCGCATTTCCCCGCAACAACGGTTGGAGAATCGACCACCATTATCTCAGCCATTCCCTGTACGAAAAAGCAAAAAACTGTACAATAGATATTGCTCCCCGAAAATTAATCAAACCCAGCGACCACACCCCGGTAATTGTCGAAATTTGATTTATAAGTTATAAATAGGACTAAGGCAAAAGAAACCCGGTTTCTACCATAAATCTTAGGTTAAGCAACTAGAAATTTAAGAAACCGGGTTTCTAAAACCCTAGCAG
>NZ_JADEXD010000168.1 GCF_015207285.1 Tychonema sp. LEGE 07203 | reverse complement strand
GACGGGGAGATGGGGGGGGATTGGGAGATTGCAAAAATCTTCCTGCTTCCTGCTTCCTGCTTCCTGCTTCCTGCTTCCTTCCTTCTTCCCTCTTCCCTCTTCCCTCTCCCGTCTTCCTTCTTCCCTCTTCCCTCTTGCCTCTTCCATCGGACTGATGACGTTGTACGGAAAGCTCGGAGGCGACAGCAAAACATGACGTTGGACGTTGGACGTTGGACTTCTTCCTGATGACGTTCTACCGAAAGCAGTTGCCAGTTGTCAGTTGGTAGGGGCGGTGCCTGTGAGTGCGGGCCCTCTTAGTTGTCAGTTGCCAGTTGTTACAAACAACAAATAACAAATGACTAATGACTGATGACTAATGACTGATGACTAATGACTAATGACTTCTTCCCTCATTAAAGATATCGATCGACAATAGCAGCAGTTTCCCGCCCAGTCTTTTCCCAGCTAAATTGTTGTGATCTGGCCAAACCGAGTTGCCGCAAGTGCGATCGAGCTTTCGCATCGGTTGCAAGCTCTTGCATAGCAGAGGCTATTTCCTGGACGCTGTAGGGATTGACTAACCGCGCGCCGTCCCCCGCGACTTCTGGCATCGAAGACAGGTTAGAGGTGATGACAGGAGTGCCGCAGGCCATTGCTTCGAGTACCGGGAGGCCGAATCCTTCCCAAAGACTGGGGAATACCAGGGCGATCGCTTGGTTGATGACTTTGGGCAAGTCAGCAGCCGGGAGATAATCTAGAAATTTTACTCGATCGAACAATCCCAATTCTTGAACCTGCGCCTTCAGCAGCGGCGTATAGCGCCGATCTTCGGAACCTGTTATCCACAATTCGTACTCGGAATTATTGGGCAAAGCCGCAAACGCTGATACAACTCGCTGCACGTTTTTATGGGGATTGTGGCGGCCCATATACAGAAAATAATTGCTTGTTGGCAAGTCGAGAAACTTAAAAAAACTCGCATCGTAGCCGGGAAAAATTCGCGAAATCAAAGAACTGGGAATCTTACAAAAATTAGTGATATCGTTGGCAGTTGATTCAGAATCGCAGATAATATGTTCCGCCTGTCGCAAAACCTGCGGAATGTAGTAGCGGTGATAAGGTGTCAGCGGATCGAAGCGGCGGGGAAATCGCAGCGCTATTAGGTCGTGTACTGTAATTATATAGCGACAACCTGCAAATAAAGGAGCTTCGGGAATTGGAGAAAATAATAAGTTAGATTTTAGCTGTTTGTAAATTTTTGGTAGTTGGGTTTGTGTCCACAGCAATCGGTTGATGTGTCCTCTGCTTCCTTGTTCTGGTGTGAGGTTGGCGGGAATTTGGTAGCAGTTATTGTTGGGAAAATTCTGGGCTGTGAGTAAGGTTGGATTGAGGGTTTTTAGGTGCGGAAATAGGTTTTTGGCGTAGATGGCTAAGCCTGTTGGTTGGGAAATTAGGAAGGAAAGGTTGATTAGCAGGTTGGATTGGGGATTGGACATGGGATAATTTGTAGATTGCGGTTTGGGGCGGGATTTTTTTTTGTTTAACCGCAGAGGGCGCAGAGGGCGCAGAGAGGGAGGTTTTAAAGGTGTTGTTGTAAGATTTTGGCGGTTGCTTCTCCGGTTTTATGCCAGCTAAATTGATTTGCTCGCGCTAAACTTGCTTTTTTTAAGTTCGATCGCACTTTTGAATCTCTGGCTACTGTTTGCATGGCGCGGGCGATTTCTCCGATGCTGTAAGGATTGACTAATAATGCTGCATCTCCGGCTACTTCTGGCATTGATGACAGGTTGGATGTGATGACGGGTGTACCGCAAGCCATTGCTTCCAAAATTGGCAAGCCGAATCCTTCCCAAAGTGTGGGGAAAACTAGGGCGATCGCCTGATTCATTAGTACGGGCAATTGAGAATAGGCAACGTAACCGAGAAACTTTACTGAAGATTGTAAACCTAATTCTTTAACTTGGGCGATCGACTGCGCTGTGTAGGCGTTGGGAGGCCCCGCCAGCCACAATTCGTAGTTTGTGCGATCGGGCAAACTCGCAAATGCAGCAATTAATCTTTCTAAGTTTTTGTAAGGATCGTGTCTCCCTGTATAAAGAAAATAATTTTTAGCTGGCAAGTCGAGATATCTAAAATTAATATTATCACAAGCTAGGGGAATTGCCGTCATTTTCTGACGCGGGATTTGGTAAAAGTTAGCAACATCCGCCGCCGTTGCTTCAGAATCGCAAATGATGTGTTCCGCTTGCCACAAAACCTGCGGTATGTAGTAGCGAAAATAAGCAGTCAAGCGGGAAAATTTTTGGGGAAACCGCAAAGGAATTAAATCATGTACCGTAACAATGTAGCGGCATTTTGAATGCAAAGGTGCTTCGGGAATTGGCGAAAAAATTAGGCTTGACTGCAATGTATTATAAATTTGGGGCAATTTAAATTGAGTCCACAGCAGCCTGTTAATTTGTCCCTTCGGCCCTCGATTCGGACTCAAAGTTTCGGGGATTTGATAGCAATTATAATTATCAATTTGCTGGGAAGCTAGCAATGTTGGTTCTAGCTGTTGCAGTTGCGGAAAAAGATTGGCTGCATAGGTTCCGATTCCCGTTGGTTCGGGAGTCAACAAGGATAAATTGATTAACAGTGAATTAGGCATAATTCGATCGAACACAATACATCTATATCGTAGGGGCTAGTTCTACCAACAATCTATGTCTCAAACAAATCATCTCCTAAACTAGCCCCGCCAAACAAACTATCAAAATGTGCATTTTTCGGGTTAATCTCTCTGGGCTCTTCCTCTGTGTTCTCTGCGCCCTCTGTGGTTAAATCATTCCGATCCAACCGGAAACGATATCAAAAAACAATTCCCCGTCTTGTGGGGTGTCCCGCCCGCCCTGAACATACAATTTAAATGTCCGACAGCTTAAACTGTTTGCAATCATTCAATATTGTTTGTAAAACCCGCCACCAGGCAATTTATCGAGATCGATCGATATCCAGCATTTGAACAATATCAGCAGGATTTGGCAGCCGAATTGTAGCATATTCTTGGTGAACAATCTCAAAAAAACTCTTGACTTTTAGCTCGAAACCTGCAAGTCTAAACTTCTGACTGCGCTGCTGTGCACCAGCTTGAAGTTCCGCCAACAAATCGGGATTAACAATTAGTTTGTGTGAATGCTGGCAAAGTTCCTCAACGGTATTGAACAAAAAGCCCGATCGCCCGTGTTCGACAATTTCCGGTTGGCCGCCAGCCCCAAAGACTATCGGAACACAACTGTTTTGCATCGCTTCCACAGTCGCCATCCCGAAATGTTCAAATCTTTGAGGATTCACTTCACCCAAACCGCAGCCGTGCCAAAAAATGCTCGCTTTAGCATAAAGCAATTTTACCTCATCTAAAGAAGCATTGACTTTGAGCTCGATCGCCCGCGAATCTTGGTTCAATAAATTCCGAACCGTCTTTAAATAAGGATTTTTGGGAATGCTGCTACCAGCTAAAATCAGCCGCCATCCTTGAAGCCGATCGGGATAATCTACTAGCAAACTGCGGAAAGCTTGAATTAGTTCAATTTGCTTTTTTGTTCCCCCAAATTCCCACTGTCCCACCGCCAAAATTATCTTTTCTTTCGGCACTTTCACTGTTGCCATTTCCACGGGCGGATAAAGCAAAAAAGTTGGTTGCAAGTTCCACCGTTTCTCCAGCCACTTGACAGTAAATTGACTGTTTGCAATAATAAAAGTGTAGTCGTCTACCGCAAAGTGACGGTTGCGAAAAGTATTGGGAAAATGGCAGAAAAATACTGATATCGGCGACAGCGGTTTAACTTTTTCCAGTTGATTCGCATTGATGAAAATATCGTAATTTTTGCTTTCTCTGGCAATTTCATCGAAGGGGTTTTGCATATCCTCCGCGATGATACTCGAATCAATACACTGCATTCCGCGTTTGTCGTAAAACGCCAAGGGAATAATTTTAAGTTTGCATCCAGAAAGGTTGAGCCCGTACCACGATTCTAAGTCGGAAACAGCAACCGGTTTGTTGGCGATGAAGGTAATATCAAATTCATTTTGCAGCAGCGAGGCGATGGTAGCGACGTATTTTTGACCGCCGCCGATAAAATGCAGTCCGTGATCGTAAATGGCGATCGACATTTTGCGATCGCCCCGAACCACCTGCAATCGAGGTAAAATGCGATCGACCTTAATCCGACTGTAAATCACCGCCAACTTTTCCGACAACAGCGGAATCACAGTTGCGATAATTTCCGGTTTCTGATAATCCAGCAGCTTCTTAATCGCCACAAACAAACTCTCGAACAACAAATCATACTGCTTGTTAGTAAAAAAATCTGAAGTGTGAATCGCTTTAACCAATTGCAAAGGTTCGTGTTTTGCTAAATATAAAAATCGATTTCGGTTGCAGAAATACTCGGTGAGTTTGCTACCTTTACTCGAACCGCGATACTCGTGATGGGCGATAGCCGCAGGATTGTAAAGCATTTTCCAACCGAGTTTGTTACAGCGTTTGGAAAACTCAACATCTTCAAAATACATCACAAAATCTTCATCTATCCGCCCGACATCTTCCAGACATTCCCTGCGAAAAAGCACCGCCGCCCAGCAAAGCCCCTCGACTTCCTTCTCTGTATCGTACTGTCCCGAATCTTTCTCGCCAAACCCGACATCTTGCCAATAAAAATTAGGTAATTGCTGAATGCCCGCGCTGTTAATTCGCCCGTCTTTAAACAGCAATTTGCCGCTGGCAGCACCTACTTTTTTATTTGTTTGTAATACCTCCACTAATATTTCCAGCCATTTGCTCTCAAGGGTGGCATCGTTATTTAAAAAACCGATATATTCCCCTTTCGCTTCGCTGATACCGAGGTTGAGAGCTTTAGCAAAGTTATTGGCAGAATTGACAAAAATGCGAACTTTCGGAAACTGTTCGCGCAGGCAATTAACCGAATCGTCTTGAGAACAATTATCAATTACAATTAAATCGAGTTGCTGTTCGGGATACGCAAGTTTTTGTAGAGATTTTAAGCAATCTTTCGTGTGGCGAAGACCGTTATAGTTGACTATAATTAACGAGCATATTGGCAGTGTGGTCATTTTTGATGCTTTATTTTTGTCGGTCGAGCAATTGAGCGGTAATCTTCTCTAAAATAGCAGTATGTTGCTGCTGCACTGCTTTAATTTGCTCTACTTCTGAATGAAAATCTGCGATCGCCTTTTGTTGAGCCTCAAGCTGTGCTTTAACTTCGGGACATCCGCTGCTGAGCTCCGATTGAATTTTTATCTCTAGAATTTGTTGATTTTCTTGCAATTTTTGCAACTGTCTGCTCAATGTTTGCACCACGCGGGTATTAGCAAAGTTGTAAATTACTTGACGTTCCAGTACCGGTCTGAGCAATTTTCGGACGATTTTCCTAACGGCTATGACTGCGGAACCCAGTTGCCTTTGGTAAGAAGTAATGGGGACGTTATAAATGTCGAAACCCGTCTTCAAAAGGGCGATATCCTCGTCATCTTCATCTCTGGCGATCGCACTATTTTCTATTCCCGACAGCCGCGAATCAGCAATACCAATTTGCGGCTCCAAAGTTTGTCGCAATTTATCTATGATTTGTTGAGTTGGTATTTCTTCGTGCTTCAATCTTTCCCCTCCTTTAGATAACGTAGTATGACTTATTACGGAACAGGCATTTTGGCTGTTCGAGGGCGGGCTCTCCTGCCCAACCCCTACTCCCCACAAGAAAATTCATCTCTTATTAAATCATGATTATTGCTTCCAATATTGGTAACATCTCAACTTAAGCTATAGCGGTTCGAGATCGTTATGAGGTATGCCCGGTTTGGCCGGTTTGGCCGGTTTGGCCGGTTTGGCCACTCCTAGCACCTCATACCAGAGCACAGAAAGGCTATAATTCAATTTGACTGTCATCACCGATCATAAAGCGCAAAGCTTTTGGACGAGCCGGCGCATTGGTGAGTTGAGCTCGCTGCCCGATCACGCTATCAACAATTCGCTGGTGAATAGCAACTATTTTCGCCCCTTGCAATATGACACTGTGTTCGATATCTGCATCAATCATTGTCACGCGATCGCCAATACTGCTGTAAGGCCCGACAAAGCAATTTTCAATGCGACAATTTTCCCCAATTACCACCGGTCCGCGAACTGTAGAATCAATGATTTCCGTTCCTTTCCCTACTTGCACGCGCCCGATAATTTGACTTTTGCCCTCGACTTTTATTTCAGTTGAAGCTGCGAGACAGCTATCTAAAATGATTTGGTTTGCACTCAGCAAATCATCTTTTTTACCCGTATCCAGCCACCAACCCTCTAAATTGCAGGCTTCTACGTGTTTTTGCTGGTTGATGAGCTGTTGGATGGCATCGGTAATTTCCAGTTCGCCGCGGGGCGAAGGTTGAATTTGAGCGATCGCCTCGTGGATAGTAGGAGCAAAAAAGTAAATTCCCACCAGTGCTAAATTCGACGGCGGAACTTTAGGTTTTTCTACTAACTCTAAAACTCGCCCTTTTTCATCAACTTTGGCAACACCGAAAGCCGAGGGATTTGGAACTGGACGCAGCAAAATCAGAGCGTCTAGTTTTTGCTTGTTAAAAATCTCTAAAAACGGATCTAACTGATTTTGAATTAAGTTATCTCCCAAATACATAATAAACGGAGAATCGCCTAAAAACGGTCGGGCAATTTTCACCGCATGAGCCAGTCCCGCCGGTTCTGATTGCAAGATATAAGTAATTTTTGCACCGAAGCGAGATCCATCTCCTGTTTTCGCCTTCACCTCTTCCCCAGTTTCGGGACTAATAACAATTCCAATATCCGTAATCCCAGCCGCCACAATTCCTTCAATTCCGTACCACAGTATCGGCTTGTTTGCCACAGGAACCAACTGCTTAGCACCCGTATAGGTGAGGGGACGCAAGCGTGTTCCTTTGCCGCCAGAGAGGATGAGTGCTTTCATGGGGTGAACTTTGAGTTATCCTTTAGGGTTTGCGGTGCCGGCTCGATTTGCCTGCACTTGTTCGCTCTTGTTAATTTTAAAGCACCGCTACCCCGCTGGCAATAGCCTCCCTGTATGCTGATAGAAATGATTTATGCCGATCGAACTTTTATACTCTTCAACGCACAGAGTGTCTGAAACCGGGTTTCTGGACGCATTCAGCCCCTAAAATCTAATTTTTTTTGTCAACAAACCCAGTTTCTTTTTTGGTTTCTAAATGTGGCAATCGCACAAGTCAAGATTGAATTACGCACCCTTTCAATAGCGGCCGTATCGAGCAATAACTTGATGGCCAGCACGGTTTTGATTTGTCAGCCAAGCCCACATCTGATCCCCCAGGCAAAAATGCCACCACTCATTAGGATGCTGCTGAAAACCAGCAGCTACCATCACATCTTTTAATATTTGCCTGTACGAGTGATATTTTTGTTTGTGCGGTTCCTTGCTATTCGCAAAAAAATCGGGGTAAGAACGTTCTGATATTTCATCAATCGGAGAACCCATATCAATTAGTCGATTGTTTTCATCCACTAAAGTGATATCTAAAGCTGCGCCTGTACTGTGAGGGGGAGGCGTAGTGCGATCGAGGCTCGGTGCTGCCCAAAATTGATATACCTGTTCTAAAATCACTTGGTGTTTGTCTTCAGGAACCGGAAATTCGCAGCCTCGATCTGCGGCAATTTGATCGAAAGTATAATCTACCATAAATTTCTGAACTTCCACTGGTCTGTAAGCATCAAATATCAGGATTTTCCAATTTTGATAATTTTGTTGCAGTTGTGTTTTAGCTGCCATCAAACTCTCTACAACTCCTTGCCGCAAATAGTAAGGCGAATCGGCTTTGCTATTCTGATATGGAGCACCTAGCTTTTGATAGGGGTGCAGCGTTTCAAAGGCAAAATGTTCTGTGGGAATGGGAATTAAAGGCTCGCCGCATTCATCGATTGCTATTTGCTGATATGGTTTCATATCAAAGTTTTATCCTAGTTTATTGTTGCTAAGTTGGTTGGCAGTAAGCTATTACGCATTTAAACCAGTAACGACAGATTGGGCATTAGAGAAACTGGTTTCTGAGATTTACGCAAGAGGCGAGAAACCGGGTTTCTACGAGTTTTTGGTTGGGTGACGAGAAATATAGAGAGAAACCCGGTTTCTGAGATTTACGCAGAATAGATATCAAATGGGTTCTATAGCGGTTCTCAGTTAGGTGAGTATGCCCCATGCCCGATGCCCTATGTCCGATGCCCGATGCCCAATCCCCGATGCCCGGTTTGGCCTATGCCCAATCCCCGACAGCACCTCATCTTTCTGAGAAAGGCTATATATGTGTAGTTTGGAGGAGCATATCTGCCAATTTCCCTCTCTCCCCTCCCAAATATAAAGATTTACAAAGATTTTTGCCTCTGTGGGTCTCTTTACCCACTACCTATGTAGAAAACGCATTTTAATTATGCGAAATATTCATAAAACTCAATATTTTGTAAAAATAGCTACGAATATTTACTGCGATGGGCTTTACGTTAGTTCATAACAAAGGTGCATTGAAACTCCGCGATCGAACTAATCGAACTATCGGTAGAAACTATAACGATAAATAGTTTGGCGGCATTCGAGGCAGCGCCCAGCAAGGCTCAATCATACAGAAGACCAACCGTGCTTAAAAGAAATTCTATCGAGTAACTACATATACAGTTTTAAATCCATACACTCACTAAGGTTAGCAGGAAACACACACTTTATGCTCCAAGTCAATACCTCCCCCGAACAAGCCAGCCGCCAGGGTAAACCAATGACCCAAACAGTAGAATCAAAAACCAGCCAGAACAAATTTGAAAAACTCAAAGCCGAAAAAGATGGCTTAGCAGTCAAAGCCGAACTCGACCGCTTCGCCGAAATCGGCTGGGAAGCAATGGACGCAATCGATCGCGAGCACCGCCTCAAATGGCTCGGCATCTTCTTTCGACCAGTAACTCCCGGAAAATTCATGATGCGGATGCGGTTGCCCAACGGCATCATTACCAGCAATCAAACCAGAACCCTAGCAGAAATTGTACAGCGCTACGGCGACGACGGCAGCGCCGACATCACCACCAGACAAAACCTGCAACTGCGCGGAATTCGGATCGAAGACGTGCCCGACATCTTCAGCCGCCTCAAAGCAGCGGGGATGACCAGCGTTCAGTCCGGTATGGACAACGTTCGCAACATCACCGGTTCCCCAGTCGCGGGCTTGGATGCCGACGAACTGATAGATACGCGGGAACTGGCGAACCAAGTTCAAGACATGATTACCAACAGCGGCGAAGGCAACCCCGCGTTTTCTAATTTGCCAAGAAAATTTAATATTGCGATCGCAGGCTGCCGCGACAATTCAGTCCACGCCGAAATCAACGACATCGCCTTCGTACCGGCTTACCGAGACGGCAACATCGGCTTTAACGTTTTAGTCGGCGGTTTCTTCTCCGCCAAACGCTGCGAAGCTGCCATTCCCCTCAACGCTTGGGCAAGTCCCAGCGACGTTGTGGATTTGTGCAAAGCAATTTTAACAGTGTTTCGCGATCGAGGCCCGAGAGCAAATCGCCAAAAATCCCGCTTGATGTGGCTGATTGACGAACTCGGCATCGAACAATTCCGCGCCGCCGTCGAACAAGAATTAGGCCGCAATTTGCTTCGGGCCGCGCTCAAAGATGAGATCGTCTGGGACAAACGCGACCACATCGGCATCTACGACCAAAAACAAGCAGGGTTCAAGTATGTAGGGTTGCACGTTCCCGTCGGACGGCTAACTGCATCGGATTTGTTCGATTTTGCCAGAATCGCCGAAGTCTACGGCAGCGGCGAGCTCCGGCTGACTGTGGAAGAAAACGTGATTGTGCCCAACGTTCCCGAATCGCGGATTGAGTCGCTGCTGAAAGAACCGCTGTTGCAGCGTTTTTCCATTAACCCGGCACCCCTGACGCGAGCCTTAGTTTCCTGCACCGGTGCGAAGTTTTGCAACTTTGCCCTCATTGAAACCAAAGCCCGCTCTGTCGCCATGATTGGGGAACTCGAAGCCGAGCTCTCCATTCCCCAACCGGTCAGAATTCACTGGACGGGTTGTCCCAATTCCTGCGGCCAACCGCAAGTAGCAGACATCGGTTTGATGGGGACAAAAGTTCGCAAGAACGGCAAAACCCTCGAAGGTGTAGACATTTACATGGGAGGGACAGTCGGCAAAGACGCTCATTTGGGTACTTGCGTCCAAAAAGGCATCCCTTGCGAAGACCTCAAACCGGTGCTGCATCAACTTTTAGTCGATAACTTCGGTGCTGTTCCCCGTCAAGAAGATGTAGATTTCCTCAACAGGCAACTGCAACTGACGGTTGAGAGAGACGAAACGGCACTCGCGGCGACCAAACCTCAGACATCTACTGTCATTTTCGCTCGATCGGGCAAAACAGTTGCTTGCAGCGAAGATGAATTTATTCTCGACATTGCCGAACGCGCCGGTGTCGAACTCGACAGCAGTTGCCGTTCGGGAAGTTGCGGCACCTGCAAGCAGAAACTTCTCGAAGGCAAAACAGTCTACGACAGCCAACCAGACGCGGCTGCCGATTTAGAACCAGGGTTCATTTTAGCTTGCAGCGCGCGGGCGATCGGCCAAGTGTCGATCGACGCCTGATCTCACAATGTGAGACGGATCGGGACAAACAAAATCATGTCATTTCACAGTCAACAGTCAACAGTCAACAGTTAACAGTTAACAGTCAACAATCACCTGACGGTGCAACCGGAATTGATATCACATCTCACATTCCAACGATCTCAAACTACACCAACAAGTCAAGACAAATGAGCAACCTTTCCCGCAGAAAATTCATCATCACCGCCGGAGTCACAGCCGCCGGCACCCTGCTCGCCCACGGTTGCAGTTCCGGTTCCACTACTAGCGCAGGTTCCAGCCCCGCCGGAGGTTCACCCAGCGCCGCCCCAGCAGTCAACATCAACCCCGCCGACGCCCCCGAAGTTACCGGAGCCACCTTGGGATTCATCGCCCTCACCGATGCCGCACCCATAATTATTGCCCTAGAAAAAGGCTACTTTACCAAATACGGCATGAAAGACGTAAAAATCACCAAACAAGCATCTTGGCCGGTGACGCGCGATAACCTAGAACTCGGTTCGGACAAAGGCGGCATTGACGGAGCTCACCTCCTAACCCCGATGGCTCACCAGATGACATTAGGCACAATTACCAAAGGCAATCTGCCAGTGCCGATGAACATTCTGGCGCGGTTAAATACTAACGGTCAAGGTATTTCCCTCGGCCAAAAATACCTAGATTTAAAAATCGGTACAGATAGCAAACCTTTTAAAGCAGCCCTCGCCAATCAGAAAGTTCCGATTGCTATGACATTTCCCGGAGGCACCCACGATTTGTGGATACGGTATTGGCTAGCAGCAGGCGGTATCAATCCAGATACAGATGTTTCCGTGATTCCCGTACCGCCGCCCCAGATGGTAGCTAACATGAAATCCGGCAGCATGGAAGCCTTTTGTGTAGGCGAACCTTGGAACGCTCAGCTAATTGCTCAAAAAGTAGGATACAGCGCCTTAATCACTGGAGAACTTTGGAAAGATCACCCAGAAAAAGCTTTAACTTTAAGAGCAGATTGGGTAGCCAAAAATCCCAAAGCTGCTAAAGCAATTACAATGGCTGTTCTCGAATCCCAGCAGTGGTGCGACAAGGCAGAAAACAAACAAGAGATGTGTGAAATCATCGGTAAAGATAGATGGTTAAAAGTTCCAGTAGCCGATATTGTCGCTCGCTCTAAAGGTGAAATTGACTACGGTACGGGTCGCGTTGAAGCTGCTAGTCCACTGGCGATGAAATTCTGGGCTGATAATGCTTCCTATCCCTACAAGAGCCACGATGCTTGGTTCATCACTGAAAATATTCGCTGGGGTTATATACCGGCAACTACCGACATCAAAGGAACCGTCGATAAAGTTAACCGCGAGGATATTTGGAAAGCCGCCGCCACAGCAATTGGTGTTCCTGCCGCCCAAATTCCTGCTACGACTTCTCGCGGTGTCGAAACCTTCTTTGACGGCATCAAGTTTGACCCCGAAAAACCTGAAGAATATCTGAAGAGTCTGGCAATCAAGAAAGCATAATTAGTTGAGTGTTGACTGTTGACTGTTAACTGTTGACTGCTGACTGCTGACTGTTAACTGTTGACTGTTGACCGCTTTTTAAATTGAGTGGATTTGTTTTTCTTAACTCAACGCATCCCAGAGACAGCGAACACTTCAAGGTATCTACAAACAATCAATTATTCACAATACGACACTCAAAAATATGGCAACAAATCTCTCTGTTTCTAAAAGTAAAAATCCGGTAATTTTCGTGCTGGATTTGGTGCAAAAAAACCGCCGAAAAGTTATCCGCCCCCTAGTGGCGATCGCAGTTTTGCTCACAATCTGGCAAATCCTTTGCCACGGTGAGGGTTCCTCCTTGCCCGGCCCGATTAGAGTTGTCCAAGAAACTTGGACTTTGATTATCGATCCCTTCTTCGACAACGGCGGTATCGACAAAGGTTTATTTTGGCAAATTTTGGCGAGTTTGCAGCGGGTGGCGATCGGCTTTACTTTATCAGCAATTCTCGGCATAAGTTTGGGAATATTAATCGGCACAAATCCTTTAATGTACGATGCTTTAGACCCGCTGTTTCAAGTATTTAGAACTATCCCGCCTCTAGCTTGGTTGCCGATCGCCCTGGCAGTATTTCAACAGTTCAATCCCTTTGAAGGTATGGGGCTAAAAACCAACGAAGTAGCAGCACTTTTTGTAATCTTGGCTACAGCAATTTGGCCGATTATCATCAATACCACAGTAGGCGTTCAACAAATACCCCAAGACTACAGAAACGTCGCCCGCGTCTTGCGCCTCCCCAACCAAAAATACTTCTGGAAAATCCTGATTCCATCTTCAGTTCCTTACATTTTCACAGGCTTGAGAATTGGCATCGGTTTGTCTTGGCTGGCGATCGTAGCGGCGGAAATGTTAGTCGGCGGTGTTGGCATCGGTTTCTTCATCTGGGACGCTTACAACAGTTCTAGACTAAGCTCCGTGATTCTAGCAGTGCTTTATGTAGGAATTGTCGGCTTGCTATTAGACAGAATAGTTGGTTTTATCGGTTCTAAAGTGGTTCCCGAAGAAAGCAAATAGGATTTGGGAATGGGGAATGGGGAATGGGGC
>NZ_JADEXD010000333.1 GCF_015207285.1 Tychonema sp. LEGE 07203 | reverse complement strand
ACAGTATCAACCCCGATCGACCAAGCTAAAAAAAATGAAATCTAGGGTACAAAATTATGAATAACTCGTTACAAGTGCATGAAGAAACAGCTTCTAATTATTTTCATAGAGGCAACCTCCTGAAACAGTCCGATAAATTTGAGGAAGCCGCCGCCGCCTACCAGCGCTGTACTGAACTCAACCCGGATTTTTCCTGGTATCACCACAATTTGGGTGAAGTTTTGGCGAAAGTGGGGCAGCGGGATGGGGCTGAGAAAAGTTACCGCCGGGCCTGCGAACTCAACCCGAATTCGGCTTGGTCTTGGCACAATTTCGGGGAGGTTTTGCAACAGCAGGGCAATCTTGATGAGGCCGTGGCAGCGTACCGGAAAGCTGTGGCGCTCTATCCAGATTTTTATGAGTTTTATAACAGTTTGGGTCAGGCTTTGTGCTTGCAAGGTCAATTGGATGAGTCTGTAAGTTGTTTGCGGAAGGCGATCGAGCTTGACTCGGAATCGGCTTTGCCTCACCAAAATTTGTGGGAGGCTTTGGCAAGATTGGGACGGGTTGATGAAGGGATGGATTGTTTGCGAAGGGCGATCGAGCTAAATCCGGGCGAGGGAGATTTGTACCTGAAGTTGGCAGAGGCTTTGCAAGGTAAGAATGAATTAGCAGAAGCCGTGGGTTATTACCGAAAGGCGATTCAGTTAAAACCAGATTTCCATTGGCTTTACTATAAATTGGGAACGGCTTTAGCGGCACAGGGTCAATGGGAGGAGGCGATCGCATCTTACTCGAAAGCGGCTGATTTGGAACCGGGTTCGGCGATCGTCCACCATTATTTGGGGCATACTTTGTCGATCGTCCAGCGCTGGGATGAGGCGATCGAATCCTACCATAAAACGCTTGAGCTTGTCCCTGATGCTGCTATAATATACCAACATTTAGGAGATGCGCTGGCAGCACAGCAAAAGTGGGAGAGAGCTGTGGGTAGTTACCGCAAGTCTGTTAAAATAGAACCTAACTCGCTGGAGGCTCAGGATCATTTGGGGTTTGCCCTATATCAGCTTGGGCGGTTGGATGATGCAATTTCTGCTTATCGGAAAGCTTTGGAAATTGCGCCTAACTCGGATGTGGTACTTCAGCATTTAGGAGATGCTCTCAGACAGCGATCGCGCGTCCAACCTATCACGAAAGAAGCTAAGTCGGATTTAGATGAAGCGTTGAACTGTTATTACAAGGCAATAGAATTGAATCCGAACAATGTGCTGAGCGATCGCCAAAAAATGCTAGAGATTAAGTCAGATGACCCTGTACTCTATTTACAATTAGGCAAAGCTCTGGTACAACAAAATCATTTAGATCAAGCGATCACCTCTTTTCGTCAGGTTATTGAGATAAATACCGATTCCTGGGAAGCTCATCACTACTTAGGCGAAGCTCTAGCAAAGCAAGGGCAGTGGGCAAATGCAATCGCTTCTTACCGCAGGGCTATTCAACTCAACCCCGATTCTAGTCAGGGTAAGCTCATCTAATTTGGTATAAATTGTACTTGACAAAAAGACAACTATAGAAAACGTGGCATTTACGTATTAGCAATTCTATAATGCCTGAAAAACTAAGTCATCAAGCGGTAAAACT
>NZ_JADEXD010000332.1 GCF_015207285.1 Tychonema sp. LEGE 07203 | reverse complement strand
TTTTACGCGGGAGTGCTGCGTCTGCTTTGGGTAAGTTGGGGAACAGTTCGCAACTTGTGATTGATGCCCTCCTCCAATGCCTCGCCGATGAGGATTCGTTTGTGCGCGGGAGTGCTGCGTCTGCTTTGGGTCAGTTGGGTAACAGTTCGCAAGCCGTAATTAATTCCCTCTTTCAACGCCTCGCCGATGAGGATGTTTCTGTGCGCGGGAATGCTGCATATGCCTTGGGTCAGTTGGGTAAACAATCTAGTGCGGTTCTTCCGGCAGTGGTGCAGTGGTTGGCGCAGCACCCCGATTCCAAATATCTTGGCGCTGGGATTGATGCGCTGTGGGCGTTGGTGGCAGATGATTGATACGAAATCGCGAAAACAACGCTTGTATCTCTTTCTGCTATTCCCTTTTGCCGTCGTACGGAGTTCCACATCCCAAAGGTCAATGCTATAGCAGTTATCAGTCATCAGAGGGAATAGGGAACAGGGAACAGGGAACAGGGAATAGGGAATAGGGAATAGGGAATAGGGAACAGGGAACAGGGAACAGGGAACAGGGAATAGGGAATAGGGAACAGGGAATAGGTTTTTTCAGTTATCAATCATTCAGTCATCACTGTGTCACCGTGTCACCCGGTCACTGAGCGTGTCGAAGTGCCGCGTCACCGCTAGGTCAGCTTGCGTCCTCTGAGGAGGTGGCGACATTTGACGGGGCGTACAGGGTTTCGAGGAAACCTCGAAACACAGCCCCTCAGTTTTCCTCAAATGCTTGTGACCGCCGTAGAAACCTCAGAGGCGTTCCGACCTCTCCCAAACTTGGGAGAGGGGAGATAGATACAGTAGAATGTGGGTTTAGCGACTCTAATTTACATTAGGCGTAAGTTTTTGCTGGCATCTGATGGCTGATAGCGCGTGGGGGATGGCGAGAAAGCCTCGCTTTATCCGATCGCGTAAGAAGCTGAAGGCTGAGTGCTTATAATTATCTGAAAAGAAAAATAGAAATTATTGGGTGAAATCAACTAATGATCCAACGTTGGATACGACAACTTATCGCTGTGAGTCTGGTTATTTTTCTAACCGCTTGCGGTGCGTCCGCGCCACCGATTGGACTCGCACCAAATACTGATATTATCAAAAAAGCGATCGCGCTCCAGGTCGAACGAACTCAACAGCAAGTCAGCCAACAACTACAGGTCAAAAATTCTGAATTTAAGATCGTAAAAATTCATCTCAAACAAGTCGAACCGCTTTATATCGGAAAACTTGCAACCTACCATCTTTTGGGAACCTACGAACTTAATCTCAATCTGCCCAATCAAAAGGTCAAACAAAAAAATAATGAGTTCGAGCTTTATCTCCAACGGCAAAAGGAAGGCAAAACCTGGCGCTGGTTAAAAAAGGAAATGGACGAGTCAGACAGTTCGCTTAAATGGTTTAGTTTTCTGGTTCATTAATCGTCAGCATCTAGCATTCAGCCTTCAGTTGTCAGTTTCTTACAAATTTGCGATCCCCAATTTCCTATCAACAGAGTATGATGGCAACTGTTGACTTTTAGGAGCGGTGATGGCGAAGGGACGAACAATCCAAACCATCTTAACGGTTAGCTTGGCAACCATGATCTCGGTGTTGCTG
>NZ_JADEXD010000167.1 GCF_015207285.1 Tychonema sp. LEGE 07203 | reverse complement strand
CCGAATAATAGTTTTGTTAAATCGCGCCGAATTTTCGTAGCGATAGGCATCTTCGATGGTTTTAGACAGGGTTTCGGTGTTGATGGGCGGGGTGTTTGGGGCCGGTTTGTGTTGAATGGCGATCGCACTTTTAATTTGTTGTCCGCCAACGGCATTTTCCGCTACAGCCGGAGTAATTGCTAGTTCTTTAATTACGGTATTGGGAAACCATTTTAGCTTACCATTGCCTTTTTTTGCAGCATCTTGCAAGATGCCAAATAAAATTTTGTGGCCGTCGTAGGGCATGAAACAGGAATAGCTAACCCAACAGCCGCCGGGATTTAGCCTGCCGTAATGTTCTTTGATTCGCCGCCGCAATTCTAGGTAGCCGCGGGGGTAAAATAAGAGCGATCGCTGAGTGTCTCTTTCATCGAGTGCGGAAGTTCCCTGGGAGGAAATCTGACCACCTACCCAGTCAGTAATTTCTGTGATGCAAACGGTGCGCCCCGCCAGCAAACCTTCGTAAGCGGTAGCGGCACCTGCGAGCCCGCCGCCTGCTACGAGAATGTCGCAAGTTTCCTCTTTGTCGGGATTGCGAGTGGGTGCGGCCAATGTTGGGCTAATAACTGAGATTGAGGTAATTAGGCTGAGGGTGAAGGTGACGAGCGATCGACCTTTGAGCAAAAACATATACTTCGGAAGTTTCATCAGAAATTTTAGGTTAAATTTTGACACGAGTCAATACACTTACAGCCAACGACCAAAAAGTGAATGAAGTTCTATAATACTGGTATTTCCCGGTGCGATCGGGGCAAGTTTTTTATTTTTGCGTAACATTACTCGCTACAACACCTTTTGAACATCAGGATTATGCCCGCGAACAAGCTGATGAGATTTTACCGATTTTTACTACCTTTTGATAGTTTAACAATTGCGACTAATTTAACTTATTCTGAAGTTTTGCAAAAGTTGGATGAAATTATTGAGCCTCCCCAAACTTTCAGCATGGCATTGCAGTTCCAGAAATCCCATAAACCTTACCAAGGAACATTTTCAGGAAATACTTTCCAAATCCGCCGTATCATTTCTTCTTACAGAAATTCTTTTTTACCCCAAATTACAGGCGAAATCTCTCCTCAAGCCTTTGGTTGTTCCCTAAAACTTAGGATGAATTTACACCTAGCTGTAATGGTTTTTTTGATTGTTTGGATGTCGCTGCCAGCTAGCATGGGGGTGTTAAGTTTATTGGTTTGGTTGGTCGATCGCTCTGTGGGGCTAATATTTCTACCTCTTTTTGGAATGTGTATTTTTGCATGGTCTTTGTCCCTGATTGGGTTTAAAATAGAATCAAAAAGAGATATCAAATTCTTCTCCAATATATTTACCTCCTAAAGCAGTTATGAATATAGTTTACCACTTTCGATCCGATAAAAATATTTTTTTGTGGCACTCACTGTGTCAAACCCAACTCAAACAAAATTCAAACAATGTAAAACAGTGCTCGATTTATTCATGAATTCCGCCTCAGCTATTCTCCTTTCTATTTAATTTTTCGCGCCCGCGAACCGGCCCCCCCCACTCGTTTCAAGAAATAGGATTGTGAAAATAAAAGGCGCGCCAGCTTGTCCAGCATTTGCGGGCAGCATCTCATATTTGTAAAAAACACTTCTTTTGACTGTCAGTAATTGCCGGGATGCAAACTGTGCGCCCCGCTAGCAAACCTTGGCAAGCGGTAGCAGTACCTGCGAACCTGCAGCCTGCTAGGAGAATGTCGCAAGTTTCTGTATTGTCTCGATTGCGAGGAAAGCGCGGTCAATGTTGGGATAATAGCTGAGATTGAGGTAATTAGGCTGAGGGTGAAGCTGACGAGCGACCTTTGAGCGACAATAGATACCGTCGCAGTTTCATCGCAGGTTGGGGCATTAATTTTGAAATCAGCGAAAAATACTCATAGCATTTAAATGTTTATTTTGCAGTATACTGGTATTTTACTGTGCGGTCATGGGAAAATAGTTTTATATAATAGGCATTAATACCATCTGCAACTATATAAAAGCAGGATCGAGCATATGTTCAAAATATTCAAAATTTTTAGATTGTTGATTCCTTTTGAGAGTTTAACAATTACGACAAGCTTAACTTTTTCAGAAGTTTTGCAAAGATTGGACGAAGTTGTCACTCCTCCCAAACTTTTTAGAATAACTCTCCCCTTCGGGCCGCCGCCTGCCAAACCTTATGAAGGAACAATTTCTGGCAATACCTTCAAAATCAATCGCATCACCATCGGTCGCCATTTAGTTTTGCCAATTATTAAAGGAAATATCGATTCTCAACCCTTCGGTTGTTCCATCAGAATCAAAATGATTTTGCATAAAGTAGTCCTAGGATTTTTGATTCTTTGGTTGTGGACAACGGGCAGCATAGGAATGTTTTCTTTATTTGCTTGGTTCGTCGAACCATCTGTGGGACCAATATTTTTACCGATTCTGGGGATGTTTTTGTTTGGCTGGCTTTTGTGCTTGATTCCCTTTAAAATAGAAGCAAAAGCAGCTACAAAATTTCTATCAATTTTGTTAACATAAAGTAATTTGGTGCTGCTTGTTGTGAGCAATATTTTTGAAAAAAAAATCGCGTTAATCTCCGACAAACAAAAACAAGTTTATGCGTCAAAACAAACTAAAACAAAAAATCAAACAAGGCGAAACTGTTCTCGGTTTATTCATGAACTGCGCCTATCCCGCATTCATAGAAATCTGCGGTCATGCTGGGCTTGATTTTGCCGTCATCGACATGGAACACGGCCCGTTGCACCCGCTTGCTGCTGAAGATTTGTGCCGCGCCGCCGACTGCACCGGCATTGCACCGATTGTTCGCGTCCGCAAAAACGACGGGCCGCAAATTCAACGAGCTCTCGACATCGGCAGTGCAGGGGTTCAAGTACCTCAAATTGAGAGCAAACTCGATGCGGAAATGGCTGTAAAAAGCGCTAAATACAGTCCTCTGGGTTCGCGCGGCCTTTCCTTTGCTACGCGGGCGGGACTTTACACGGCGGCAGGTACAAATATTACTGACAAACTCAACGATGAATCTTTGGTTGTGATTCATGTTGAAGGTAAAGGCGGTATCGAGAATCTGGCAGAAATTGTGACTGTGCCGCAGGTTGATGTGATTTTTCTGGGGCCTTACGATCTGTCGCAGTCGATCGGCATTCCCGGTCAAGTGCGCGATCCCCGAGTCATCGAGATGATGCAGGAGGCGGTACAAACCATCCGCAAAGCAGGCAAAGCGGCGGGTACTTTTGCAGAAAACCCCGAAATCGCCCAGCAGTGGATTGATGCTGGCGTTCAGTACGTTGCACTTGGGGTTGATGTTGCCGTCTTCCTGCGGGCCTGTCAGTCGCTGGTGAAAGCAGTCAATCGATTTTAGATTTGAGATTTGAGATTTGAGATTGCGGGAATGAATTCCTGTGCGCGTCGATCGAATATCATTTGCCATCTTCACGATATCTTTGCAATTTTTGTATTGTTTTTGACGACACTTACAAAAAACCTGAGCTAGACTAGAAGCATACACCTCCCTAGGGCAACTTTTTGAAGGGGAGCAAGGATTCATGGAGAATAATCTATGAAAACGGTATTAGAATCCATTCAATTGGACTATGCTTTTATGTTTACTTTCAAAAAAGTAAACTCGATAAAGCTGGAAGGATTCAAGCATTTTTTTGACGATATGCCTGTAGATCCTTATATTAAGGGTAAGTATCGTTCGAGGAGATTGTCGCGGTTTGTCGTGAACGCAAATGAGTTAGTTAAGTTACCTCACGGCTATTTGTTTCAAAGTAAAGAATACAATCCCCTAGCGGGCGATCTCAGGCGGGAATTTGCTGAATTGGACGATCGGCTAATTGCCCTCGATAACTTCAAACAACTGATTTTTGCTTTTTTCGATTCTTGCAACATTCACCCGGAAGCTGAAATCGGAGTGCATCAAATCAGGACGACTTGTTCGCCTCACAATTTTGGCAACCCCGCACCGGAAGGCATTCACCAAGACGGTACTGATTTTATCGGGATTTTCTCGGTCGATCGCACTAATATTGTGGGCGGCGAAACGCATTTGTATTTGGCTAAAAAAGAGAAGCCTGTTTTTAATAAAGTTCTGCAGCCGGGAGAGTTGCTGTTGGTTGACGACCACCAATTTTTCCACTTTACTACGCCGATCAAACCGGAATTGGCAGGGGTGGGAACCAGGGATGTCTTTGTGCTGACTTCTCCGAGTTTGCTGATCGATTGAGGAGAGTTGGGAAATTGGGAGGCTTTCGTTCGATCGTTCGGACTTTAATCCTCTCTCTGGTGTTTAGTTCATCAGGACTAAAGTCCTTACTACAAACCTGCGTCTAGCAACTCACAGATAACTTCTATCGAAACTTGCGTTCGGATTCTTGAATGGGAACATCATTAATGCTGGCTTCACGTCTTCGCATTAACCCATTTTCGGCAAATTCCCACTGTTCGTTACCGCAGGCGCGATACCAGTAGCCAGAATCATCGTGCCACTCATACTCGAAGCGAACAGAAATTCGATTTTCTGTAAAACTCCAGAGTTCTTTCTTTAAACGGTAATCTAGTTCTTTTGCCCATTTTCGTGTTAAAAAAGCTTTGATTTGTTCCCGTCCGCTGAAGAATTCGGCGCGGTTTCGCCACTGAGAATCTTCTGTATAAGCTAAGGCTACTCGTTCTGGATCGCGGGTATTCCAGGCATCTTCGGCAGCTTGAACTTTGGCTTTGGCTGTTTCTAGGGTAAAGGGCGGTAAAGGTGGTTTGGTTTCCATAAACTTTGTTGTTTACTGCTCGTTATTTACTGGTTATTTTCGCGATCGCGAAAGTAATGCAGATCGGGAAGAATAGCCTTTTTTTCTCAGTCGAGGCAGAGCAAGAGTGATATGGGTTCCCCGGCTCTGCCTGGGAACCAGTTAACCAGTTAACCAGGGAACCAGTTATTAATCCTCAGCATCGGGATCGATGCCCATTGCTCGGAGTCGATCGGCTAACTGGACGGCTTTTCGCTCTGCTTGTTCGGCTTTTCGTTCTGCTTGTTCGGCTCTAGCCCGCTCAATTTCAACTTGCTCTGAGCCAATTAATAGCAAATTCCCCTGGGAATCCCACCAGCGCAGCCAAAGCATTTCTTGATTTTGATAACTTCCCTGCCAAAGTCCCAATTCTACATCTAATAAAGGAATGGGATAGTTACCGCGTTCGTTTGGCTCTATCCTGCGATACGCAAAATCTATCAGGTGATAGACTTCTAAATTGCCCGTTTTAATTTCATAGATGCCGTAGTAAGGAATGCGGATAATTCTTTCGTAAACCCAAAATTTACCCGGCTTAGTTGTTGTACCGTCAGCGACTACAGACAGCGGAGTGCGATCGCGCTCTTCATTTCCATTACCGCTAGCAAATTCTAAAGCAATTAACGGAGCAAAATGTTCCCGCCAAAGTACATAAGAACGGCGATAACCGTCTAGTGTTGGCGGTACGTTAGGTATATAACACCAATCCGGTGCTTCTGCGCCTCGCTCTGGCGGGTCGGTTTCTCGCCAGTAAATGCCGCAATCTTGCCCGATCGCGTATTGTCCGTCTGGATGCAGCCGCTCTACAACCGGCCCGATCGAATCTGTCAGAATGATGCTCTGGGGGTGCTCCTGAAAATTTTTTACAAATGTACCGTCTTCCTCTGGCAGTTGGGTATGATCGGGGAATGCAGGAGGCAAACCAGTAGCAGTTATTGTCTCGTTCATCGTCGTTTCCCGTGCAGTTATTGTTAATTGTACTGTGAAATTTTAGAGCAATCTGATTTGAGACTTCAGCTAATATTCGCTAATATGGAAAAGCGATCGTAAAAGGTAAGTCAAATGGTTGTCGCAATTTCTAAAGCAGGATTGGGTACAGGTGCGGCTTTTCTGTCAAACGTGACATGGGAGACTCTGGAAAAGTTGGATGCAGATTTGGCGGACACTGGGGCGCGTTTAACTTATTTGGATGGGTATTTAGAAATTATTGCTCCTTTATCTGATGCTCATGAAGAACCTAAAAAGACTTTAGGTCAGGTTTTAGAGGTTTATATGCGGACGAAGGACATTCGTTTTTATGCCCGTGGTAGTACAACTATCGGGATGAAGGAGTTGGGTGCACGGAAGGAACCAGATGAGTCTTATTGTTTGGGTACGCGCAAGTCGGTTCCAGATTTGGCGATCGAGATAACAGTGACGAGTGGTGGAATTGATACGCTGGAAATCTATCGTCGGATAGGAGTGCGGGAGGTTTGGTTTTGGGAGGATGGGGTAATTTCGGTTTATTGTTTGCGTCCAACGGGGTATGAGTTGGTGAGCAAGAGTGAAGTTTTGCCGGAGTTGGATTTGCGATCGATCGAGTTTTATTCGCGTATGGCAGACCAATATGATGCGGTGAATGCTTTTATGCGATCGATGTAGAAGTTGAGAAGTGCGATCGTATGGTTTAATTGCTTTTGGAGCTGGTGAAACCACCCATAGGTTATGTAAGATTTAACTTTCAACGAATGAATCTCAACGATATCGTAGAAGCAATATTAGAAAATCGGGTGCGAATTACAGACCATGCTGATGAAGAAGCAGAGAACGATCGTCTCTCATTTGATGAAATCTACTTTTCCGTCCTTTATGGTGAAATTATCGAAAATTATCCCAAAGAAAAACCCTATCCGCGATACTTAATCTATGGTGAAAGCTTTAGAGGCGATCCCATTCACAGTGTTTGGTCTTATGTTCCTAGTAATAAACTAGCCATCCTAATTACAGTTTATCGCCCCGATGCGAATCGATGGATTAATTGGATACAAAGGAGAAATTAACAATGCTATCTGTAGAAAAATGCCCTATTTGTGGCGGTGAAATAGTTATAAAAGAAGTCGAGAAACTTTTACGAGGTGGCAACCATACTGCTATTTTAAAAGTCTCCGCTGAAGTTTGCCTAAGCTGTGGAGAACGCTTCTACTCTGTGGAAACAGTTAGGAAATTTGCCAAAATTAGACAGCAGTTACAGCGGGAAGAAACTCAAGAATTTCAAGCGATGGGGCAATCTTTTCGCGTTGGGTTAAGATAGTACCGGCGGTTGAAACCGCTACTACAAAAACCCGGCGGTTGAAACCGCTACTACAAAAACAAAGTCTGCCTCCGCAGACTAAGAAATAAAGGGGTGGAATGTTACTTAGATTGAATATATGCTTTAAATACAGGATTAATCTGAAACTTCGATCGCCCTCCTACTAACACTTTTTCCACTAAGCCGCGTCGGGCTAAAGATTGTATGGCTTGCCAAAATTCAGACTTGGATAATTTACTGTCAGCAGGTTGTTGTGAAATATCTACAGCTTCATCTTGAGTTGCTAACCAGTAGCTTACCTTGTTTTCGGACTCCGATAAACGCTCTAAGTGAGATTCTAAAAGTGGATCTAAATCGCCTAAGTAAATATCATTTTTATCGGCTAAAAACCGGGAAACGCTACCGTCAAATAATTCGACAATTGTTGAACCTATAATATTTAGCCAGGAAGGATGACCTTGATAAATGGCGATTAAGTCTGGCCATTTTTCCTCATCTGTCAATTCTTTTTCTCTAAGAATTTCTGCTGCTTTTTCTCCTAACCCTTTGAGGTGTAAGGTTCGTGTAGCTTTGTTCCCGGCTTCTAAAGCAGTGATTTCTCTGGGTTTTTCCCAACTGAGGAGGATTAAAGAACTCTGATGAGAGGATGTGGCAATTTGTTTGAAAAATTTGCCGTAGTCTTCATAGTCTGTTAAATATTGACCTGCTAATTGATTGCTTTTAAAAATATTCTGTACGTCATCAAGGATTACTAAACAGCGTGAGGATCGAAAATAATCGATGATTGTGGGTAATGGGGTTTGTGGCGATCGCCCAAAAAATTGCTTGAGTTCGGTTTGGAGGGTTGAGAGTGTGGGAGTGTGGCTGAGGCTGCGCCAAATAATGCAATCAAATTCGGTTTGAGTTTGTTCGATGAGTTTGAGGGCGATCGCACTTTTGCCAATTCCGCTTAAGCCGCAGACGGTAATCAGGCGGGTGTGGGCTTGTAATATCCATTGTTTGAGGGTGGAGAGTTCTGAAGTGCGATCGTAAAAGCTGGTTAATTCGGGTGCGTCTGTTAAATCGATGATTGGGGATTGACTTTTGTTTTGGGTAGAATCAGGGGGATTGGGCGAGCTCGGCTCTGAATTTTTAATATTTTGTATAAATTGACCACAAATAACATTATCAATTTGTAATAAAGAGTCATGCAAATGAGAAATATTAGAAACCCTATATTTTTTCTCTACCTTAGAACGAAAATTTAATTTATTAAGGTCTTCTCCTAATTCCTCACGCAACTTTTCCCATAACTTCGCAGCTTCTTTTTTAACGTGAGATTCACTACAATTAAACTCTTTAGCTATTTGAGGATATTTTTGCCTTTGCCAAACACCCGTTAGTATTGCTTCCTGTAGGGGTGTGAGATGTTCTCCAGTTTTGTCAACAATCAAATTATTCACCCATTCTACGACATCTTCAACATTCATGGGTCAGGGTTGAGTGCGGTTGAATGTACTATATCCTACTAAATCCTACTTTGTCAACTGAATTGTACTAAATCCTACTAAAGTGGTTCAAGATGGTTAGAAAAATTGGGTGCTAAATCCGACCGTTTTGAGTTGTCATATTTTATCTAAAGTATTGCAAAATAAAATTAGAGTATCTGCTATAATTCTATCTATAGTTTTACTCATATCTATCTAGCGTGCGTAGATTCTGTAAATAAAAGCTCTAACGATTATGGAAGTTATCACAAAATCTTACCAACGTTGGCTCGAAAAATGGCGCAACCATCGCTTTCAAGCTATTCTGTTAATATGTTTCTTCCTCTGGACACCGCTCCTAGTTTTGGAAACTTTGCAGGTGCAAAATTCTTGTCATCCGATGATTAATTGGTCTAATGAGTTACCACCAGAATGCCAATCTAAACAACTTAAGCTTAATAAACCTGTGATTGCCGAAAAAACTCCTCATCAAGGAGAGGAGCAACCCAACAAACCGATTCAGGAATCATTAAAAGAAATTGAAGAATCTGCAAAACAGCATCCCGATATTACTGGAGCAACTATTGGAATTGCTGTTGGAGCAACTGCTGCAGCTATCGCTAATGCACCTTTAGTTGTTACTGTAGGAATTGGCATTGCTCTGTGGTTAGCTATCAGAACAGCTCTTTCTCAAAGCTAAATCAAAGTCTTGTCTAACTTGCTCACCATACCTTTAAGCAGCAATTTACTGAAAATGGAACCTGTTTCTAATCAATCTCAACAATCTTCCAACCTAGCGCATAGTCCATTAAATAGTGAGTCGCAAGTTGTTCCTTCTGCCCCTGAGCAAATTCAGCACAATTCAAACAGCTCAGAACCCCCATCGTTCTCTTTAAGCTTTTTAGGAGCGCAAATTTCATTCGGTAAATGGGCTGTGCTGGGAATTGTAGTAGTGGCTACTGCGTGTACATTTTTTCTCTTAACTAAAGGAAGCGAATTTTGCTTCTTCAGCAATTGTACTACGACCGACTCTACGGCATCTCTTGCTATTAGTTTTTGGGGGTCTTTAGGAGGTGCAGCAACTCTAATAATCCTCACAAACGTGCTTGGTGTCCCGCTCATTCCTGCTGTTGCTGTGGCAATGGGGATTTGGTTCTTGATGCAAATTTCACTTCAGTAGTTTTTGACATTTTAATTCACTTGCAGAATATGAATCTCATCGAACTCGCTAATGTTTCTAAATCATTCTATAAAGGATTTGGTGTCGAGCAAGTCCTTAAGGACATCAATCTAACTGTAAAGCAAAACGATTTCATTGTTTTGCGCGGTGAAAATGGATCTGGTAAATCTACATTACTTAATCTAATTTTAGGAGTCCTCAAGCCTAGTATTGGGCAGATTAAACTTATGGAACTTCCCCCAGATAACTCTTCTTCTAAAATTGGTTTGGGGGTAGTTCTGCAGGACACTCAAGTTCCCCGAAAAGTCAAAGTTAAAGAATTAGTTAATCTCTTGCGAAGCTATTATCCCAACCCTCTTTCAAGCGAAGATATCCTGAATAAAGTTAGTCTCGCACACAAGGAAGATGCTTGGGCGACTGATTTATCTGGGGGGCAAAAGCAGCGACTTTACTTTGCCCTAGCTTTGGCAGGAAATCCTCAACTTCTCATCCTTGACGAGCCAACGAGGAACTTAGACGATAAAGGCTATGAAGAATTCTGGAAGCAAATAAAACTCTGTCGCCAACAGGGAATCACTATTTTGATGGTGACAAACAATAAATCGGACTGGGATGAGCTAGGTACTTTAGCTACTCGGTACGTCACCCTGCACAATCTCTCCGAATCTCCCCAAAAAAGCCAATTAGTTGAAGATTTTGCGATTCCTAAATCAGAAGAAAAGTTAGATGCTGTTGCCGTTCATGAACCCGTCGTCAAGAAATCAGAGCCTTTAAATCAAAACATTTTAGCAATTATCCGAAACCAGTTTTTGTTTGAAACACGACAATTTCTTCGGACTCCTCTGTTTCTCCTTGGAATTTTCAGCTTCGTAGGTTTTGTACCCCTATTGAATAAAGTTCCAGGTATGACAGGAAATTCTGCAATAGAATTTATTATTTATCTATCGGGAATTATTTTTTTTCTAATTGTTATCGAGCGCCTCGGCAAACGAATTGCTGTTGAGCGCTCTGAAAGATGGCTGAAATTGTTGAGGACGACACCTTTACCCCCAGTCGCATACATAGTAGCAAAGATAGCGACAGCCATCCTACTTTGTACCGTCAGCCTATTACTAATTTTTGGGCTGGCAATCTGGCAACTGAAAATATCAGTCGATCCTAGTTCCTGGTTAGTTCTCTTCCTCTGCCTAATTCTGGGTATTGTCCCTTTCGCAATTCTTGGTCTGGCACTGGGATATTTGATCGACCCCAGGAGTGCTGATTCTATCCTCAGTTGGTCGTTATTTGTTGTTCCCCTAACCTGTGGAGCCTTGCAAATTTCTGAATCAAAAATTGTACAAAATTTGATGGTATTATCGCCGTTTTACCACTATCGAGAGTTAGTATTTTGGGCAGCACCAAAATTGAATTACGATAATCAAATATTTCTACACTTGCTGTGGCTGATTTGGAGCTGTGGCGTGTTCGGATTAATTGCTACTTGGTCATACCAGAGAGATCAAGCAGTTCAGTAATTTGTCGATCGTCAACACAAGTTAAAAAGGCGGCATCAGGCGACCTCTTTAGTAATTATCAAGGACGGGTAAAGGAAGATTCATGGTGAGACCAAGTAAAATCCAGTCTTCCAATACCTCTTGCAATTCTTCTCGACAAGCTTCGAGAGTTACAGCATTCGCATAGACTCCCTCACAGATAGGAATTTCTCCGTAGAAAGTCCCATCATCACGAAAGATTTCATACTTAGCTTGCTTCATCGCAGCTTGGATGTATTTAGTTAACATATTAAAGCAATCTCCTTTAAGGTGACAAAACGAATTGGGATGATATCAAGCCAACCTTGATTAGCAATAGAAAGAAAGAAAATTTTAGCGTGTCTGTTGAGATTACGATCGACTAAAAAATTCATGGCTGAGACTTAAGTTTTGCCTTCGCCGCTTGAAGTTTTGCTCGAATAGCTTCCGTTCCAGGTTTTGGTGGTTGGGCGGCAATTCTGGCAATCAGATCGCGATTTTTTTCTTCGTAGTACAGCCGCAGTTCCTCAGCTTCTTTAAGAACCATTTGATACTCGGCTTCAACATCAGCGCGATTTTGCTCAATGTAAGCTAAAGCCGCATTAATTTGTGCTTCTGTAAGGTCAAACAATCCCCTGATAAACTTAGGCGGATATTGAGCAGTCACATAGTCCATGATGTCGTAGATAGTGATGCGCGTACCTGCGATTGTCAGTCCTCTTTCTGTACGGATAATAGCTGTTTTTTCGTTGGATATAGTTGTCATGCCTATAGCCTCCTTGAAGTTATTTCTATGTTATACCCATCTCAAAAGTCTTGCAACAACTTCAACTAAACGAAGCAAGCCACAGCGGCAGCATCAACAGCAAACCGAGGGAAGTGAGGGCGATGCTGCTAGCTAACAAATCGCGATCTAGATCGTATATTTCTGCTAAAATCAGCACCGAAAGAGCTGTGGGCGTTCCCGACATCAACACCAACACCAACCTCGGATCGCCGCTCAATCCAAAAAAACTAGCACCCAATCCGATCAGCACTGGCACAATTACCACTTTTAACAGCGACGGGATTAACGCTAGTTCAAAACTTTGCCATGTTTTAATAGCTCTCAAGCGGATACCAACCAGCAGCAAAGCACTGGCAATTACCACCCAAACTGCTATTTGCAATCCCGATTCTACTGTCTCGGATAGGGGGATGTTTTTGGTGAAAAAACCAATTAAAAATGCCCACAGGGCGGGAACTGTCAACAGGTCCCGGATCTGAGTCCACCAGTGTTTCTTTTGCTCTGAATTCCCGAAATAGCTAGCAATAAATACACCGAAACAGTAGGTTCCGATCACGTTGTTAGTGACGCTGTACAAGACCGCCCAGTTGTTGTTATTGCTGCTGATGATAGCGGGGGTGATTGCTAATCCGACAAACCCTGTATTTGCTAACATTGCAGCTAGGATAAAACTGCCTTGGCTCGATCGCTTCAGGGAATTTATATTTGATAAAAATAAATTGAGTCGAGAATTTTTGCCCTGAAAATATGGCTTTTTGACGTGGGCAGCGCTCAGCCACCGCAATAACCGCCAAGTCAACCAAGCTAAACTCGTACTCAGAAATAACACGAATATGGCGATCGCCGGTGTGAATACCACAGCACCGGAAAAATCGCTCTGACGGGCTAAAACTAGAATTTGCAGCGGTATCCCGATCCAGAAAAGAAAGCGGCTTAGCAGCTTAGGAAAATCAACTGGGATGTACCGAAACAGCAGCAGTCCCAAGCCCGTCCAGATAACTAGAGGCGTATAAGCATGAAATAATGTCTCAATCATAAAAAATTCATTTGACAATTTGAAATGCCTTTATCTATTAATTTTAATGCTAAAATCACTTTGAAAAATGTGAATTGTCGTTAGCGGAGCCCGCCTCTACGGGGGCTGCGCCAACGAAGAGGATCGCGCGAGGCAGACTTTTTAGCCCTAGGATGC
>NZ_JADEXD010000004.1 GCF_015207285.1 Tychonema sp. LEGE 07203 | reverse complement strand
ACCAAGGGGGGGCGAAGGGGGGGTTTTCCCCGCCAACACCGACACTCAATTGTCAATCCTCCTAGAAACATTGCGCGAAAATCGCTGTCTCATCATCCTTGATGACGTGCAGCAAATTCTCAGCAGCGGACAACTTGCAGGAAATTATAAACCCGGATATGAAAACTACGGAACCCTATTTAAACTCATCGCCGAAATTCCCCACAACAGTTGCTTAATTCTCAATAGTTGGGAACCTCCATCAGACATCCTCACCTTCACCGACGATAATTCAGCAGTACGTTTATTACAGTTAACTGGTTTAGGTGAAGCCGCTACCGAAATTCTGAAAGAAAAAGGTTTATTAGATGAAGAACACTGGCCAGAATTGATTGAGCTTTATCAAGGCAATCCCCTCTGGTTAAAATTAGTCGCTCAAACTATTAACAACTTATTTAACCGCAGAGTTTCTCAATATTTAAGCTATCAATCAGTATTTTTAAGTGATGAATTGACACCGATATTGCAGCAGCACTATCAGCGGTTGTCGGAAATAGAAAAACAGGCGATCGCCCTAATCAGCAATGAAAGTGAACCTGTTTTGCTTACCCAATTGATGGCAAAATGTCAAGGATCACAAGGCGAATTATTTAAAGCAATTCAATCTTTAGCCAGACGGGGAATAATTGCAAAATTGAGCTGTGAAGCTGAAACCGTTTTCACGATTCCACCCGTGTTAAAACAGTATGTTAAAATGGTTGCAGAATAGTCCTAAATATCTACAGTCCTAGACGCGCTCCGACCAAAGAAACCGGGTTTTTTACCGAACTTACGGTGTGTAATGCGTCTTTCTGTAAAAAAACCCGGTTTCTGGGCCACCATCGTAAGTCCTAATCTAGCTAAATGAGAGAAAACCATGACCGCAACTCGTATTCAACCTAAGCAAATGCTCAGTTTCGAGCAATTTGTAAAGCAACTTCCCGATGAAGAGGGCCGCTATGAACTTGTGAATGGAGAAATTGTGAGAATATTACCAATCAGACTACATGAGGATGTTGCCGATTTTCTGATCAAACAATTTGATAGAGAAGTCGATCTCGTCCCGCTCAATTACAGGGTATCTGGCAGATTTATGCTGAGAACTTTAACCCCGAATGGTAAAGAACAAGGCCGCCATCCTGATGTTACTGTAGTAGACAAAACCGTCTGGAAATCGCAGCCATTCGCTTACTCAGCCCTAACTGAACCCCCACAATTAGTTGTAGAAGTTGTATCGACAAATTGGGAAGATGATTATATCGACAAGCTGGATGAATATCAGCGGCTGGGAATTCCTGAATATTGGATTGTCGATTATTTAGCTTTGGGAAGCAGAAACTATTTGGGAAACCCGAAAGAACCGACTGTTTTTGTTTATCTACTTGATGAAAATGGGGTTTATCAAATGACTGCTTACCGAGGCACTGAGCGAATTATATCTCGAACTTTCCCAGAATTAGCGGTGACAGCAGAGCAAGTATTGGATGTATGATATCAAATTCAGCTTAAATATCGGTTTATCTCGTTTATGAACAGGCAAGATGCCTGTTCCACAAGAAAATTCACTCTTTGTGGAACAGGCATCTTGCCTGTTTCTGACGCAAGATGCCTGTTCCACAAGAAAATTCACTCTTTGTGGAACAGGCATCTTGCCTGTTTCTGACGAACTTTTCTCTTCCCTCAAATTACGATCGCATCGCTGCCTTTTGTTCCGCCTTCAAATCGCGGTTGCTAGCAGCAGCCAACTCCGCATCCAACAAAGTTTTACCAGTCGCAGCCAAATACACATCATCCAAACTCGGCCGAGATTGAGCAATCCCAAAAGTAGGAAGTCCCGCATCTTTCAAAGCTTGCTGAATTGTCACCAGCGCGTCACTTTGGGCACTCACTACCAAATTGAGAGAATTTCCTTGGGCGCTGTTGATAATTACTTCCTGTACAAAAGGCAGAGATTCCATTAAAGCTTGGGCTTTTTGGGCTTCTTCCAGTGGCGAAAACTCCCGAATCCGCAGAGTCACCCGATCGCCCCCAACCCGATTTTTCAACTCCTCCGGCGTGCCCTGTGCAATCACCGTACCCTTGTCAATAATCGCCACGCGATCGGCCAAAGCGTCAACTTCTTCGAGATAATGACTCGTAATCAACACCGTAGTACCTTCCTCCCGCAAGCGGCGCAGGAAATCCCACACCACCACCCGACTTTCAATATCGAGCCCCACAGTCGGTTCGTCTAACACCAAAACATCCGGCTGGTGAAGCAACCCAGCAGCCAAATCCAAGCGCTTGCGGATACCGCCGGAATAAGTACCCGTCTTTTTATTTTCCCACTCCTCCAAACCGAGGAGTTTCACCATTTCGTCAATCCGCCCTTTAATCGTGTGGCGCGGCAAATGGTAAAGCGCAGCTTGCAGTTGCAGGAGTTCCCTGCCCGTCAGCACCTTATCGAGAGCGACTTCTTGGGCGACGTAGCCGAGTTTCTTTCTAGCAATTCTCGGCTGGCTGACAGCAGAAATGCCAGACACTTCAATGCGTCCGCTGTCTGGCGATGTTAAAGTACAAAGTACCCGCAGGGTAGTGGTTTTACCAGCACCGTTGGGCCCTAGCAAACCAAATATTTCCCCCGGTTCTACCTTGAAGGAAACATCTTTAACGGCTTCTACAGTGCCGTAGCGTTTCTGAAGATTTTCAATTAAAACGGCGGGAGCCATATATTTTGGGGATGAACTGGTTGTTAATATTTTGACACTTTCGGGTTCAAATTGCAGAATGCTCGATCGACCAATGCCAATTCCCGGTAAATTTAACTTGTACGGGCGGGTTCGGCCAATCATATCAATTCCTCTCTTCATCGTCCTGTATTCATATCTCTATTCTCTCTCTGTGTTCTCTGTGTTCTAGCGCCGGTTAAATCACCTGACGATGCAACGGTCAACGATATCACCTACAGCCGAAAACCAATAATCTCGTAAACCCGCCCTCAACCAACGCTCAATCTAGGGGCCTGTTTATCGGATACCACGTTTTTTTATCGATTGAATTTTTTGCAAAAATAATGAGTTTTGAGGTCGCTCTAACTTTTGGGAGATCGACTCAAAACTCAATATTTTTCAACAAGTAGAGATGCACCCAAAACCTGTTATTTTATAATTATCTCTACCTATAGGCTGATGCCGATCGCGATTTTAATAATTCAACATCGCTCTTAAATACATCAAACTGTCCGACCCACTTTGAAACGCGAAAAACTTCCCCTCGTGGCAAGTTCTACTTTTAACTCCCGATCGGGAGTTGGATGGCGCGGGTTTAGTCGATAATTTTTACCCAACCGCGGCGCACGTTGTACAGCAGTCGGTTGATGATGGCATACTCATCTTCATTCAGCGTTCTTTCTAAGAGCGCGGATCTGAGCTGTCTCCGGTCGTGGCGAGTCACGACGCTGGAGAACATGACTTGACCAAATAATTCTTCGAGTGTCATTTGGGAAACTGACATGATAAACCTCCTAATTGATTGAGATAAATAAAAATTTTCACAGGCTCGTTGTATTTATATTATGCTATGCGGGAGCGCCAATTTAGGCGATCGAAAACATTGACACCGTGTGATTTTTAGGCTACAAGTCTGTGACCGAGACTTTGAGGCAAAGTGACTCGGATCTTTTTAATTTGTGATTCCCGTCACTGAGGAAGAAGTCATCAGTCATTAGTCATTAGTCATTGGTCATCAGTCATCAGTCATGTTTTGCTGTCGCCTCCGAGCTTTCGGTACAACGTCATCAGGAAGGAGGGAGAGGGGAGAGTGGCGATCGGGCGATCGACCAATCTCCGCCGATCGCCATTGCTCTCAATCCCTGACTAATCCGTTTTCAACATCTTTTTCGCCTCTGCCAATTTTCATTCCTAATTGAGGCATCGCTCAATAGTTGCCACCACCGACTCAGCCAACTCTTTCAGGGCGTAACCCCCCTCCAAACCAAAAGCAATGCGGCGGGTGATTTGCAAGCAATATCCGGTAAAAGTACCGAAATCTGACGGCACCAGAGTCATGCTCGCCAGCGGATCGGACGCATTAGCGTCGTAGCCGGCGCTGACAATCAACAAATCCGGTTGAAAATTTGACAAAAACGGCACCACAAGAGATTCAAAAGCGCTCCGATATTCAGCGATGCCGCTACCCGGATACAGCGGAATATTCAGCACGTTGTTGTAGCTGCCGTCTTCGTCTGAGTCTCCAGTTCCCGGATAGCCCGGAGATTGGTGCAGGGAACAGTAGGCAATTTGCCGGCTGTTTTCCACCAAGGACTGAGTGCCGTTGCCGTGGTGCACGTCCCAGTCGAGGATGGCTACGCGGTTGATTCCCGGCTGTTCCAGGGCGTAGTGAGCGGCGATCGCAGCATTGGAAAACAAGCAAAAACCCATCGCCCTGGCCTTTTCGGCATGGTGTCCCGGCGGCCGGGACAGCACGAAAGCTGGTGCGTTTCCTGCCAAGACTCGATCGACCCCATCGAGCCAAGCACTCGCCGCCAGCAGCGCTACATCGTAACTTTCAGCAGAAATCGGTGTATCGCCGTCGAGGTAGCCGCCTCCCTGCAGAGCTAAATGTTCGACTTCTTTGATGTATCTTGGCGCGTGAACTTTTTTGAGCGCCGCGAGCAGTTCTGTTTGGCGCTGCGCCACTGGCGCGGGCAGTTGCCAGTCAAGGCGATCGGCGATCGGAGCAGCTTTCAGAGCATTGACGATCGCCGTTAAACGTTCTGGTCGCTCTGGGTGAAGCATTCCAGTCTTGTGCAGCAAAAAATCGGGGGAGTAGATAACGGGTAGCATCAGCAGATTTTAGAGTTAATTTTTTAGATCTTAGATTTTCATTTTGATTTAATTCGACATTCGGCTTTATGAAATTTTAATTGCGTCCGGGCAACCATTTTAATTGGGAGCATTTGCGGCTTGGTAAAAGGATTTTTTATTAATCCGCGCTGTTGAGAACTCTCTTCCGGAGCTAACCCCCTGCGAACTCTCGATAGCAACCATTAAATCTGGCGCGATCCATGCTTTCTTTTGATTTTTTAGATAGCACTCAAAAAAACTCACCAAAGCATGAAAGCCGACCGCCTAAAAAACCCTTTCTAGCTCTGGAAAATTGATGACTAAATCACCAACTACCAACTTAGGAATTTCCCTTGTTTCGTCCCTTAACTTTTCTGGCAACTTGCCCCTAAACTCAAAGGCAAATTGTGATATAATTTTAGGAGTAATTTGCAATATTTGGCAGCTCTACTGAATCCAAATCGATTTTATCGCATTTTTGAGATTTATAGCGGTCAAATTTAAAGTTTTAACGGAGTTTTTCAACCTATGAGTATCTCTGAGTCGCGGATAATCCCGACGGATCTGGGTGGTGAGATGTCCCGATCGTACTTGGAATACGCCATGAGCGTAATTGTCGGTCGGGCGCTACCAGATGCCAGGGACGGTCTCAAGCCCGTTCACCGACGCATTCTCTACGCCATGAACGAATTGGGCTTGACTCCCGATCGACCATTCCGCAAATGCGCCCGCGTCGTCGGGGAGGTGCTGGGCAAGTATCACCCCCACGGAGATACAGCGGTTTACGATGCGCTGGTGCGGATGGCTCAAGATTTCTCCATGCGCGAACGCCTGATCAACGGCCACGGCAACTTCGGCTCCGTTGACAACGACCCGCCCGCTGCCATGCGGTACACCGAATGTCGCCTCACAGCTTTGACTAGCGATTCCATGCTGCGCGACATCGACTCGGAAACAGTAGATTTCGGCGACAACTTCGACGGTTCCCAGCAAGAACCCCTCGTACTCCCGGCACGCATCCCCCAAATTTTGCTCAACGGTTCCTCTGGAATTGCCGTCGGGATGGCCACCAACATTCCGCCCCACAACTTGGGCGAAATAATTGACGGTTTAATAGCGCTAATCCACAATCCAGGAATTACTGACCTGGAATTGATGCAGTACATCCCCGGCCCGGACTTTCCCACCGGAGGGCAAATTCTCGGCAGAGGCGGCATTCGCGATGCCTACACCACCGGGCGCGGTTCGATTACCATGCGCGGAGTTGCCAACATTGAAACCATCGAACATCCCGGCCGCCCCGACAAAGAAGCAATTATTATCACCGAACTGCCTTACCAAACAAACAAGGCAGCCCTAATTGAGAAAATTGCCGAACTGGTAAACGACAAAAGATTAGATGGAATTTCCGACATTCGCGACGAAAGCGACAGAGACGGAATGCGGATCGTGATCGAACTCAAGCGCGATGCCTATCCCCGCGTCGTCCTCAACAACCTCTACAAACAAACACCGCTCCAATCAAACTTTGGAGCCAATATGTTAGCGCTAGTAAACGGGGAACCCCAACTACTGACGCTCTCACAATTCCTCAATGTCTTCCTAGACTTCCGCATTGAGACAATTACTCGCCGGACTCAATACGAACTCCGCAAAGCAGAAGAACGCGACCACCTCCTGCAAGGCTTATTAATTGCCCTAGACAACTTAGATGCAATTATTCACTTGATTCGCGCCGCTGCCGACTCCGCCGCAGCCAAACAGGAATTGATTGATAATTACGGTCTTTCCGAACAGCAATCCGACGCAATTCTGCAAATGCAGCTCCGGCGCTTGACAGCCTTGGAAGCGCAAAAAATTCAGCAAGAACACGAAGAACTGCGAGCTAAAATTGCAGATTTGGAAGATATCTTAGCGCGCCGGGAACGCATCTTAGAAATCGCCGAAGTTGAAGCAGTCGAAATCCAAACCAAAATCGCCACTCCTAGACGCAGCGTCATCGAACACGCCGAAGGAGAAATCGATGAAAGAGATTTAATTGCCAACGAACAAGCAATTATTCTGATCACAGAACAAGGCTACATCAAGCGGATGCCGATCAGCACTTTCGAGGCCCAAAGTCGCGCTACTCGCGGCAAAGCAGGCGCGAAAATGAAGGAAGATGACGGAGTAGAACATTTCCTTTCTTGTTGCGATCACGACAGCGTTTTGTTCTTCAGTGACAGGGGCGTAGTTTACTCTGTCAAAGCTTATCAAATCCCCGTCTGTTCCCGGACTGCTCGCGGTACTCCCGTGGTGCAACTGCTGCCGATTCCTATAGAAGAAAAAATCACTTCTATGGTGTCAGTGACAGAATTTACCAGCGAAGAATATTTGGTGATGCTAACTCGCGGCGGCTATATCAAGAAAACCGCACTTTCTGCTTTTGGCAACATCCGTACTAACGGTTTGATCGCGATTTCTCTGGAAGAAGGCGACCAACTGCGCTGGGTGCGGAGAGCAAAAGTTGGTGACAGCATTATCATCGGCACGCGCCAAGGTATGGCGATTCATTTCCGCACCAATCACGAGCAGTTGCGCCCGGTAGGCCGCGCGACTCGGGGTGTAAAATCAATGAAATTGCGATCGGGCGACGAGCTGATCAGCATGGACATTTTACCGAGTTCAATTATTGCCGAAATTGCTGAATTGGTAACGGGAGAATCGGAATTTGAAGGAGCAGAAGCTGCTCTGTTAGAATCGGGAGAATTGGAATTTGAAGGAGCAGAAATTGCTGAATTAGAAGCTGAAGATGTGGAATTTGAAGAGGAAGAATTAGAACTGCAAGCTGAGGAAATTGAAGGCGAAGATGCTGAAGAAATTCCCGAAGTTAGCAGCGAAGTTCCCTCGGTGTTGGTAATCACTAGCAACGGCTACGGCAAGCGGGTTCCAGTTTCTCAATTCCGCCTGCAAAGACGCGCTGGCAAGGGATTGACTGCTACTAAATTCAAGTCGAAAAAGGCTAAGGATTACGTGGCTGCGCTGCGAATTGTCAACGACAATGATGAGTTGATGATTATTACCAACCGAGGTATTATTATCCGTCAGGCTGTGAGTGCAATTTCCACGCAATCGCGCACTGCAACGGGCGTGCGGGTGCAGCGGTTGGATGAGGATGATTCGATTGTAGCTGTGGCTTTGGTGCCGGCTTCGGGCGAAGAGTCGATCGAAGAATCGGCATCTGAGGAAGCGACAGAGGAGTCATAAGTTAATAGTTTGTAGGGTGCGCTGCGGTGCACCTTACTGCTGTTGAATGCTAAAAGTGCGATCGCCCCTACTCAGAAGTTTTCCCTCAAAAGTCAAATATTTTTTCCGGTGAGGTAATGATGAGTCAACTCCAAACCAAACTACTAACTGATACCTGGGTTACAGCGACTTGGGATGAATATATAGAAATTATTAAACAGCCGGAGTACGATCGAGCAAAATGCTACTACTACAACGGACAGTTGAGGATTGAAATGGCAGCAGTCGGGGCAGATCATGCTGATGACAACGGAATTATCGTCATCTTAATCAATTTATTTGGCATTGCTAAAGGTATAAAAATGAGACTGCTGGTCAACTGTAGCTACGCCAAAACAGGTGTCAGAGGCGCTCAACCTGATGCTTCTTACTACATCGGAGACCGGGTACTAATGGCACCTCGCGGCAGTTCGGTAGTGAATTTAGATAGCGCAGTTTCCCCAGATTTAGCAATTGAAATTGCCGACAGTTCTCTTGTTGACGATTTGGGAACAAAAAGAATGATTTATGAAGAATTAGGAGTGTCTGAGTATTGGGTAGTAGACGTACAAAAAGCGCAAGTTATTGCTTTCAAAATAATTGCTAACCGTGGAAGCGAACGTCTGACGGAATCTCAAGTTTTGCCGGGGCTAAAAGTTACTTTATTAGAGGAAGGTTTGCGCCGCAGTCGCCAGACGGACAATACAGAAGTAGGCAACTGGTTCTTAGAGGAAGTTCGCGGGAATCCTCAATAGTGCGATCGCATTCTTTTTTTAAACTGGAGGCGAGAAACCCGGTTTCTACGAGTTTTGTGTTGAGTAACGAGAAATCTAAGAAGAAACCGGGTTTCTGAGGTATATGCGTCTCTAGTTTAACTAGAAGCTAGAAACCCGGTTTCTGCGAGTTTTGTATTTAGTAACGAGAAATCGAGAAAGAAACCGGGTTTCTGAGGTTTACCTGTGTCCGGCACTTTAATCGTTGACAATTGCTCCGATAATTGCTATAGCATAATATAAGTCTAAATTTAATAGCAAAAGTCTGTAAAAATGCCTTATTTAATAGCAGAAAACGACATCAAATCACTCATCGCTAAATTTTCGCCAGCTAAAATACTGTGGGTTGACACAGAAATAGCAGACTATAAATCCAACCCCAGATTATCTCTGATTCAAGTGTTAGCAGACTCCACCGATGCGACAGGAGATGCCACGTTTTTACTAGATGTTTTAGATAAACCTGAATTGGCAAAAAATTTCATCAGCCAAATCATGGTAAATCCAAATATTGAAAAAGTTTTGCACAACGCCAGCTATGACATCAGATTTCTGGGCAATGACGACGCTCAAAATGTCACTTGCACGTTGCAAATGGCGAGAAAGATTCCAGCTTACATTCTGCCATTACCCAACCGACAGCTCAAAACATTAATCGAAACGCTTTGCGGCATTGCTTATGTAGATAAAACAGAACAAAGCGGCAACTGGGCAAGCCGTCCCCTGACTCAAAAGCAGCTAGAATATGCCAAAATGGACGCGGTTTATTTAGCGAAAGTGCATCGCCGCCTGCTAGAAATCGTGGAGGAGTGTTACCCAGATCCCGCCACAGAAAACTTGACAGCATTGGGGGAAAAATATCAGCGAATAGAAGCTCAGTGGAAACCGCTAGATTCAGAAATTGCTGAAGTCAAGGAACGATTTAAAGCGGGGATGCTGGCGCAAAATCTCAAAGATAGTGCTTATTTTCAGCTTTCCAGTTCGATAGCGATGAAAGTTGATTTTATGACGCTGGCGAGACTGACGCAAACTGAGGGAATTGAGTTAAATTTTCCGGTGACGCTGACTAAAGAAATTCAAAAACAGTTAGGGGAAGTCATCGCCGATCCATCTTTGGCAGTTGAAGATATTGCTAGTTGGCGGTTGAATTCTATTATACAGCAGCGGCGTAAATCTACTAAGAAAGTTGTGCCGCAACCGGAGACTGAGGATTTAACAGGCTTGGGGGAAAGGTACAAAGAAATTTTGCCTGAATGGAAGCTGCTGGATTCAGAAGTTGAGCATCTGAAAGAGCGGATCAAAAAAGCAATGTTGGTGCAAAATAAGGGCAATACTCCTCATTTTAAGTTATCTAGTTCTTCGATTTTGAAGGTAGATTTTGCTAGCTTGGCAAAACTGGCGCTATCTGCGGGAGTTGAGTTAGATTTTATGGTGACGCTGACTCCATACATCCAAAAGCGGTTAGGGGATGCGATTAACAAAATTGATGTGAAAATTGATTATATTACCAGTTGGCGGATGACTGCGAAGACTGTGGAAGATGAAGATGAGGAAATTCCGTTTTGAGTCGTAGGGTGCGTCGCCATGAAAAATATCTAAAGAAATATCGATAATCTTACAGCGACGCACCTGATACAATAAACGAATAGCGTTTCGTTTTTGCTGTTTGTACCGATCGCAATTAACCTTCTTCTTCCAAATACTCCGCAACTGCTTGCAAATCTTCCAATCCTCGATTCAAGCGGTTGAGCATAGCTTCCCCAATCTCAGTATCAAAATTGAGTTTAGGATTTTGCAAAGCTAACTCTTGAATTGCCTGTAGCCATAGTGAAAGCGGTACATGGCGCACAGCTTTCCGTAACCCCATATTTGCCAATACTGCAAGATAAAAACCTGTCAAGTCTTGCCCTCCATAGTTATAGAAACCATCCCACAGTTCTAGTTTTTCTGGTGTGTAGGCTGCGTATTGATCGAAATCGATCGGTGTGCGATCGAGTTGGGGTTGTGGCAGTGGTGGTGTATCCATATTTTTTTACCTGATTGGTTAGCATCGACTACGCCTTTGCGGTTCATTTCAATCAGCCATTTAACCGAATACGCTTGGGTTAACAAGGTAATTGCTCAGCGCGCACCTCATAGCCTCTGCGATTGCTCTCCCGAAGCGCAATGACATTATGGCTAACTTAATCCTATTGGATTATAGCGGTAAGGTGCGTAAATACCCACCCTAAATCCTACTTTCCTACTGTGAAATACTCATTCTTAGCATACACGCTAATAATGCAGTCTCCCACTTCAAAAAATGTCCCTTCTTGCTCATCTTTGGAAAATTGCCTGACACGCGCTTCCGTCAATGTCAAGGCCTGTATCGAAAATTATCTGAACAGTTAAAACAAGCATTAATACTTAGTTTTTGTAGGGCAATCCCCATCAGCTGTTACGGCATTTAAATTGTATGTTAAAAAACGATCGCACAATCAGTGGGTTGTCCCGCCCGTGCTGCTCAAAACATTGTTAACAACAGGTGTTTGGGCTGTAATTAGTCGATCTTTGATTGCGATCGGAATGCAGTTGAGCGAGTTGAATTCTTGGCACAATCTCAAACAAGTGGTAGCTTGTCTGGCGATTAAAATGCTGTTGATTCCTTTGGTAATTGGCACGGGTTTAACGTTTGTTGGCATGGCGGGCGCGCCGCGACTTTCGCTAGTGCGGAAAATGGCAATGTCTCCGGCTTTTGGTGCTACTTTGCTGGCAGAAGTTTTCAATCTCGATCGCCAATTAGCCGTAAGTGCGATCGGCATCGGCTGCGTTACGTTATTGTTCGCTATTCCAATATGGATCGGGCTATTTAGTTTTTAATTAAAATAAAATTTCGATAGTTTTAAAAATGTCTGAATTGTGATCTAAATCACAAGTGTTGCGCGATCTCTGTCAGATTTACTATACTTAACAATCGCTGAAGTAGCAACTATATTTACTGCTGTTAAGCTAGAAATAGCCTAAAAAAAAGGTAAATTATCGCAAAAACTATGGATTTTCTAAATTTTACACTGACAGGTTATCAAATTCTCGATCGCATTTATGCGGGCAATCGCACCCTAGTTTATCGCGGAGTTCGCTTGTGCGACAAACAGACAGTCGCCATCAAAGTCTTGCACAGCGAGTATCCCAGCTTCAGCGAACTCGTGCAGTTTCGCAATCAATATACCATTGCCAAAAACCTCGATTTGCCCGGAATCATCGCCACCTACAGCCTAGAATCTTACCAAAACAGCTATGCGCTAATAATGGAAGACTTCGGGGGAATTTCCCTGAAAGAATGGACTCAACAAGCAGAAACTCCACCCAATTTAATTGATTTTTTGCAAATGGCGATCGACATCAGCAATACATTAGATATACTCTACCGCCACCGGATAATTCACAAAGACATTAAACCCGCCAATATTTTAATTAACCCCGAAACAAAACAAGTCAAACTGATTGACTTTAGCATCGCATCTTTGCTGCCAAGAGAAACTCAAACCCTACAAAATTTTAACCAAATCGAAGGCACCCTCGGCTATTTGTCTCCCGAACAAACCGGCAGGATGAATCGCGGCATTGACTACCGGACAGATTTTTACTCTTTGGGCGTGACTTTTTACGAATTGCTGGCGGGAGAATTGCCATTTCAATCCGAGGATGCGATGGAATTGGTACACTCTCATATTGCCAAGCAACCGCCGTCACTGCACGAAATCAACCCGCAAATCCCGCCCGTACTGTCGTCCATTGTCAGGAAATTGATGGCGAAGAATGCCGAGCACCGCTATCAGAGTGCTTTGGGGCTGAAATTTGATTTAGAAAATTGTTTGCGTCAATTAAAAGAAAGCGGTACAATAGAGGGTTTTCAACTAGCCCAGAGGGATGCGTGCGATCGGTTTAGCATACCAGAGAAATTATACGGCCGCCAAACCGAAGTAGAAACCCTGCTCTCGGCATTTGAGCGCGTTGCGGCCCCCTTTTCATCGCCCCTTAGCAAGGAGGGAAATAGGGGGGTCGAAATGATGTTAGTAGCTGGTTTTTCGGGAATTGGGAAAACTGCAATTGTCAATGAAATTCACAAACCAATTGTGCGGCAGCGCGGCTATTTCATCAAAGGCAAATTCGACCAATTCAACCGCAATATTCCCTTCTCAGCTTTTGTGCAAGCCTTTCGCGACTTAACGGGACAATTGCTCAGCGAAAGTGACTATAATTTAGAAAAATGGCAAGCTAAAATACTGCAAGCAATAGGCGAAAACGGGCAAGTCATTATTGAAGTAATACCCGAACTACAAAAAATTATTGGGCCGCAACCGCCCGCAGTAGAACTATCAGGAACTGCGGCACAGAATCGGTTTAATTTATTATTTCAAAAATTTATTCAAGTGTTCGCAAAACCAGAGCATCCGCTGGTGATGTTTTTGGATGACTTGCAGTGGGCAGATTTCGCATCCCTACAGTTAATGCAACTGTTGATGTCCGAGTCGGAAACGAGCTATTTATTAGTAATTGGTGCTTACCGAGATAATGAAGTCTCCCCTGCACATCCGTTGATGCTGACACTGGATGCAGCAGTCAAAGCCGGGGCAACTGTTAATACTATTACTCTGGAACCCTTGAGTTCAGAAAGTCTAAATTATTTGGTAGCTGATACCCTCAATTGCCCTCCAAATTTGGCAGTACCGTTGACTGATTTAGTGGCACAAAAAACCCAGGGAAATCCATTTTTTGCGACGCAGTTTCTCAAAGCACTGCATCAGGATGCGTTGATTGAGTTTAACTGGAAAGCCGGACACTGGCAGTGCGATATTGTTCGGGTTCGGGAAGCGGCATTGACGGAGGATGTGGTGGAGTTTATGGCGTTGCAGTTGCAAAAGTTGCCGCCGGCGACTCAAGATATTTTGAAGTTGGCGGCTTGTGTGGGGAATCAGTTTGATTTGAGCACCTTGGCGATTGTTTCTGAAAAAACCGAAGTAGAAGCGGCCGCTACACTGTGGAAAGCATTGCAGGAAGGACTTATTTTGCCCCAAAGTGAAATTTACAAATTCTATTTGGGAGAAAGCGATTTAGAGCCAACCGCGCCACATCAAACACTGAATTACAAATTTTTACACGATCGCGTCCAACAAGCCGCTTATTCTCTGATTCCTGAAAACCAAAAACAAATTACCCACTACCAGATAGGACAACTGATCTTGAAACAAATTTCCCCTGAATCTAGAGAAGAATACATTTTTGAACTCGTCAATCAATTAAACTACGGAATATCTCTGATTTCCCAACCAACAGAACGAGATGAATTAGCACAGCTAAATCTTACTGCCTGTCGCAAAGCCAGAGCAGCCACCGCCTATCAAGCGGCTCGCGAATATGCCGCAGCGGGATTATCAATATTGAGTGAAAATGCTTGGCAAAATCAGTATGAAATTACCCTCGCCCTGCATGAATCAGCAGCGGAAGTCGCTGCTTTGTGCGGTGAGTTTGAAGAAATGGAACAGTTGAGCGATATTGTCACCCAACAGGCGCGATCCTTACTAGAAACAATCAATGTTTGCCGAATTAGAATTCAATCTAAGATATCCCAGGTTAAATTTAGCGAAGCCATTGCGATCGCCCAACAAGTCCTGCAACAGCTTGGCGTAACTTTTCCAGAAATACCCGCACCGACAGATATTCAACAGGCAATCCAAGAGATTGGGGAACTCATTGGAGACCGAAAAATTGAAGATTTTGTCAACCTACCTGTGATGAAAGATGCGAAAAAGCTCGCAATTATCCAGATTGCCAGCAGCATCATGTCAGTAACTTACGCCTCTGGATCTCCCTTATTTCCCTTAGTGATTTCCTTGTCAGTCAAACTATCCATCCGATACGGAAACATAGCTGCTTCAGGTCTTAGCTATGCTTGCTACGGCATCATTTTGTGTAATCTATTGCAAGATGTAAATACAGCAGCACAGTTTGGTGAATTAGCACTCCAAGTCGTCTTAAAACTGGATGCTAAAACTACTAAACCTGAAGTGTTATTGGTGTTAGGAATGTCTATCACGAGCCGTAAATATCACATCAAAGAGAGCTTACCACTCTTGAGTGATGGTTACAGGACTGCCTTAGAAGTCGGAAACCTGGAGTTTGTCGGACATAATGCTAACATTTTTTGTTACAATTCTTTTTGGTGCGGTCAGCCCCTTGCTACCTTAGAGCAGGATACTCACAACTACTGCAGTGAGTTAATGCAATTGAACCAATCGATCGCAGCCAATTACTGCCGGATATGTTGGCAATCTATTTTAAATTTGCTGGGTTTTACGGAACACCCTACTATGTTGTCTGGGAAAGCCATTCAAGAGACAGAGTTTCTACCCCTGCTGCTGTCTGGCAACGATTTGTTTGGGTTGTATAACTTCTATTTGTATAAGCTGACTCTTTGCTTTTTGTTTGGGGAAGTTGAGGAAGCTAACAACCATGCACTCTGTGCCAGACGCTATTTAATGGCTGTTGCGGGAACAGTCGGTGAAGCTGCATTTTATCTCTATGATTCTCTAATTGCTATAGCATTGTTGAGTCAACCGTCAGATGAGACAGCAGAAGCATTACAGCGGGTAGAACAGAACCAAACGCAGTTAGAGTTCTGGGCCCACCATGCTCCTATGAATTATCAACATAAGTTTGATTTGGTGGAGGCGGAAAAATGTCGATTTTTAGGACAAAAAGCCGTAGCGATAGAGTTTTACGACAAGGCAATTTCGGGAGCCAAAGCTAACGAATACATCCAAGAAGAAGCCTTAGCCAACGAACTCGCCGCTAAATTCTACCTCGATTGGGGCAAAGAGAAACTGGCGAGTGTCTATATGCAAGAAGCCTACTACTGTTATGCAAAATGGGGTGCAAAAGCCAAAATTGATGATTTAGAAAAGCGGTATCCCCAACTTCTGGCTCCCATATTGCAGGCAAAACAAAATCGTTCGGCTTTCAGCGACATTTGCTTTCAAACAATCGATAAATCTTCAATCATACATCAAACATTTCAAACCTCGGAAGCTGGAAACAATATTTCCGAAGCCTTCGATTTCCTTGCTGTTTTTAAGGCATTACAAGCTTTATCGAGGGAAATAGTATTAGAAAAATTGCTGGCTGCATTGATGTCGGTGGTTATACAAAATACCGGGGCAAAAAAAGCTGTTTTACTATTGGTTAAAGATGGAAATTTTGCGGTCGAAACTGTAGCCATTTTCAAGGAAAATACGATATCAATATCTGTACCGCTGTCATTGAATGAGGCGGTTCCTGCTGCTGTGGTCAACTATGTTAAGCACACTTTAAAAACTGTTGTTTTGGATAATGCAGCAGCACGAAGCGATTTTATGGCAGACCAATATTTGATGGAAAAAAATCCCAAAAGCGTGCTGTGTGCGCCGATTTTACATCAGGGTAAGTTAATCGGGTTGCTGTATTTAGAAAATAACTTGACAATTGGGGCATTTACTGAAAAACGCACTCAAGTTATCCAAATGTTGTGCGCCCAAGCGGCGATCTCTCTAGAAAATGCCCGCTTGTACCAACAATCTCAGGCTTATTCACAAAAATTAGAACGATCGCTCGTTGACTTGCAGCAAGCACAGTTACAGGTAGTGCAAAGCGAAAAAATGTCTGCTTTGGGCAATCTCGTCGCCGGAGTCGCCCACGAAATCAACAATCCTGTCGGCTTTATCAGCGGCAATATTGATGAAGCAACGACTACCATCAAAGATGTAATCAACCACTTGAAATTATATCAAGAAAAACTGCCAGATCCGGGCGACAAAATCGAAGAAGATGCTGATAAGATTGATTTAGAGTATGCCTTAGAAGATTTGCCCAAGATGCTGTCATCGATGAAAGTGGGGTGCGATCGCATTCGGGGAATCAGCACCAGCCTCCGCACCTTCTCCAGAGCTGATAAAGATTACAAAGTTCGGTTTGATATCCAGGAAGGGATCGATAGCACCTTGTTAATTCTGCGCCACCGGCTGAAAGCTAACCAACACCGTCCGGCGATCGAAGTTGTCACAGACTACGAGAATCTACCGAAAATTGAATGCTTTCCCGGTCAACTCAACCAAGTTTTTATGAATTTGCTAGCAAATGCGATCGATGCCTTAGAAGAGTCAAGTCAAGGACGCAGTTTTGCGGAAATAGAAGCCAATCCCAATAGGATCGCGGTTCGTACCAGTATGTTGGACGATCGCCACATCAAAATTACAATTGCCGATAACGGCGCGGGGATGACAGCAGAAGTCAAACAGCGGATTTTTGATTATTTGTTCACAACGAAGTCGGTAGGAAAAGGCACTGGGTTGGGATTGGCGATCGCCCGCCAGATTGTCGAAGAGACTCATGGGGGTACAATTGAGGTCGATTCTGAGTTAGGGCAAGGCACAATTTTTAAGATGCAGCTCCCGATCGGGCGATCGACTCCCCGCTCAACTTAAAATCAACAGCAATCTGCATCCCACAGACTGCCGTCTCCCAGCCGATGTATAGCAGGAGGCGGTTCAGCTTGAGGAAGAGGTAATAATAGCAATTTTTGGGTATTTGAAAATGTCCGATCGCGTTGTAGCCGTTGCTGCACGCAGAATAAACAACAGTGCGGTGGGGAGTATCAAAATTATCATTCGAGCATAACTGGAACTAAGTCTAAATCTGACTTGCGTAATTTTAACCTTAATCAAGGAGACTGTTGTGGCAAATATTGCAGAGTTCGGGAAGTCGCGGAACAACAAAAATCAGTCGCAATATCGGTTGCTATCGACAACTGTTTTACTTTCTCTGCTATTGGCAGGGTATGCGGGCAATTACTTCAAAATCCCCATCATCCTCCATATAGACTGGCTATTTGGCAGTATTTTTGTCATGTTGGTTGTCAGGCTGTACGGGTTTGGTTGGGGCGCGATCGCCGCCGCAATTTCCAGCTTCTATACAATTTTGCTGTGGCACCATCCCTATGGCTTTATTCTCTACACTCTGGAAGCGATTTTTGTGGGTTGGGGACTGCGACACCGCAGCAGCAACTTATTACTTCTCGATGTTTTTTATTGGGGAATTATCGGATTTCCCCTGCTTTGGTTACTCTATGCTGTTGTCGGTGAAATCCCCCCTCAAACTGTTTTATTAATTTCCTTCAAAAATCCCGTCAATCAAATTTGTAATAGCCTGATTGCCAGTTTGATTTTGACTCACACGCCCATTACCAAGTGGCTGCGCGTCAACACTATCGAAACTCATGCCTTTGAACAAACCCTCCTCAATTTGCTAGTAGCCTTTGTCTTGCTGCCAGCACTGGTACTGACTGTTTGGAACTGTCAGGATGCCACTTCCGTTCAAGAAAAAAACGTTTTAGTTCATCTAGAAGACACCAGACAAAATATTAGTAGCGATTTGCTGAACTGGCACAAACAAAGTCTGGAAAAAATGCAATCACTAGCATTTAGCGTTCAAGACCGCAATCCATCAGACCGTTCCCAAATACAGGAAAAAATTAAAATTGCTCAACAAACAATTTCCGAGTTTCGCCATCTCTACATTACAAATACAGACGGAAAGATTGTCAATTCCACCCAGGACAAAAACGTTACTGAAAATGCTGCTCAACTGGACAATTTTCCGTTTCCGGCTTTACTGAAAGCAAAACAGCCAATACTTTCTGAGGTGATGGCGATATCCAACGCACCGACAATCTTTCAGACAGTACCTATTTTGCAGGGCGACAGCCTAGTAGGTCAAATTGTTGCAGAAATCGATGTAAATACCGTGAAACAAAGGTGGCTAGAGAGTCAAATCCCATCGACAAGCCGATCGACTCGGCTGGTGAGTTTACTAGATATCCAAGATCGGGTGATTGCTAGCACTCGCGACGAGCTGAAGGTAGGGCAACCCTTCGATCGAGATAAAAACGGTGAAATCTACCCGATCGATCGAAACACCCACATTTGGATACCGAATATTCCCAAAATGGCTAAAGTCGTGCGCTGGAGAAAGTCATTTTACGTGTACAAGAGCGCGATTGGCGGCAATCTTCCCTGGATAATGGCGATCGAAGAAGCCAACGCTCCCCATCTGGCAGCACTCGATGGAATTTATACCAAAAGCTTCGCTATTCTGATGGCGATCGCAATTCTGGCACCTGTTTTGGCAAAATATATTAGCAGCAGTTTAGTCAAACCCTTGCTGCAACTTGCCAATCTCACCAGCAATTTACCCGACAAACTCACAGAACAACAATCGCTACAAATTCCAGCCAGTTCAATTACCGAAATTAACACCCTGTCTAGTAACTTCCAACTCATGGCAATTGCTCTGCAAGACAAATTTCAGGAAATTCAGCAAGCCAGTTTAGAACTTCAGCAAGCAAAAGAAACTGCCGACAGCGCCAACGCAGCCAAAAGCGAATTCCTTGCCAACATGAGCCACGAATTACGCACTCCCCTCAATGGTGTTCTTGGCTACGCCCAAATTTTAAAACGCAGCGAACCTCTCACCCAAAAAGGGCAAAACGGCATCGATATCATCTATCAATGCGGTTCTCACTTATTGAATCTAATTAACGATGTATTGGAGCTTGCCAAAATCGAAGCCAGAAAATTAGAACTACATCCCACAGCCTTGCACCTGCCTTCTTTGCTGCAAAGCGTCGTCGAAATTAATCGCATTCGTGCGGAAGAAAAAGGGATTATCTTCGATTTTCAAGTTGACGAAAAATTACCTATAGGTGTGTGTGTCGATGAAAAACGTTTGCGTCAAGTTCTGATCAACCTTCTGGGCAATGCCATCAAGTTTACCGAGATCGGTAGCGTTACTTTTAAGATTGAATCCATCGCTCCCAAAATTCGCTTCCAGATAAAAGATACTGGAGTGGGTATGACTCCAGAACAAATCCAGAAAATCTTCCTCCCCTTTGAGCAAGTCGGCGATACCAAAAAGCAAGCTGAAGGAACTGGATTGGGATTGGCAATTACCCACAAAATTATCGAGTTGATGCAAAGCAAAATCGACGTTCAAAGTGTGTTAGGCGAAGGCAGCACCTTTTCCTTTGAACTAGAACTGCCTGAAGCTAAAAATTGGGCAGCCTCTTCTAGAGTGATGCCGCAAGGGGCGATCGAGGGTTATGCAGGTTCAAAATGCAAAATTCTCGTCATAGACGATCGTTGGGAAAATCGTTCGGTGTTGGTTAACCTGCTAGAACCCATCGGCTTTGAAATTCTCGAAGCTAACAATGGACAAGAAGGTATCGAAGGAGCTTTGAAATTCTCGCCGGATTTAATTATTACTGATTTAGCGATGCCCGTGATGGATGGGTTTGAGTTTTTAGAGAAAGTGCGATCGTCTCCCCAACTGCACAACCAAATTGTTATCGTCTCCTCTGCTAGCGTCTTCGAGATCGATCGCCACAAAAGCTTAGATGCTGGGGGAAATGATTTCTTACCCAAACCAGTGCAAGCCGAAATTTTGCTAGAACTTTTGCAAAAATATCTACAATTAGATTGGATTTATCAAGCAAATAACCCACAGAAGCAGAATCCTCAACTTGCCCCCGATCGAATGCAGCCACCCGAACCCGCAATCTTGCATCAACTCTTGGAGTTAGCCGAAGACGGAGAACTTGATGGCATCATTGAAATTGCAGGGCAAATTCAAGATACTAATACGGCTGCCTTTACCCGAGAACTTATCCGCCTTGCCGAAGCTTGTCAACTCAAACAATTGCGGGCATTTATCCAACACTACCTTCCTTAACACCCTCGAACCGGAAACCGACACCTATGCCATACTCAACCCGACCGTTTATCTTAATTGTAGATGACAATGAAACCAACTTATTTGTGTTGTCTCAATCCTTAAAAGCTGCTGGCTATAAAGTCCGCATGGCCGTTGATGGCGAAGATGCTCTCACCCTAGTGAAACGCCACCAACCAGAACTAATTTTGCTTGACATTGAAATGCCGCAAATGAATGGTTTTGAAACCTGTCGCCACCTCCAGGAAAATCCTGCAACTAAAGGAATTCCAGTTATTTTCATGACGGCTTTAGCCGATGCCGAAAACAAAGTCAAAGGCTTATCGTTAGGCGCTGTCGATTACATCACCAAACCCTTTGAAGAAGCGGAAGTGCTAGCGCGGGTGAAAATCCACTGGCGGCTGAAATGGCTGACGGATAGTTTAGAAAAGCAAGTAGTAGAACGTACCCAGGCATTGCAACAGGCTCAATTGAAATTGGTACAACAGGAGAAACTTTCGGCTTTGGGGCAATTAGTGGCTGGAGTTGCCCATGAAATTAATAATCCGATCGGTTGTATTGTGGGCAATGTCGGTGCTGTTCAAGACTACATCCATGATTTATTGAGTGTCATCGATCTCTATCGCGAGAAATTTCCTGAACCCGGTACAGAAATTGAAGATGAATTAGAAGCGATCGACCTCGATTACGTGCGAGAAGATTTACCGAAGTTAATTCAGGCGATCGAAGATGGAGGATCTCGCATTACATCGATCAGCCAAAGTCTCCGTATTTTCTCCCGTTCCGATAGCAATACCAAGCAACTTTTCAACCTGTACGAAGGGCTAGATAGCACCTTGTTAATTCTGCGCCACCGGCTGAAAGCTAACGAACACCGTCCGGCGATCGAAGTTGTCACAGAGTACGAGAATCTACCGAAAATCGAATGCTTTCCCGGTCAACTCAACCAAGTTTTGATGAATTTGCTAGCAAATGCGATCGATGCCCTAGAAGAGTCAAGTCAAGGACGCAGTTTTGCGGAAATCCAAGCCAATCCCAATAGGATAGTGATTCGTACCAGTATGTTGGACGATCGCCACATCAAAATTACAATTGCCGATAACGGCGCGGGAATGACAGCAGAAGTCAAACAGCAGATTTTTGATTATTTGTTCACAACGAAGGCGGTAGGAAAAGGCACTGGGTTGGGATTGGCGATCGCCCGCCAGATTGTCGAAGAGACTCATGGAGGTAAGTTGAGTTGCAATACTGCGGTTGGCGAGGGAACTGAATTTGCGATCGAGTTACCTGTGGCAGAAAAAAAGTACCAGGTAGAAGGCATTAGTCAGTTAGGAGAATATTACAAACAAAAGTTGTAGGAGGTTCACTTGTCCAACAATTTATTATGATGAAAATCAATCACACAAAGCGGCAACGCCAACCCTAAAAATCTACGGTTAATTTATTGGTAATATCGGGATTGAATGTCTGAATGCGTAATCAATTCCGGTTGCACAGGCACTGTCAAATCCAGTCAAAAGTAACAGATGGATGGACGGTGCCACTGGAACTCAAAGAATTCATCAGCGTTAATCCCTGTTAATCTGCCCTCATCTGCGGTAAAAAAAAAGAAAATGTATTAACCGCAGATGACAAAGGATTGACGCAGATTCACGCAGATTAGTCATTAGTCAGCAGTCATTAGTCAGCAGTCATATCAAATCCGGTAATACCAATTTAATATGAAGCTGCATAGAATAGGGCTTCAAGAATAAACTTGTAAGATGATAACGAACTAATTTGCTCAGGAGTGATTTTTTCAATAACTTGTTTCAGCCGCTCTCGCAATTGATCGAGTGTTGTAAAAACTTCTCCAACAAGTTGCTGCTTGATATATTCCCAGACTCTTTCAATTGGATTAAGTTCTGGACTATGTGAGGGTTGACAGACAGGAATTAAATTTTCGGGCCAGGAAAGTTCATTAGTGATGTGAGCACCTGCTCTATCCATGTGAATCAGGGCAATATCCTCGCCCAATTCTCTAGACAGAGCGTCAATAAATTGCTGAAAATCTGAGCCGTTAAGCTCAGCATATTCTTGACAAAAATGCCAGCCACTCAATGGTTCTACTACCCCATACAACCAAAAATTTTCACGCTTCCACAGTATAGGAGCCACTGGTTTTACCCCCTTAGCTGTAATTAATTTTCCTGTCAATGTTTTCAATCCCAAACGGGTTTCATCTTCACACAAATATCGTAGCCTTTTGCCCTTACCAAAATATTTTTGAAGCGTCAAGACTGCTGGGACGATGTTTTTTTAAAAAGTTCCACTGCTTTTACGTCCTGTAAAGCACTTTGCGGACGTGGCACTTTCAGTTTTGCTTGGAAGCGATTATGCACCCAGGCATAAACTGTTGCATAAGTCAGTTGTAGATTATACTCTTTTTTGAGCCATTCAACAATTTCTCCGTAGCTTTTAAAAGCTACTCCTTTTTCTAAACGTTCTTTAAGTCCCGCTAATGCCTCCACAGTCAGGTGGGGTACTTGTCCGGGGGCTTTTTTCACCAACAATAATTCCGATAATCCACCCCGTCGATACTTTTGTAACCACGCCTGTTATGGTAGATTTGTCTCTGCCCAAACGATGGGCTAATTCTTGATGCTCCTGTACTTGACCTGTTTTTAACCACCATAATACTTGTATTCGTTCTTTTTGGCTGGCAGTACGAGTATTTTTTAGTTGTTTTTCTAAAAATTCTGCGCTTTCCTCTATTGTGATTTTTAAACTACGACTCATAAACGCACCATAAAAGCTATCTCTCTATTATATGCAACTTCACATTAAATTGGTATAACAACTAACAACTAACAACGGACAACTAACAACTAACAACTAACAACTGACTTAACGCGCCACTTGCCGCATATATTCCCCCCACAACTGAGCAGCATTTGCACTACCTCCGGCAGTCGGAGAATTATCATCATTTCCCAACCAAACTCCCGTTACCAGTTGCTGGCTCGGAATATAACCGACAAACCACAAATCTCTATTATCATTAGTCGTGCCTGTTTTTCCAGCTTCTCCCAAACCCAAAGCAGCGCTGCTGCCCGTACCTCCCCGCACCACACCTTGCAGCATATCAGTCATCGTATCCGCTACGCCTTCAGAAATTAACTGTCGGTTGGCAACGCTATCTTTTTGATAGTCATAAATCACCCGACAACTGTTAAAATCATTTCGATCTTTGCAATCGCTGCTGTCAATAATTCGCTTGATTACGTGGGGACGGTTGCCCAAACCGCGGTTCGCTAAAACCCCGAATGCACCCGTTAATTGTAATACGTTAACTTCACTTTCACCTAACACCAAACCGGGGGAAGAACGCAGTCCAGATGTAATTCCCAAACGTCTTGCCATTCCCACTACATTGTCTAAACCGACATCTTGTGCAACTCTCAAAGCAATTGCATTTTCCGACTGTGCTATGCCCCGATACATATCAGCACTGCCGCTGGTTCTTTCGCAGCCGCTGTAACTTTGTCCGCCCCAGGAAAGCGGCTCGCAAGAATAGGTTTTGGTGGGTGAAATTCCGCGTTCTAGGGCGGCTGTATAGGCAAAAATCTTAAATGTAGAACCGGGCTGTCTCAATGCTTGGGTAGCTCGATTAAACTGACTTTGCAGGTAATTTACGCCCCCAACTAATGCTAAGACTTCCCCGGTGGCAGTATTGAGAGTTACTACGGCTCCTTGAGAAAAACCTGCACTGGCTCCGGCATTTTCTACGGCATTTTTGAGGGAAGATTCGGCTACTTTTTGCAGGCTGGGATTCAAGCCTGTTTCTACTATGAAATTGCCTTCTCTGGCTAGCTGCTCGCCCAGCAAAAACTCTAATTCGTCAAATACATAATTGTAGAAGTAAGGCGCGATCGTACTTTGCAGGTATTGGCGGGCTTTGGGATTGATATCAATTCTCGATCGCCTCGCGCGATCGGCTTCTTCCTGAGAAATCGAGCCCATTGCCCGCATCCGTTCGATCACCCGATCGCGATACTGCACCGCCAACTGATAATTTTGAATCGGATTGAAACTATTTGGTGCGGGCAAAATACCCGCCAAAGTCGCCGCCTCCGACAAAGTTAAATCCTTCGCCGACTTGGCAAAATAAAACCGAGACGCATCCTCAAAACCGTACAGGTCAATTCCCAAAAACACGCGATTCAAATAAGTCAGCAACAGGTCATCTTTGCTGTAATAATTCTCCAGTTTCAACGCAACTACGGCTTCCCGCAATTTGCGTCCGGCGGAATCTTGGGTTCCGACATAATCTCGAAACAAACTCCTCGCTAACTGCTGCGTCACTGTGCTGCCGCCTTCGCGAATTCCTCCCCCGCGCACGTTGGTCAACAGTGCCCGCAAAACCCCGATCGGATCTACGCCCAAATGCCAATTGTAGCGGCTGTCTTCCGAAGCAAGTACCGCCTGGGATAAATAAGGCGAAAAATCCTGCAATTCCTTTAATTCTACGTGAGCGTTGTTCTGAGGAGGGCGCAGGGGAGTTTGTCCGTCGCGGGCGTAAACAATTACGGGGCCGTTGATGCTTCTGGGCAGAGGCCGCACTTGAAATTTTGTCGATTCCATGCCTACCAACACGGCAATCAAAGCGGTGATTCCGCTGATTCCGTAAAAGCTGTAACGTACCAGTTCCAAATACCAAGGCGGCGGATATACGAATTGAATTCTGACGGCGGCGGCGAGTTCCGGCGGGCCCAAGGTGAACACGTCTCCGTGACGCAGGGACATACTTTTGACTCGCCTTTTGCCGGAGTAAATGCCGTTGGTTGAGTCTTCATCTTTGATGACAAAAGGAGTCCGCCGCCGAGTATCGCGCGATAGGGATAGGTGTACGTGACTGACAACGGGATTGCGAACTACAATATCTGATGATTTGGACGATCGACCTAACAAATATCGATCGCCCAATAGCGGATAAACCTCAGCTTTAGCTGCACCCGCATCTTGTACCCACAGTTCGGGTACTTTGGCATTCGGTTTCAGGGCTAGCTGGTTAAAATTAACCTTGGCAATAGTCTGGACTGCTTGGGTGATCGCACCCAAGACGGTTTGAGGTTTGCGGGGCGGCTGCGGTGGGGTCATATTTCGCTGTGGACTACGATCGAGCGATCGGCTCTTGCACTATTCTACTCGCAACTTTTGGCTAATTCCCAAAGCAAGCCCGATGAGACCAAAATCGAGTTTTTATGGATATATCTCGAAATAAACCCAGTTTCGGGCGAGATTGCCCCAGGGGTTCAGAAACCGGGTTTCTGGGAAAATCTCGGTTTGGTGGCGAAATCTCTCGAAGGAAACCCGGTTTCGGGCGAGATTTTCTCGTGGGTTCGTAGTGTGGACATGATATGAGAGGGTGATATCATTTCCGGTAACACCGTCAGGTGATGTTGACTGTTGAGAGTTGACTGTTGAGAGTTGACTGTTAAGAGGGCCCGCACTCACAGGCACCGCCCCTACTGACTGTTGACTCGATTTTATTATTCCGATGCAACCGTCCACGATATGATTGGTGAACCCGTCCCTACAGGTTTATTGACCAAAAACAGTTTATTATCACAAACTTGCCAAATAATCAACACTTTTTATAATATTTATCCCGGATTGACCAACCAAATTCGCATAATTAAAACCCCCCTTCAAAAAAAGGGGGGTTTGAGGCGTAAAATACGCGAGATTCTCCTTACATCGAAGAACCCAAACCGGCATAAGCGCCGTAGAAGAAAAGGCTCACAATGCTCAGAACACCTAGGCCTGCGACAGTAGCTACCAGCCACAAAGGAATTCTGCCACTTTCACTAAACATAGCCATCACCTCATTAATTCACAGCAAAACAAATTCGATCGAACTGCGGACATCAAACTCGCGTCACCAGTTAGTTAAAGAAATAACTGGAAAACAAAATACCCAGGGTAAAAACCATCAACAGGCCCAAATAAAGGGAAGTGCGATTTAACTCTACGGGTTGTTCGTTGGGATTAGGAACGCGTTCAGGCATTGTAAACTCCTATGGTTGAATAAATTGCATTGCGGCGATCGCGCCCAAAAAGAAAATTGTTGGGACACCTAAAGTATGAACTGCCAACCAGCGTACCGTAAAAATCGGATACGAAATTGGCTCGTTGTTTGGCGTTCTGCTAGTCATTTTTCCAACTCCTTGTTAAATTACTTGGCAATGAACTGATCTACTTGTTTTTTCGCTTCAAAGCGATCCGAGATAATCGGTATTTCTTGTCGCTGCTCTGTGAAATACTGGTTGGGGCGAGGAGTGCCAAAAGCATCGTAAGCCAAACCGGTCTGGACAAACAGCCATCCAGCAATAAACAAAGCCGGAATGGTGATGCTGTGAATTACCCAATAACGGATACTTGTAATAATGTCCCCAAACGGACGTTCTCCAGTTGTACCGGCCATGTAGAATCCTCCTTTCAACAACAAATCGACTGACAATCTCTATTACTATTCTACTATCAAGCAGCTTCCGCTGAACCTTGATATTTCAGTAGAGTACCGTTTGCGCCGATCGCAAATCCGCGATCGGGGCCCATGAACACAATTTTGTAAAAATTAGCGGGAACATCCTCAACTTCGCGGTCTTTTTGCCAAGTTTTCCCGCCATCAAAACTGGCCAGCAAATTGCCGCCCCCGCCGGCAACCCAAATTTCATTCTCAGTTCGGTAAGCCATATCTAGCAAACCCCAACTTGCCTGGCGATCGGGAAAAAACGGTTCTCCCCAACCTTCAGCACTCTCCGGATCCTCAAACTGAATTTGACCGCCGCGGGCGAGCATCCACAAACGCCCGTCCTTGGTAAAGCCCATATTTTGCAGGCGGCGAGAACTGTTGCGGTTGCTAGGTTCCCAAGCTTCTTGTCCGGGTTTCCACACCGAATAGAAATTGCCCCTTGAGGATACCGCAACATATTGGCCGTCTTGGGAACGGTTGATATTGCGAACTACCCCAAAGGAATCCTGAACGACTCCTTTCCAGCTTTTGCCACCGTCAGAAGTCCGGTAAATCGCCCCCACATCCGTCGTCATCTCGGCCGAATTCGGGCCCAAAGCTGCGATCGTACTTGGAGAACCCGGTAACTGAGAGTTCAAAGCAATCCGCGTCCAAGACTTGCCCTCGTCCTCCGTGCGGAGCAAAACCGCAGGCTGACCTACAATCCAGCCTTCAGAACCCGAAAAACTCACCGAAGAAAAACGCGACCTCGGCTCGTCAATATCCAGAACTATCTGTTTCCAGTTAGTACCGCCGTCGGATGTTTCAAATAGAGTCGCTTCAGAACCGACCACCCAGCCGTGCTGAGGATTGCCCGTAAAGGCAATATCCTGCAAATTTGCCGATGTCGGCAAATAAATCACCTGCCAAGGGTTGTAACTCAAAGAACCGATCGTGCTGCAACTCGTACAGATGAGCGCAGCCGCCAATAACATTACAATTCGTTGCCAAAATCTCACAATCGTCCTACTGCAAACCATACATACTAAGTAAAAACAAGAAACCAACGACCAAGCCGCCAAAAATCAGCAAACTTTTCTGACCTTCAGTCATGCCGTTGACACCGACACCGTAGCGTTGATTTGCCTTAAATCCCGAAACCCCATCCTGCTGACCGACATTTTGAAACATCGACTTGCGCGCGGCGCACACGGGACAGACCCAAGTTTGGGGCAAATCTTCAAAAGCCGTCCCCGGAGCAATGTCAATTTTAGGATTGCCCTTTTTCGGATCGTAGACGTAGCCGCAGGCGCGGCACTCGTGCCGATCGAGGGTTTTAGTCTCACTGGCTGGATCGCTCATAGCTCCAAAAGGGTAAGTAAGCTAATCTTAAAAATATACATTAATAATTATTGCAGAAGATGGACGATTAATCTCAACTAATTCGTAATTCTAGCTACGCAAAATCCATATAATGTAAAGATAGAGTTACAAACCCTTTCACAGAGGCAGTAATTATTCACCGTGTTTGCACTCAGCGGCTACGAGTATTTTTTAGGCTTCCTGCTAATTTCCAGCCTAGTGCCTATCCTCGCCCTCACGGCATCTAAGGTACTGCGGCCCAAAAGTCGTCCCTACGACCGACGCACTACCTACGAATCTGGTGTCGAGCCGATCGGCGGAGCCTGGATTCAGTTCAACATCCGATATTATATGTTCGCCTTGGTCTTCGTCATCTTCGACGTAGAAACCGTCTTCCTGTATCCTTGGGCGGTTGCTTTCAACCAGCTAGGACTTTTGGCTTTCATCGAAGCCTTGTTTTTTATCACGATCCTCGTTATTGCTCTTGTATATGCATGGCGCAAAGGAGCCTTAGAATGGTCTTAAGTTCAGACACATCACAAAAATCGCTAATTGTCAATCCGGCAGAGCGCCCGCAAGTCACATCCGAATTATCAGAGAACGTCATCCTAACTACGGTTGACGACATCTATAACTGGGCAAGACTTTCGAGCCTGTGGCCGCTGCTTTACGGTACGGCTTGCTGCTTCATCGAGTTTGCAGCTTTGATCGGATCGCGCTTCGACTTCGACAGATTCGGCTTAGTACCCCGATCGAGCCCGCGGCAAGCCGACCTGATCATCACCGCCGGCACAATCACCATGAAGTACGCCCCCGTTTTGGTGCGGCTGTACGAACAAATGCCCGAACCCAAATACGTCATCGCGATGGGCGCTTGCACCATCACCGGCGGAATGTTCAGCGTAGACTCCCCCACAGCAGTCAGAGGCGTTGACAAACTAATTCCCGTAGACGTGTACATACCAGGCTGTCCCCCGCGTCCAGAAGCGATTATTGACGCAATTATCAAACTGCGGAAAAAAATCGCCAACGACTCGATGCAAGAACGTGGCAACTTGCTGCCCACCCACCGCTACTACACCAGACCCCACAAAATGAAAGTAGTAGATGACATTTTGGACGGCAAGTATTTGTCAATTCCCGGCCGGATAGCTCCACCGAAGGAATTGACGGAAGCAATGGGAATGCCAGTACCGCCCGCCCTGCTTGCAGGACAAAAACAGGAGGTACAACGTGGCTGAAACAGAATCTGCGATTGTTGAAGCTGGGAAGGTTTCTCAGTGGCTGACTCAAAATGGCTTTGAACACGAAGCTTTGGCGGCCGATAATTTGGGCGTGGAGATATTAAAGGTCGATCGCGAATTCCTAATTCCGATGTCAACAGCACTGTATGCCTACGGCTTCAATTATATGCAGTGCCAGTGCGCCTACGACCAAGGGCCGGGAGAAGATTTAGTCAGCGTCTATCACTTAGCCAAGCTGACAGATAATGCTTCCCATCCCGAAGAAGTCCGCGTCAAAGTATTCATTCCCCGCGAAGATCCCAGAGTACCATCAGTGTACTGGATTTGGAAAGCCGCAGATTTCCAAGAGCGGGAATCCTACGATATGTACGGCATCGTCTACGAAGGACATCCGAATCTGAAACGGATTTTGATGAACGAAGATTGGGTAGGCTGGCCGCTGCGGAAAGATTACATTTCCCCTGATTTCTACGAATTGCAAGACGCTTATTAAGTGAGTTGTGCGAGGGCGGGTTTGAGCATAAAATTGGACTTTTGGGGTTAAGTTTTATGTGAAACCCGCCCTCTGTTTTTTTAAGACTTCACAAGAAGTTGCTAAAGATTCTGCACATTACCTCTGCTGAATTAGCCGACCAATTTGGTTTTCCCTACGATCTTGATGGATAGAATCTAGAGTATTCCTAGATAAACCCGGTTTCTCAATGCCGGGATGCAATATGTATGAAGCAGGGCTTAATGTAGGAGTAAAATATTAAATGATAACTTCAGATCAAAAGATAAAAGCCTTCTTTCAACAAAAGATATTAGATGTAGATGATGATGAAATTGATAAATTTTTGAAGGATTATTCTAACGATCAAGTAATTCAATGCTTATTTGATAAATTAAAGTCTTTATCTAAATTGCAATATTGCTATGAGTGTTCATGGCTATTAGGACGAGTTTTGGGGGGTATTTCAAATAAATACTCTGCTGACACACAATTATATTCATTGTTAAATACTTCTACCATTGTTGAAAAACAAGTATTGTTGAATTTTTTATCAGGGTATTGGGATAATGCAAAACCTAATATTGAGATAGTAGTGACCCTAGCCGAAGACATTGCATATATAATCACTAATCCTGATGAATTAAAATGGGATAGAGAGACAATTTGTCTAGGGATGGAAGCAGTGGCTCTTGGTTATTTGAATAATAAACAGTTATTTCATTTCAATAAAGATAGAGAAAATAAACTCAGACAAACATTAAAAAATTTTATGGCATATCTATCGAACTTTGCTCCTGAATATCCAGCTCACCAGTTACTTTTAAAACATTTCAATTAGTAGGGAATAGTCATCGATCGTGATTCGGAGATTCCGAGATTAACAACCTGCTATCCTCTGTAATGTCTGGAGGTAATAAGAGTGACAAAGAATACAATTAAATTATCTAGATGTCGTTGTCTTGACACTTGACATTCCTGAATACAACCTGTGGCGCGGACAAGTAGGGACTGTGGTTGAACTGTTGGCTGATGGTGCAGCGTTTGAGGTTGAATTTAGCGATCGCAACGGACGTACTTATGAGTCTGTCGGGCTGCATCCAGAGCAAATCATGGTGTTGTACTTTGAGCCAGCATCACCCGATCGCAAACCCGAAATGGTTACAGCATAAATAAAACAACTTGCGGGCTTTTTGCTTACTTTTGCGGTTAGACAGGGTGCGAGCGCAATTCGAGAAACAAACTAATATCTACTCCGAAAAAATCAGCTAGTTTTCTGGCTTCATCTATGGCGATCGCCCTTCGACTGACAAGAATCTTTTCAACCTCTGTTTCCGTCCCCAAAAGTGGAATTAAATCCGACTTGTCCAAATCTCTTGCATCCATTAGATGTCGCAAAATTGAGGCAGCATCCCCCGCAGGAATTGGATAAGTTTCAGCTTCAAATTTTTCAATCAACGTTATCAAAAGCTCCAGAAATAGCTCTTCCTCCGGCGATCGCATAGGGCGGTGTTCCAGTTCGCTAGCGAGAGCGAGTGCGGCATCGTTTTCTGCTTCATTTGCGATCGGTTTTGGTTGATACCGAATCAGTAAATTTGTATAAGATTTTGCATCAAAAGTACGGATCATTTTTCCACTCATCCTTATCATACTCAGCGTGAGTCAAAACATATTTGATGTAGATTCTTTGAGAAACGTAAACCAGATCGACTATCAGCCGATATCGATTTCCTTTTATATTAAATACGGTAAAATTCCCTACAGCCTCCGCTTTTGGATAAGTCTGCTGAACATCAATTAGGTTTTGCCATTGGGCTTTACTTGACACTCTATACCACTCATAAAGTGCCTCACAGGAATCTGCATGGCTTTCACAGAAATCTCGCAGAACTTTTCGGCTAATAACACGCATCTGAGCCTTTTTTTCCAAACTACACCAGATTTTGTTCGTGACTTACGTACTTGTCATATTATAAACATTTGTAAGTGCGATCGCAACATCATAGCCGTAGAAATTCTTTACAATGGCGACTTCAGTATGGCAGAGTAATTGAGCGTGCCGGACAACAAGACGGCGTTATCGCAGTTTATAGATTTAACTTATGATTTCCACAGTTCGCAAAACAAAACTAGAATACGGAGATTTTCAAACACCCCCAGAATTAGCTGAGATGGTGTGTCGGAAATTGATAGAACTTGATATTAACCCCAAAGTCATCATTGAGCCAACTTGCGGGATAGGTAATTTCATTCAAGCTGCTGTAAATTCCTTTCCATCCGCCAGCAAGATTATCGGAGTTGAAATCAATCAAATTTACTTAACAGAATTACGAGCCAAACATGAATTGTTACAGGATGAGAGATGTGAGGTTAAGCACGGAGATTTTTTTGAGTTTGACTGGACATCATTAATTAAGCAATTCAATCATCAGGTGTTGGTACTTGGTAACTTTCCTTGGGTGACAAACTCACACCAAGGAACTATTGGTAGTGAAAATTTGCCTAAAAAAAGTAATTTTCAAAAGCACGCTGGTTTAGATGCACTCACAGGTAAAAGTAATTTTGACATCTCAGAATGGATGCTAATTAAAGCAATTCATTGGTTGCAAAATCGTGACGCAACTCTGGCAATGCTTTGCAAGACTTCTGTTGCCAGAAAGTTATTGAACTACATTCATTCAAAAAAACTTAATCTCGCTAGGTGTGCAACTTACAAAATAGATGCTAAAAAGTATTTTAATGCAAATGTGGATGCCTGTTTGTTATTTTGTCAGTTTGACTCAAGCTCACAAAACTACTTCTGCGATGTATTTAGCAGTTTAGAAAGTTCAGAATCCCACCGCATAGGCTATCAAAATAATCTTCTAATTAAAGATATAGATTCTTTCAATAAATTGAGTAATTTATATGCTGTTAAATCAGGTACGAAATGGCGATCGGGGGTAAAGCATGACTGCTCGAATGTGATGGAGTTTCGGAAAATTGATAATCTTTTTGTCAATGGATTTGGGGAAGCTGTCGAGCTTGAGGAAACTTATCTATTTCCGCTACTTAAAGGCTCGGATGTCGCTCAAAATCGCATTAATGCCACAAATCGCTATATTTTAGTAACTCAAAAATTTATTGGCGAATCAACCGAATCTATCAGACAAATAGCTCCTAAAACCTGGCGTTATCTCGAAGATAACGCACCATATCTAGACAATCGCAAAAGCAAGATTTATCAACATAATCCTCGCTTTTCTGTTTTTGGAGTTGGCGATTATAGTTTTAAATCTTGGAAAAGAGCCATTTGCGGACTTTATAAAAATTTGAATTTCAGATTAATTGGTGCAATTGCTAATAAACCTGTAATATTTGATGATACTGTTTATTTTGTCAGCTTTGAAGACGAGGGAATCGCACGTAAAACTTTTGAGATTTTGAATTCATCTGCTGCAATTAGCTTTTATTCATCAATGGTATTTTGGGATGAAAAGCGCCCGATTAAATCTAGTATCTTAAATTGTCTCAATCTAACATTGCTGGCAGATTTGGAATCTTTAACCGCAGATGCACGCAGATAAACGCGGATGAGTACACTTCAATCATTGCGTAAAGCTGCGATCGGATCTAAGCGAGCCGCATTCCTGGCCGGCAATACTCCAGCTAACAACCCGACGGTAAAAGATAGCCCAAAACCTGCTGATATCGACCAGACAGAAACCACAAATGGAAATTTGAAGGCTGTCGCGGCCCCAAAGGATCTTGCAATTCCCAACCCAATACCCGCCGTTCCCCCCACGGTGGAAACTAAAATAGATTCCGCCATAAATTGAATCAGAATTGCTGCATTAGTAGCACCTACCGCTTTGCGAATTCCGATTTCCTTAGTCCGCTCCACCACAGACACCAACATAATATTAGCAATACCGATGCCGCCAACTACCAAGGAAATTCCGGCGATCGCTCCCACCATCACCGTAAATAAACCTATCACATTGCTGAAAGTATTAACAATCTCAGTTTGATTGATAACTCGAAAATCATCCGGTTGCGGCGGATAAATATTGTGGCGCAAGCGCAGGATATTTTCCACTTGAAATTGAGCATCCGCTAAATCCGCTTCGCCGGCAGTTTCCAACCAAAAACCTGATATTGCAATCCCCGCTAAAGAATTTCTCCCCACAATCCGCGAAGACATATTTTTGAGGGGAATATACACTCGATCGTCCCGATCGGTTCCCCCTACAGACCCCTTGGTTTCCATCACTCCAATCACCTTGTAGCGGTTTCCCTGAATGCGAATATCGGAGGATAGCGCATTAGCTCCGGCTCCAAAAAGTTCGTCCCGCACCTTAGAACCGAGGACGACTACTGGCTCAGCAGCATTCAACTCATCCTCGTTAAAAAAACGTCCTTGTTGGGGTTGAATGTTCTTCACATCGGGATAGTTTAAATCTGTTCCCAAGATAGCAGTAAATGAATTTTGTCCGCCGTAAACGATTTGCACTTGGCGCTGCAAATAAGCGGAAATTGCCTTAACTGCGGGAGCTTGTTTGCCGATCGCCTTTGCGTCATCCCAAGTTAGGGTAGTAGCAGAACCGCTTCCCTGACTGACACCGCCAGTTCGAGAAGCGCCGGATAACACCAACAGCACGTTTGTACCCAAAGATTTTAACTGTTCTTCTGTTGATTTTTGGACTCCTTGTCCTACCGAAGTAATGGCAATTACTGAAGATATTCCAATAATTACGCCCAGCATGGTTAAACTGGTACGCAATTTGTTATTCCACAGCGCTTCTGTCGCCATGAAGGCGATTTGAACGTTGGATATTTTCTTGATAGGTGGGCGAGTTTTTGATTTCATTAGGTAGTTGGGAATAGGTAATAGGTAATGGCTAATTGGTGAGGATTAAGATTTTTTTACCGCAGAGAGCGCAGAGAACACAGAGGGAGAGAAGAAAGAGATCGATATTTCTGATGCCAAAATATTTAATATGATTTATGCTCGATAATTAATCTGTGTTGTGCTTTCTTTCTTCATTTTTCCCACTAACGCAATCGCGTTCTACCACCTGGTTGCAAACCCGGTATCCCGCCCGATGGATTTTGGGATTTCGGCCGCAATCCGGCGGGTACACTAATCAGCACTTTTTCATTTCCTTTCAAACCCGATCGCACTTCTGTCTTGTCATCCACCGTCATACCAGTTTTAATCGGCATAAAAGCAGGTTTGCCATCTTTTCCACCGGGAACAAATACTCCAGTTTCTCTTTGTTGGCGGACAATTGCCACAGTGGGGACTACCAAAACCTTTTTGAGTTCGCCTGCTTTAAACTCTACGTTGACATTCATCCCAGAACGCAGTATTTCTTTATCATCATTAATAATTGCGGCTTTTACCTCGAAACTCGTTACATTTTGCTGGACGATCGACTGAGGCGAAATTTGAGTGATTTTACCGGCAAAAGTCTTTCCTGCAAAAGCATCGGCTTGAATAGACGCAGCTTGGCCGATCTGAATCTGAGCAATATTAGTTTCTGCTACGTTTGCGATTAATTGATTTTTTGAAGCTAAGGACAAAATCGAAGAAGAAGTTGCCGAAGAAACTGCACTTCCCGCCGTCGTGGGAGTCACGAAAGCGCCCGGATCTGCGTATTTGCGGGTGACAGTGCCGCTAAAAGGAGCCCGCAACACAGTGTCATCGATCAGGGCTTGAACGCTTTGCAGGCTGCCTTTAGCGGAGAGAACTTGGGCGCGGGCTTGGTCGATTTCTTCGGGGCGAGAACCGGCTTCTAGCAGCGCCAAAGCTTGCTGTTTTTGCTCGACAGCGGCGCGGGCTTGGGCGATTTCTTCGGGGCGCGCGCCCGATCGCACCAAGGCCAAAGCTTGCCGTTTTTGCTCCACTGCAGCCCGTCCTGCAGCGATATCTTCGGGGCGCGCGCCCGATCGCGCTAGGGCCACAGCTTGCCGTTTCTGCTCCACTGCAGCCCTCGCTGCTGCGATTTCTTGGGGGCGAGCACCCGCTTTCAGCAAAGCTACAGCTTGTTCGGCTTGTTTGACTTGCGTGCCGGCTCGATCGCGCGCGGTGCGGGAATTGTTGACAATTTGCAAAGCAATGGCTCCAGCATTATAGAGTTCTTGATTTCTCTGAAACTCTTCCTCTGCCTGATTTTCAGCGTATTCAGCATCTTTGAGTTTGGCACTTGCTTGGGCGATATCTTCAGGCCGATTTCCCCTCAAGCAATTTTTGTAAATTTGCCTGTTGTTCTGCTAGTTTTGCCTCGGCGACAGCAACATCTTGGGTTCGATTGCCGTTGAGCAATTTTTGCAAGTTTGCCTGTTGTTCTGCTAGTTTTGCCTCGGCTACAGCAACATCTTGGGTTCGATTGCCGTTGAGCAATTTTTCCAGACTTGCCTGTTGTTCTGATAAAACTGCCTTAGCCGCAGCAATATCTTGGGTTCGATTGCCGTTGAGCAATTTTTGCAAGTTTGCTTCGGCGCTTGCGAGTTGTCCGCGATTTTGGGTAAGTTGCCCTTGCAGGTTGGAGTCGTCCATGTAGGCGAGAATCTGCCCTTTTTCAACGCTATCTCCTTCGCTGACAAGCAAACTTTTGAGCATTCCTGAAGTTTTGGGGCTGACGTTGACGGAACGTTCGGGGACAATTGTGCCGTTTGCCGAAATTGTAATCGGCAGGTTGAGCCTTTCTACAGCAACGGTTTTTTCCTTGCGCCCGGTTTCGCTACGCTGTTGGACTGCGAATTGGCTGTAAGCTGTGTAGCCTACTCCTGCAATCAATCCGGTGGCGAGGAGCCCGCCCAGCCAGGGAGTCAGCTCTTTTTTAATGTGAAAGTTTTTTACTAAGTACATATTCTAAAAAAGTACATATAGATTAGACCTGATGGGCCTGTATGTGATTTAGACCGATCGCCCACACGAAAGGTTCAATGGCAGCGTACTGATGTTTTTGTGGCTTTTAATGCTTGCGGGCGATCGTCCCAGAAATCAGTAGAGTCGATCGGTTTATGATTTTGGGCGATCGGCAAATCACCCAATCTGACGCACCCTAATCAACTTAAAAAGTTAAATACACAACTTGGGAGAATGTGACTACTCTAATCCAGATTGCTGCAACGCTTGTGCTATCAAATCTGCAACTTTTAGACATTCTCCCCATTCGCTTAAATAATTAAAATTTAGCCGATCGCCCTGTACTTTCATAACACCCAATACATCTTTCCACTGCCTTTTAAAAACACCACCATTCTGTTTGTAGAAACAGAGTTTTTGGAGGATGATATCTTCGGCTGAATAAATATAAATTCCTCGCTCCGATGCAGCACCCGCAACGTGCAACTGGCGGCGTTTCATCACAGAAACCGAGAAAGGATCGTCATTACTCATTACAAAAAATTTAGCCTTTTCGATAGCAGGCAAATAAATTACATTAAAAGACGATTTGCGGGGCAAACTTTCAGCTCGAGTAATTGCTTCAAATACTGCCGACTCGCTAATATAAAAATCGTCGGACATGGCACTGATTAGTTGTGGCGCTTGCTGTGGTAAAATATTAATTATCAAATCTAAATTTTGTGAAGCTCTGTTTTCTCCCAGCAAAGAACTTGCCACAGAGCCACCAACTAAATAGGAAATGTCTAAGGGTTCCAGAATGTCAGCTATTTTTCGCGCCAACCAAATTGGATCTTGAATCACGAAATCACCCCAATTATAAGTATAAGATAAAATATTTATCCAATTAGAACCCAAGCGCAGTTTGATAAATTCCTGCCTTTTTAATACAGGAGTTGCACTATTGTACTGGCTTTCTATTCCCGATATTACTAGGCTTCGCACGGCTCGATTAAAGTTGATAGTGCGAGTTACTTTTTTTTGTGGAGTCAGCCGCTGCAACAGTTGAAACATCAGCAATTCGGCTTCTATGCTGGTGTCAAATGATTGTGGCTTGTACCCAGATTTGACTTGAGTTACTGGAATTAACATCATTTTGACAAATTGTTGCTACGGTTACTAATCGTATATGAATTATCTGTCAGAAGCATAAATTACCGGATACGGCAGTGCCGTGTCCCTACAGGTAAAAACCTCTAATTTATTTGGTGTAGCAAGGTTTTTTTAAATTGGTATAACATCATTTCTTTTGTGTAGTAAACTTATTGCATAATTTTTTAACTGTCAAAAACCGCAGATAAACGCAGATAAACGCAGATATTTTTTAGATAAACTAATTCCCAGACTTTGCCTAAGAATTAATTTTACTTTTGAATAGTTAGGCTGGCTTGGAAGTTGAATATTTGAAGATTGGATAACAAACATTTAATGGAGGCAGATCCGGAGGCTCTGCATTACCAGGCTCTGCCTGGTAACGAGTAAAATCACAAATTTATCAACAAACAGCCATCACACCCAATTCCTGAATCGCCGCTTCCGGGCCCACCAGAGAAATATAAGGTTCGATGAAGTATTTCTTAGCAGCTTCCTGAGCTTGGGCCGTCGTAACTGCAGCAATTTCTGCTTGAAATTGCTCGTCAAATTTAATTCCCAATTCCAAAATTTCGTACCAGCCTAAAACTTGGGCAATTTGCGAATTAGTTTGTTTTCCTAAAGCATATTGACCGAGCATTTTATTCTTGCAATCTTGCAATTCTTCTTCGCTTAGTTGGGTGTTGGCTAGCCGATCGACCTCAGTACGCAATCCTTCAAAAGCTGTCACCGTATTTTCCGGTGCTGTACCCATGTACGCCACAAACTGAGCCGCGTCTAAGCGTGTCGCGTAGAGCGCGGAAACATCGTAAGCTAAGCCCCGTTTTTCCCGCAATTCCACAAACAACCGGCTCGACAAACCGTTACCCAAATAGGTATTGAGCAACTTAATTGCTGCGTAGTCGGGATTTTTTACCGAGGGTGCGAGGTAGCCGAGCAAAATCACTGATTGCTGGGTATCTTGCGCTTTAGCTACGGTTTGAGGGGAGGGCGTGAGGGGGGAGAAGTTTAAGGTGGGTAGGGGTGTTAAAGGTGCTTTCCAGTCTCCAAAAGTGCGATCGATCAGGGCGATCGCATCTTCGGTTGATATTCTGCCGGCTACAGAAATAACTACATTGTCGGGACGAAAATAGGTTTTGTGGAACTGTTCGAGATCGTTTCGGGTAAGCTTTGACATCGTAGCTTCCGTGCCCAAGGTAGAGAAAGCGTAGGGATGTTCTTTGTACATCGCCTGTCGCAATTGCTCGAAGGCGATCGCAAATGGCTGTTCTTGCTGCGATCGAATTGCTGATATGGCGATGCGGCGTTCGAGTTCGACTTCAGCTTCCGGGAAAGTGGGCGATCGCATTAATTCCGCCGCCAATTCCAAAATGTCTTGAAAATCGGCAGCAACCGTCTTCACACTGACTAAAAAATAATCTGTAGTCGAGTCTGTACCCAATCTCGCTCCCACCGATTCTACACGTTCGGCTATTTCCAGCGAAGAATGGCGATCGGTTCCCTTAGTCATTACCGCCGACAGCAAATGACACAATCCTGCTTGTTCCGGCTGTACGCAGCGGCTACCCGCCCGCAGGAATATCCTAGCTGAAATAATATCTGCAGCAGGATTCTCTGCTGCTAAGACAACGATACCGTTGTCTAAAACTGTGCGCTGGATTTCGTTTTTCATTGAATTATTTGTTAACTGTTAACTGTTGATTGTTGACTGTTGACTGTTGACTGTTGGCTGTTGACTGTTGGCTGTTGCTATAAATTGTGCCACAGGTGAGGGAAGAGAAGAGTTTTGAACCGCAGAGAACACAGAGGGCGCAGAGGGAAGAGTGTTGGAAGAAAATCTTAATCAATTAACTTATTGGGCTACCTCATCCTCTCCTAACAAACCTTCTCATCCCTCCCCCCTCTGCGCCCTCTGCGCCCTCTGTGGTAAAAACCTCTTAATATAGCCCTGCGCCTTGGCGCTTTGGTTATTGAACCCTTCGACTCCGCGATCGGGAACTATGACATAAATGCCGTAAAGCACCTTGGCGGTTGCTATAACAGTCAACAGTCAACAGTCAACAGTCAACTATTATCAAACAGGCTTGAGCACCACAGCGGCGTAGCGCCGGGGAGAAAGATATTGTTGAGCTAGGCGCTGCAGGTCTAGTGGTTTAAATGCTTTAATTCTGGTGGGATAGCTGAGCGCTAATTCGGCAGTGGCGATCGTACTGTAATATCCGTAAAGACCGGCTAACTGTCCCGGCGTTTCGATCGAAAAAGCAAAGTCATTGCACAGCAAACGCTTGCAACGCATCAGTTCTGCCTCCGAAACCGGCTCAGATTGCAATTCCCAAAGCCGATCGCAAATCCGAGCTTCCACTCCTTCGATATCATCTGCTTCCAAGACTGCACTAATCGTAAACAAACTCGATTCCCGTTGTAGCGAGAAAGAGCTTTCTATCGCCTGTACCAATTGTAATTCTTCGCGCAGTTCCCTGACCAAACGCGAACTCCGCCCGTCTGCGAGCAACACTGAGAGCAAATCTAAGCCGCAAGCACTTTGCAACTGTTCAACTCCTGGCCCAGTCCAGGCCATGATCAGCCGCCCTTGTTCCAGTCGGGGGATGCGGAGTTCCTGACGGCGGATTTCTACCAGTGGCGGTTCCGCTTCTGCTGCAAATTTGGGACATTCCCACGGATCGGAAAATCCATCGAATGCTTTCTCTGTGATGTCTCTGGCTTGTTCTTCATCAATTCCCCCGACTATCACCACAGTCATATTATCCGGCTGATAGTGCGATCGATGGAAACACCGCATTTCGTGGGGAGTTCGCGACATCAGCAATTCTTCGGTTCCCAGTACCGATCGCCTGTAGGGATGTCGCTGGTAAACTGTTTCCATCATTGCTTGGAAACCCAGCCAATCGGGACTATCTTGAGCTTGGCGGATTTCTTCGAGCACCACATCTCGTTCGCGATCGAATTCTGCATCGGGAATCCCAGCGCGCAGCAGCAATTCTGCCAGTGGCTGCGCCGTTTCTGCTAAATAATCAGCCGCAGCGTTGACAAAAAAATGGGCGTAGTCCTGACTTGTCGCTGCATTGGCGACACCGCCGCGATTTTCGATTACCCGGTCAAATTCTCCAGGGGCGATCGAATCCGTCCCTTTAAATATCATGTGTTCGAGAAAATGAGCCATTCCCGACCAAGCATCGGTTTCCCGCGTAGCGCCAGCCCTCACCCACACGTCTAACGCAACCACCGGTGTGGCCGGTATCCGTTGGTGAATGACCGTTAACCCATTGTGCAGTTTCCAGACGTTGGCTGGGAACTCTAAAGCAGCGAGCAGTTGAGACAAGCTAGTTATTCTTAAACTTTAGTTAACTTCGGCTGCAACTATAGTAGCGCTTTACTGATGTGCGATCGGGATTAATTGATACAAAACTCAGTTGTCACCTGTCAGTTGTCAGTGGGCAGTGGGCAGTGGGCAGTTGTCAGTTGTTAGTTGTCAGTGGGCAGTTGTCAGTTATTAAGGGTAATTTTGGCTTTTTTTAAAACGGCCTTAGCCTTAATCTAGTACCATTTTTTTGTTTAAAAGTCAATAGGTTGCGCGGGATATTCATGAATCAGTCGCGAGAAAGAGGAAGCGATCGGAATATTTCAATAAATTAAGAGATGTAAGAACACTAAAGAACACTAAAGACATCGAGAGGAGAAACGACAGATGGTAGCTACCTTAGAAGATACCAAGCGCCAAGCGATCGCGATGAAATTAGCAGACATGAAAGCAGTGCAAAATCTGCTGATTGCTAACGAACAATTGTTCATCAATTCCTGCAGCGACTCCGAATTGCGCGATCGCTTCCGCGATATGCTGGAGGACGATCGCAAAAACTTGGGCGTACTGGAAACTACGATCGTCCAATACGGGGTTCAAAGCGAACCGAAAGAAACCACCACAAAAATGATCGAAGAAGTTCAGAAACTCATGGAAGGTTCCGAACTCACAATGTTTGAAAAAGTCGCCCAGCACGAACTGCTCAAACACCAACAAACAATGGCCGGGATGTTAGTTCACAAAGCCGCTCAAGTAGTCGGCGCAGACATCGAAGCAGCCATTACTCCCCTCAACACAGTTAACTTTGAAAACCGCGCTCACCAAGAACAACTCAAAGGAGTTCTCGAAATTTTGGGCGTGCGCGAACTTACCGGAAAAGACCCAGATCAAGGCGTGTGGGCTCGCGTCCAAGATGCCGTCGCTGCGATGAGCGGCATCATCGGCGGTGCAGTTACCCGCACCAAAGATGAGATGAACATCGTCGAAATCATCACAATGGATCACCGCAAAGTCGATACCCTATTTATGGAAATCGAAAAAACCGACGATCCTCAAAAACTGCAAGAATTCTTCGGTCAAATTTACAAAGACTTAAGCGTTCACGCAGAAGCCGAAGAACAAATTGTTTATCCTGCAGTTCGCAGCTACTACACCGATACCCAAGAACTGTACGACGAGCAAGCCGAAATGAAGCAGATGCTCGCCAAAATTAAGGCTATGAACCCCAGTTCTGCGGATTTCAAAGCCCAAATCAAACAGCTCAAAACAGCGGTTCAGGATCACGTCAAGCAAGAAGAAGGCGATATGTTCCCTCAAATTCGCCGCAACCTGAGCGAAGCCCAAATGGAACAAATGGCTACTCAATTCAAAGAAGCCAAAAGCAAGCTCCAGCAAGAAATGGCTAAGAAGAGCTAATTTAGCAGTCCGCTAATTTCTACTCTGGCAAAACTAGAGAATAGCTAAACTGCAACCTATCAATCCCGCCACCTTGGTAGCGGGATTACTGTTTTTTGTAACCTTATAAATCTTCAAAAACTAATATTAAATCTATTCGCATCGGAATTATTTATATATCTCTTCTCTGAATCTGCGTGAATCCGCGTTCATCAATTGTCATCTGCGGTTGCAAAATTATCTTTTTTTAACCGCAGATACCAGCAGATAAACACAGATTAACGCAGATTATAGGTAACGCGGTTGTGGGGGAGGGTTTATTTAGATTCTGAGTTGCAGTCAGAGATTGTGAGTGAAAGTCCCCCCCACAAAATGCGGTTATTTATAAATTAACTCGCGACAAATCTATCCGTTAATCACAGATCCGCCGTTGGGGTGCAAAATTTGACCCGTCATGTAAGACGAATCTTTTGAAGCTAAAAACACGTAACAGGGAGCAACTTCATCGGGTTGACCGGGCCGTCCCAAGGGGGTGTCTGCACCAAATTTCGCAACTTTTTCTTCCGGGAAAGTTGCAGGAATTAGAGGTGTCCAAATCGGGCCGGGGGCGACTCCGTTGACGCGAATTCCTTTCTCAGCTAAACTTTGAGACAAAGAGCGGGTAAAGGCAACAATTGCTCCTTTTGTGGAGGAGTAATCTAGCAATTGTTGGTTGCCTTTGTAGGCGGTGACTGAGGTAGTGTTGATAATTGTACTTCCTTCTTTGAGGTGTTTTAGAGCCGCTTTTGTCAGGTAAAACATTGAGAAAATGTTGGTGCGGAAGGTGCGCTCTAATTGTTCGGCGGTGATGTCTTCGATGCTTTCTTGGGGATGCTGTTCGGCGGCGTTGTTGACGAGGATGTCGAGGTGGCCGAATTCTTTCACTGTTTGTTCTACAAGGTTTTGACAGACGCTTTCTTCGCCGATGTCGCCGCCGATCGCCATACAGCGGCGGCCGAGTTGTTCGATCGCCCCTTTAGTCTTGTTAGCATCTCCATCTTCGTTGAGATAGCCGATCGCCACGTCCGCCCCTTCCTTAGCAAATGCCATAGCCACCGCGCGCCCGATACCGCTGTCTCCGCCGGTAATTAAGGCTACTTTGCCGCGCAGTTTGTCGCTGCCGCGATACTCGGAGGCAAAGGATTCAGGTTGCGGAGTCATTTGAGCTTCGATGCCCGGTTGCTGTTCTTGATGTTGAGCCGGATTGGTTTGTTGTTGAGCTGGCATAACATATTCCTCTAAGTTCTACCTTCATAAATAAAGGTTTTTTCGAGGTAGCGAATCCTTCTTTTTGCCGATCGCACTCTACGACTAAAGACAGTTTGGGCGATCGGCACCGGCTTGTGAGGATCTTGACTAGCATCCAGCCCTTAACAAAGCAAACTGCACCCCAAAATCATATTTGGAGGTGCAGTTTAAACCAACTAGCTGCTAATTGCTGAGTCTCAAACTAGAGACTCAAACTAACCTTAAAACAGCGGAGTCGAAGTTGGAGCGCCCAACATTAATTGATCGTCCAGCTTCTGAGCTTCTAAAAACGATACGATCGAAGCTTCCGCCGCGTCTTTCAAACCGTTGAAGTCAACAAAGCTACTTACGCCTGCTGTCTCAGGAGCGAGCAAGCTATCGATACTGCTAGCCTGCACCACAGCGGAACCGCCACCGTCAGTCAAAGGATCGGTGCTAGCAGCCGCAACACCCGCGTCACCAGTCAGCAAATCGATGCTTTGACCGACTCTTTGCGGAGTTGCCGCTGGTAGAGGCACCGAAGGCGAAGTATTCGGGCCCGGCACGTTAAAGGTAACAGGATTGGGCCCGGTTGCGATCGGGAACTCATTGGGAACACTCGGATCGTTGAAGACTTCCAAAACCGAGTAGTTGCCAGGGAACAAATTGGGAAATAGAGCAATCCCGTTAGCATCCGTTCTTGCCAGAGGTTCAGTTGCCGCATCGTAGCGGCCGTTGTTGTTCAAATCCAGAGTAAATGGGATATTGGCAAGAGGCGGTTCGCCTGAATCTTGTATGCCGTTGCGGTTGTCGTCTCGGAATTTAGGAACCCGTAGGTCATAGGTGCGAGAGTTGCCAATCAAAGCGCAGGTAAAAGTTTGATTGGGGCCCAGAACAATATTCAGCGCTGGAGTAGTCTGGAAGAAACCAGGAGGAGGTACTTCTCGAAGGTTGTAAGTACCGGGAGTCAAATTGTTGAACGCAAAGCGACCAAACTGATCGGTAACGGTAGTGCGTTCCCCTGCATCCAGAGCACCGTTGTTATTGGTATCGAGATAGATGGTAACGTTGGCAATCGCCGGTTCGTTTCCGTCTCGATAGCTGTTGAGGTTAAAGTCCTCGAATTTGCAACCGGTGATGTTGCTGTTCGGCGTGTTGGCAAAAGTAACGTTAGCGTCCTGAGTGCTCAGAGTCACGGGAACAGCAGCAGATGTAGAAGGCGAGAAACCAGCCTGTACGACTTCTCGCACCGTGTAACTGCCCGTTGCCAAGTTGGTAAAGGCTCCTCTGCCTTGGGCATTAGTCTGTATTTGTTGTTCTCCGGTGTCAACAACCCCGTTATTGTTGGTGTCGAGGAAGACGGTAACACCGCTAAGAGGTGCTTCACCCTGAATTGGCTCGTAGCGACCGTTTCCGTTCAGGTCATTGTATTTGAATACAGTGATGTTAGGTCGAGTGTTGCCCACGCCAGCATTCGTTCCAGCGCCTATATTAGCTCCCACAGGAGTAAAGGTAAGTGCTGGTGAGGGGTTAGTCGCTGGGAAAGCCAAAGGCGTGTTCGCAAAAATCGGTCGTACACCCGTTGCTGCAATAGAAGGTTCCCCTGGCTGTTGGATGCCGTCTAAGTTGTTGTCTACGAATTTAGGGTCGTTTGGTTTCAGGGTATAGCTTGAGTCTGCTACTAACAGCGGTTGCTCTCTGCTGATCGTGGCCTGGAACCGTGCCTGCGGGCCTGGTGCAGAAACCAGAGCGGGGTTGGGAGTTGTTGCTACTGGAGCATCGAGATTGCCGGGAGGAATGTTAGGCCCACCTACTTCGCTCAGAGAGGTTCTGGGAAAAACTTCCAAAACTGAATAATTGGCAGCTCGCAAATTTTTAAAGGTAGCAACTCCGTTGATATCGGTGATGGCAACTGGTTCAGCGCCGGCTCCATCCCAGCGACCGTTCCCGTTCAAATCTAAAATGAAGGGTACGTTAGCAATGGGGGATTCCAAAACTCCATTGACCACATTTCGAGTGCCGCTGCGGTCTAGGTCCCGAAATTTGTTAATTTCAATTTGATAGAGCGGAGTGTCACCAACTTGAGCGCAGGCAAAGGTTTGGCCGGCGGCTACCGTTACGTCGAGTACGGGAATGTTGTTGGGTGGGGTGCTTTGGGGGAAATCTTGTGTTTCTAAAGGTTCTGCGCTCGGATTGTTAACTCTTAGTCCGTTTGCATCAACTTGTGGTGCGATCCGTTCTTCCCGAACTTTGTAGGTTCCGGGTGCTACGTTAAACGACCACCCACCATTTTTGTCTGTTAAGGTGTTGGGTTCGCCTGCATCGCGTTGGCCGTTGCCATTTATATCAAGATATATCCTGACATTTTTAATGCCCGGTTCATTCCCGTCTCGAAAGCCGTCGCCATTTATGTCTAGGTATTTGCATCCAACAATCCGGCTTTGTGGAATTGATGTGTTGCCAAAGAAAACGTTGGCGTTTGTGTTTCCAACAGTTACAGCGAGGGGATTGGGAGTCGTAGTACGGAAGCCGGCGGGTACTGTGGTTTCTGTGAGTACGTAGTTGCCGGGAACCAGATTTATGAATGAGAACCCTCCGTTGGCGTCTGTAAGGACGGAGACATCTCCTGTATCTAATATGCCGTTGCTGCCGATCGCCGGTTCGAGGAGAATGGGGACGTTTGCCAGACCCGGTTCATTTGCCTGTCTGATCCCATCCGCATTCAAGTCATTGAACTTGATACCTATAATTGCCGGGCCTGCATTCCCAACTTGTAATTGCTGGGCAATCCGCTCTTCGTTAGTTAAATCTGCCATGATTTCTCTCCTTCACACCTAAATCCACTTGACATACTCCCCAGCCTCAAGGTATGGGGATTCTGGATTCTAACAGCAAACGCAAGCACAGCTTGTCTGATATTGCCTAGTCCTTAGATTGATGCCCCAACCTATTTGAGATTTTTTGGATTATAGAGTTGAGACCGGATTTTTACATCTCGGGTATCAACAATACGTAACTTTATCATGAAATCCGTCCTATAAGGACGGGGCTTTGAGCCAATTTTTCGGTAAATTACAGACTATTGGAGCCGCTTGTCCATAGCTGAGTAGCTTTTGCTAGTCGCTGACAAAGGCTACTCGATTTTACATACGTCTGTGCTTGAGGTAATGTTCCCCATCTGACACAACCAACAATGCCTCAAGCTTTGTCGCTGGCAAGTATATCAGGTTTTGAAGAATCCTGGCAATTTGAGGGCAATATCTTCAAGATTTCCACGCATTTTGTGTTCCTACATACTTGCTGCTTCGAGCTTTAAAAAGCCCTTGACTGACTTCTACCCCTTGATATCAAGTCCGGCGACATCGTTATTGTTTCTCGCGGTTGGCTTTGAACAGCCGATCGCACCCTCTGGGATTGCCAGCGACAACAAACAATTACCGATCGAACTACCGCACTCGATCTGACTTGCTTTGCCTGAAAATGTGCCGGTCGCCCTTGGGGGAACTGTCTGATAGTTTCTCACTCACCTGCGATGCGACTGCCTCTGAATCTTGCACCCAATATACAAGCCTGCTTCGGAGTTGCCGGAACTCAGGCTTGAGTATTGGAGGTTTCCAACAATAAGGTATCACGCGATCGCCCTTTAATCTCTTGCTGATTTCGATCGGCGGTTTGGGATTGCCGGCGATCGAGCTTTTTGCCTCCCTAAATCACCGACCAATCTCTCGCACTCGCCGACACGAAAGAGTTTCCGAGCTCCCAATTAACTAATTCATTTTTATTGACAAATTCACCCACTTGTGTATTTGGCTCCCGACCGACATTTTGTTGCCCAAAGTTAGGAAGATTGCCTAAACTCGCCGCTTGTCGATCGACCAAAAAATCACTAATTGGATAAATAGCACGACCGGCGCTCGAAAGCAAGCTATCCGCCGCCATCAAAGCCTCCGGTGCCGCCCCCGCAGATTTGCCCCCATCCGTCAGCGAGTCGCCACTCAAAGATTTAGCCGATCGACTCTCAGCCTCTCCCGTCAGCAAATCGATGCTGCTAGCCCGAACATCTGACGAGACAACAACCACCGCAGGCGGAGTCGTTTGAATGAAGCCCGGAGGCTGAACTTCCCGGATTACGTAAGTACCTACCGGAACGTTGCGGAAACTGTAATTCCCCTGACTGTCGCTCAAGGTACTCGCTTCGCCCGGATCTAAACTGCTGTTGTTGTTGAGGTCGATGTAAATTTGGGTATTGGCGATCGGCGGTTCCCCGGCATCGAGGCGGCCGTTGGCATTAAAATCGTTAAATTTCACACCGCTAATCGTCCCCGTTACCAACACGTTGCCAAAGCTGAGGTTAGTCGCATTTGTGCCGTTACCGACGGTAATCGGAGTCGGATTTGGCGTGGTTTGTCGAAAACCCGGCTGCGGGACTTCCCTCACCAAATATGTGCCTTGGGGCAAGTTAATAAAAGAGAAATTACCTTGGGGGTTTGTTAAAGTCGAAGGTTCGTTCGGATCGCGGGCGTTGTTGTTGTTGAGGTCGAGGTAAATCGGCCAGTTGGCAACTCTCGGTTCCGTCGGTTCGTTGATACCGTTAGCGTTGAGGTCGTTGAACTTGAAGCCGCTGATGCTGCCGGTGGGGAAATTGTTGCCGAAATTGAGGCCGACAGCGTTAGTGTTGCCGGTAATGTCGATCGGCCCTGGATTCGGCGTAGTCTGAACCCATCCCGGTTGCTGAACTTCCCTCACCAAATAGCGGCCGGGGGAAACATTGCCAAAAGTGTAGTTGCCTTGCGGGTTAGTGATGGTATTCGGTTCGCCCGGATCGAGGCTGTTGTTGCCGTTGAGGTCGAGATAAATTTGCCAGTTAGCCAGAGGCGGGTCCGTCGCGTCTCGGATGCTGTTGGCATTCAGGTCATTGTACTTGATACCGCTGATGCTGCCGACAAAAAAGACATTGCCAAAATTGACGTTGCTAATAGTGGCGTTGGAAGTAACGTTTATCGGGCCCGGGTCAGGCGTAGTTTGGCGAAAACCCGGTTGCTGGACTTCTCTCACCACATATGTATCTGCAGGAATATTGACAAAAGCGTAATTGCCTTGAAAGTTTGTCAGGGTAACAGGTTCGCCGCCGTCCAGCCTGTTGTTGCGGTTGAGGTCGAGGTAAATTTGCCAGTTAGCTAGGGGTTGTTCCCCTGGCTCTTGGCGGCCGTTGCTGTTGATGTCGTTGAATTTTGTCCCGGCGATCGTCCCGGCGTTGAAATTGTTGCCAAAATTAATATTGCCAGCATTTGTCCCGCTGGTAATCGCGATGGGCGCGGGATTTGGCGTAGTTTGGCGAAAGTTCGGCTGCTGGACTTCCCTAACTTGGTAAGTGCCCGGCGGCAGGTTGACGAAGCTGTAGTTGCCTTGGGCGTTGGTGAGGGTGGAAGGTTCGTTAAAGTCAAATTGACCGTTGTTGTTGAGGTCGAGGTAGATTTGCCAGTTGGGAATTGGCACATCTGCAGGATCGGGGCGGCCGTTGGCGTTGAAGTCGTTGTATTTGTTGCCGCTGATGCTGCCGACTTGGAAGTTGCCGATGTTGACGTTGCCGATGTCTATTTGGCTGGCGGCTCTGGTGGGGATGCTGGATTCGGTCATGGTGTTGCTGTGGCCCAATGAACGCAATTCAATGTTTGCTCTACGGCAATCTAGCAGTTTTTTTGCCAATTGCAGCTATTTCAGAGCATTAATTTTTTTTATGAAATGGTACGGGCTGGGGGAGATTGGCAGATTGGCAGATTGGCAGGTTGTGGCGGGAAGAAGATAGAATGCGCCAGATGTAGGGATGAAGCTAGAAGCTAGGATGCACGGGACACTTACGCACAACAGGCAGAGGAAAAATGGCAGAGGCAAGAGTTGAGACAGGACGATCGGCTGTAATAATATAAAAATATTAAGATTTTTAACCTAATGTCATCTCCTACCCAATCCCAGTTATTTTCTGGCAATTCCCGCCCGACAGAGCAAGAGTTTGATGCGATAGTCATCGGTTCCGGCATTGGCGGACTCGTAACCGCAACCCAGCTAGCAGCCAAGAAAGCCAAAGTTTTAGTGCTCGAAAGCTACATAATTCCCGGTGGTAGCGCTGGATATTTCGATCGAGAAGGCTACAGATTTGATGTCGGAGCCTCCATGATATTTGGATTCGGACAGCGCGGCACCACCAACCTCCTCACCCGCGCCCTCCAAGCAGTCAACGTCACCCTAGAAACAATTCCCGATCCCGTACAGCTTCACTATCACCTGCCCGACAGCTTGGACTTGGAAGTTCCCCAGCCTTATGACAAATACTTGCAAGAATTAATTGACAGGTTCCCTCACGAGCGCCAAGGCATCCAGAAATTTTACGGCGAATGCTGGAACGTCTTCAACTGCCTCAACGGCATGGAATTGCTATCCCTAGAAGAACCCGGATATCTGGTGCGAGTCTTTTTTCAGAATCCTTTAGCCTGTTTGGGATTAGTAAAATATCTGCCTCAAAATACTGGCGACATTGCGCGGCGCTACATAAAAGACCCTACTTTGCTGAAATTTATCGACATGGAATGCTACTACTGGTCTGTAGTACCCGCAGACTTAACACCGATGATTAACGCCGGAATGGTATTTTCCGACAGACATTACGGCGGCATAAATTATCCCAAAGGCGGAGTCGGTCAAATTGCCCAAAAATTAGTCGAAGGATTAGAGAAATTCGGCGGCAAAATTCAATACAAAGCTAAAGTCAAAAAAATTATCACAGAAAACGGCCGCGCCGTTGGAGTTGAACTCGCAACCGGCGAAGTTTACCGCGCCAAGCGGATAGTTTCTAACGCCACGCGGTGGGATACTTTCGATAAATTGCTGCCTGCTGAAGCAATGCCAGCTAGCGAGAAGAAATGGCAGCAGCGCTATCAAAAAGCTCCCAGTTTCCTGAGTTTACATTTGGGAGTGGAAGCAAGCGCAATCCCTGTCGGTACTGCCTGTCACCACATTTTGTTAGAAGATTGGGACAAAATGGAAGCACCAGAGGGAACTATTTTGGTGTCAGTTCCAACCGTGCTAGATCCGGATTTGGCTCCGGCAGGATATCACATCGTTCACGCTTTTACTTCGAGCTGGATAAAAGAGTGGGAAGGACTTTCGCAGCAGGAATACGAGGATAAAAAGGAAGAGGCGGCAGGGAGAATTATTGAAAGATTGGAAAAGATTTTCCCCGGTTTAGATGCAGGTTTGGATTATATGGAAGTCGGGACAGCGCGTTCTCACCGCCGCTTTTTGGGGCGCGAAGACGGAACTTACGGGCCGGTGCCGCGCCAGAAGTTAATGGGTTTGTTGGGAATGCCGTTTAATCGAACTTCTATGCCCGGTTTGTATTGTGTGGGCGATAGCACATTTCCGGGACAGGGTTTAAATGCGGTGGCGTTTTCTGGGTTTGCTTGCGCGCACCGAATTGCAGTAGATTTGGGTTTTTAGATGTTCGGCATTTAACTGCAAAAAGTGGTTTGATATCAATTCTGGTAGCAGAGGAATTATTAATCGGCTTTTGAGCATTTAAATTGTCTGTTAAAAAACGATCGAACCGGGAGCGGGGTGTCCCGCTACCCCGCCCTGAATATACAATGTTTATTTGCGCGACAGCTTTTGATACGGCAGTGCCGTCTCCTCATCATTCCGGTGTTACCGGAATTGATATCACCCTATTGTTTCACTTTTGTGAATTGAAAATTAAATTAAAATGTCGAAAGTGAGGCCCGACGGACAATTTACCGATCGCCAACTGCTAAAAACTCATACCTGAATCCCAAACAATAACAGCCTTTGTGTAATAATTTCAGCTTTTATTCTGAGGAGAGTGACAGAAGAGAAATATTATTCAGACTCTGGTTATCAAAAAAACACTACACCTGCTTCCGTTTATGATAATTATTACCTTTCTAATAAAAGGGAATTGCTAGGATTTATGAGTGTGTTTCTTGGTGTTCCTGCTGCTTTTATTGTCACTTCGGCAGACAAATTAACATCAAAGGAACCACCTCAAGAAACGCCTGCTGTTAATCATTCATCTCCCAGCCTGGTTTTAAAAAGTAGCAGATACAGGATATCGATGGAAAATTTTATTCAGAATCACATAAAAATGAAATAGGGATGAAATTGCCCTAGTCCATCAGTAAGAAATAGTTACTACTCCATTCGTCAGATGTAAGCCTACCTGCAACGGATTAAGGTTAAGTCGTTAAGGCAATATGCTTTCAATTATTTCAGTTAAGGAGAATTTCAATGCCTCATACAATATCTCAATCCAGCGTAGATATCGCGGTTCATTGCGCCTATGAATGCGAACATTGTGCCGATCAATGCCTGGGTAATATGCCGGAATGCGCCCGCTTGTGCCGAGATTGTTCGCAAATCTGCTGGACTGCTGCTGGCTTTATGAGCCGTGGTTCGCGCTTCATTGCTCAAATCTGCCGCGCTTGTATTGATATCTGCGAAGCCTGTGCCAGCGAGTGCGAGAAGCACTCCTCCGAGCATTGTCAGAAATGCGCTCAGGCTTGCCGCCGCGCTGCTGAGGAATACCGCAAGATTGCCAGCGTTGGTGCTGCTGCTTAACAATCGCTACACTTGGGATTTATCACCTTTGACACTCCGATGGCTTGAAAGCGCGAGGAGTGTTAAGGACAAACTTTGGGGGATAAATCCGCCCAAAGTTTAATTCTTAAAGGGTTTGTCAGCAACCCCTTACCCACTCGTTCTGCTGATTGAGTCTGTGGCTATTTTTGACTTTCTAATGATATTAGCCGCACCGTTAATAAATATCTGCATCATCGACAGCGCGCCTCCTGGAACGGTAAAAACCTCGTTGGATTTTTTTACCCGACGGTTGCCAACTGTCGGTTTTTTTACCAACTTTTGCGGGCAGAAAGTCTCGATATAAAAAATTAGATTTTGATTTGTAGGATTCGTCGTGTTGTAAGCTGTCGCGCAAATAAAAATTGTATGTTAAGGGCGGGCTCGCGTACCCAAACCCTACTCCCCACAAGGGTTTTATTTTTTTTGACATAGACTTTAAATGCCGCAACAGCTTACAAATCGCCATCCTTTTAAGTCGCATTCTTGAGATTGTTAAAACAATTAACCAAAGCTTATTTTTTCGCTAACCCGACGATTACCAAGCCTTTACCTTCGTGAGGTAGAGTTACATCCATAGGTCTCAAACTACTGTTTTTTAGCTGGAAATAACGGATATGCTACCAACATCCAAAGCACTTTTAGCGGAAGTCCAGCATAACACGGGAGCGACTCGAAACTTGCATTTTTATGCCAAGGGCGAAACCATTCCTATGATGTCGCAAGGGCTTTGGCAAGTCTGTCAAGGTTTAGCACAATTGAGCATGCTTTATCGTGGGGAAGAAGGACTTTTGGGTTGGGTAGTGCCTTCGATGTGCTTCGGTTTGTGGTTGACAAATTTGCAGGCTTACCGAGCTACGGCGACATCAGATGTTTATTCATCAAGATATTGCTAATGCTATTTGCACGACTAGAGTAACGGTAACGCGAATGCTGGGAAAATTGCAGCAGCAAGGGTTAATCAGTCGATCGGGCGATCGGCATTTAATCTTTAACAAAGATGTTTTTGCCTCCACCTCCGATTTGTTTGGCTGCCACCCTCAAGGAGTGTAGCAAGCGACAGGAATTTGCCTCTACATAACCCTGTCTAATATTAAAGCTGGCATCCCACTACCTGAAAATTATTTGTGTTGCTCTTGCTCCTGCTATCTGCAGCAAGATATTTGTCGCCGGACAAGATATAATTAAGCGGTGCATCTATATTAGGACAAAAATCAATGGCTAATTCAACTCAAGAAACACCAAAACCAGACAAAAAAGAATTAATTGACATTACCACTAAACCTCAACAACAAGAAGAACCGCCAAATAAGGGTGACGGGCGGAAGTAAATATAGTTTTGGAGGCAGAAACCGGGTTTTTCACCGAGATTGCAGTTTTAAGCAAATATTTTGGTGAAAAAACCCGGTTTCTAGTTATCCGCGTTTCCCGGAAATTATTTGACAAATTATTCGGTTTGTGCAGTACCCTGGGTCGATCGCAACTTCGGCTTTCCCGACACCTTTCTGCGCCCGTCCAGAGAAACAACATCGGCCTCAGAACTCTCCCTAGCCACCCGAATCAGCAAACCCGACAACAACAAACTCGCCACCATCGACGAGCCCCCGTAACTAAAAAACGGCAGTGGCAAACCCGTAGTCGGCAAAACCCCCGTCGCCACCCCAATATTTAGCATCGACTGTCCCACCATCACCACCATCACCCCAATCGCCACCAACTGACTCTCAATATTCCGGGCCCTCATCGCCACCCTCAAAGCCACGGTAGCGTAGGCTGCCAACATCAGCAACAGCGAAAAACCCCCCACCAAACCAAACTCCTCAGCAAACACAGCAAAAATAAAATCGCTGTACTGAATCGGCAAATAAAATAACTTTTGCTGCGACATCCCAAAACCAACACCCCAAATCCCGCCAGAACCAACAGCCAGCAGACTTTGAATCAACTGATAGCCATCCTGCATCGGATCTGCCCAAGGATTGAGAAAAGACATAATCCGGCGGCGCTGATATTCCCGAAAACTAATACTTAAAACCGCCAAAAGCATTCCCCCCAAGGCCGTTGCGCCCAACTGCAAGTAAGGCAAGCCCGCCGCCAAAGCCACCAACCACAAAGTGATCCCGCATAAAGCCGTGGTGCTCAAATTTGGCTGCAACAAAATTCCCAACAGCATTGCGCCGAAAATTAACAGCCAACTGAGGCGAACTTTATTTGTCAACCGGGGCCAGTTGCCAAAAATCCGGGCGCTTTGAAGAACAAAAAACGGCTTAATCAATTCCGAAGGTTGAATAATCGGCACCGGGCCCAGAGATATCCAGCGAGTCGCCCCGTTGACGGTGGTTCCCACTCCGGGAATTAAGGTCAACCAGAGCAATCCCAGCAGCAACAAAATGCCTAACTGAGCTGATTTGAGCAGGTAACGCAGGGGGGAGTATACCATTAAGTTAAAGCCGGCTAGCCCGATCGCCACTGCGATTAGCTGTCGTTTAAAATAGTAAAGGCCGTCTCCAAATTCTGAATTTGCGATGGGATAGGAAGCTGAAAACAGTGCTGTGAGCCCTACAAACAGCCACAAAAAAGTCAGCCACCTCAGCCACCGGGCCTCAGCGGCCCATTGCGACGCGCCGGGGTCTAAAAATGGAATGAAGCGTCGAATGTCATTAGTCATAGGATTTTAGAACGATCTCAATAAATGTTAACAAGGATGGCTAAAGTACCAGATTGGTTAATTTACGCATTAATACGCATTAATCTGTTCGCTATTATATTGTTGGTGGGGATTTTTCGGCAATGCAAGCGACTAAATATATTGACTGCCAGACTGCTTTTGTTTGTGAAGCAATTGGCGCTATTGTTTAGATCGTCACACATTGTTTTCAGACAAGTTAAACTGTAAATTAGCGTTTGCGTACAAGTGCAATATGTCAGACATTCACCTTTTGTCAGCAGAAAACTTCAATAGTAGAGAGATGGGGCTTCTTGATTTACTGCGTCAGTATCCACTGCGAGTCAATGAGGGAGTATGGGTATTGTCCGAGCCTCCTAAAAATTTAGTGGAGTATGCCACAAATAATGTCTACCTAAGAAATTTAAGAGCTCTTAACACTCTTGAGGAAAAAGGTTTAACACAAAAGCAAAACAATGAAATACACCTGAGTCACCTAGGACAAAAAGTAGCGGAACACCTACAAAAAGTAGCGGAAGATATACAAGAGAAGCGCCAGCAATCAATAGATCGGACTCAAACGCAAGCAAAGCTCGCCAAGAGTAAGGCAATGCTCGAACTGTACAAGCAAGGCTTAACCTATCTAGAGATTGGAGTTCAGTATAAAATAACTACGGCGAGAGTGCGTCAAATTCTAAAATTTAATCCTGCCTTTCATGAGTATTTGACAGAAAAAAAACAAGCTCAAAAACAAGCTCAAGAAGAAAAAGCAGAAAAAAAGAGGCAAGAACGGTTAGCCAAAAGCATAATTACACTCTATCCCGAACGTGTTGCACAATTGTGGGACAATGATAAAAACGGCTCTCTCAAACCTGAAGATGTGAACGCAAAGTCGTCAATTGTATTAGTTTGGTTTAAATGCCCAATTGATGGAAACTCGTGGCAGAAAAAGACAAAAGATATTACTACAAGTTGGAATAGAGGATCTAGTGGATGTCCTAAGTGTGCTGGAAGAAAGAACAAGCGAGAGAGACATCCCGCTCTAACTGAAGTATATTCTGAACTAATCTCCCAGTATTGGGACTATGAGAAAAATAATGAGCTAGGTATGAAACCATCAGAAATAACTCTTAGAAGCAATAAGATAGCATGGTTTAGGTGTCCGCATGATGGCAGTGTATGGCAGTCAAGCATTGTTTTGACAGTAAATCGGTGGTCAAAGGGAAATACAGGTTGCAGGGTTTGTAATGGAAGAGATAAGCGTCAACGCGGTAAAGAGAATCCTAGAAAGAAGTAAAGTTTCGCGAGCAATAACGGAGTAGAGATGGAGGAATACTAATTCCACAATATTTCTTCCTTTTTGCTTAAACTTTATTTTCTGCTTTTATTCTCATGAATAATGCAGGCTAGTCTGATATCAATTCCGGTTGCACTCAGACATGATGTTAACTGTTAACAGTCAACCGTTAACAGTCAACCGTTAACAGTCAACAGTCAACAGTCAACGCCTGAATTTACTATTCTGATGAAGAGAGGATTTGATATGAATTATTCACTTCCGGTGCAGCCGGACGTTTTCAATTGCTGAAACCATTAATTTTATTGAATTTCCATTCTCTCCTAGATAAGATCGGCCTTCTTCCTTCAACATCTGCTATAGCAACAAAAAAAGAGGTCGCTATCGACCTCTTGTCCTCTACAAATCCATTCTCGGATCTTAAAGCAGACCAGTATTAGCTCCGGGCTTACCGGTAGCCAATTGCACTTTAATAATTCTGCCGCCCATTTTCATAATTCTTTGCTGTTCCCGGAACCAGTTGTCATAGGGAACCAGCTTAGTAAAATAGGTATTTTGCAATTCGCGCTGAGTGCGGATGCGAGTTTGGCTGGGGACACAAGCAGTGACTTTAAACATTCTCATGGGAAACTAACTCCTGAGTAGGTTTACAGATTTTTAGATGGATTTTAAAAAGATTGAAGTCAGGGAGTTAGGAGTCAAAACTAGCTCGTTAAAACTTGTCGGGCTTTCTCGACTGGCCTTTGACGGTCTAGCAATCACTCTCAACTTCCCTGACATCTTTCAAGGCCAAAGGTAGCAAGTCCAAAGTTCAAAGTTAAAAAAGGCAAGAAATAAATCTTCTTCCTTCTTCCGACTTCCATCGGACTGAAATCTGTTGCATCCGTTACAGAATCCGTTGCCGAACTTCCTTCTTCCTTCTTCCTTTTTCCTTCGATTTAGCTCAAGCCAGAGCAGATGTAGTCGAAATAGACGCCCATTTCTTTACCAGCGTCAGAACCAACCAAACCGGCGGTGACTTCTTTCATTGCTTGGATTGCTTGTACGGTAGAACCGATGGGCACGCCCAAGGAGTTGTAGGTTTCTTTCAAACCGTTGAGCACGCGCTCGTCGAGGATGGAAGGGTCGCCAGCTAGCATGGCGTAGGTGGCGTAGCGCAGGTAGTAGTCCAAGTCGCGGATGCAAGCTGCATAACGGCGAGTGGTGTACATATTGCCGCCGGGACGAGTTACGTCTGAGTACAACAGAGATTTAGCAACTGCTTCTTTGACGATTGTGGCTGCATTGGCGCTGATGGCGGTAGCGGCGCGGACGCGCAATTCACCAGAAGCGAAGTAGTTCTTGAGCTTGTCTAATGCGCTGATGTCCAGGTACTTGCCTTGAACGTCAGAGGAATTGATTACGGCGGTAATTGCGTCTTGCATGGTTGTCTTGTTTCCTAGAAAGTGGCTGAATCAGTCCAATTTTGGAGCTAGAATTTGGGATTTGGGATTGGGGATTTGAGATTTTTAAGTGGTTGGTTGTCTGCAAAAGCTTTGAGCTTGTTGTCAGCAACCCCCGATTCTTCAATCAAAAATCAAAAATCAAAAATCAAAATTCCTTACTGCATCGCACCGATAACGTAGTCGAAGTAAGAGGAAGCTTCGGAAGCATCGTCTCCAGATAGCAGCGAGGAAGCTGCACTTTTCATAGCGCGCACGCCTTCGGCGACGGCTGCAATCGGGGTTCCGAGAGAGTTGTACATTTCGCGGACGCCGACAATACCGATTTCTTCGATCGGAGTAATGTCGCCAGCTACGATTCCGTAGGTGATCAAACGCAGGTAGTAGTCCAAGTCGCGCAAGCAAGTTGCGGTCATTTCTTCGCCGTAAGCGTTGCCGCCGGGAGAAACAACGTCAGGGCGTTTTTGGAAAAGTTGGTCGCCGGCTTGCTTGACGATGCGTTCGCGGGATTCGCTCATAATTTGGGCGATGCGGACGCGGCGTTCGCCAGAGGTGACGAAGCTCTTGATCCGGTCTAATTCACCTGGGCTCAAGTAGCGAGCTTCGGCGTCTGCGTTGACGATTGATTTGGTGACGATACTCATCTTGTGTGTACCCGCTGGATATTTTGCAATTGCGAACTGCTCAGCGCTGAGCTAGCGACGGCGGGCGCTTTCATCCCGTACCTTTCGCTTCGCTGGTGGCTGGAGCTTTGACGGGGAAGGCGGACTTTCCAGAGCTAGCAAGTGTTGAATTTGCTTGCTGGTGACTGCCTTCGGTGTTTGACGGCGCTGGTTCTTCACGCCGGTGCGCTTGGCTGATGCCCGCACAGTGCCTGTCGCTTAGAATACCACAAATGACTGATGCGATCTTTAAATCTACGATCGAGATTGCAGCAGATCGCTAAGTGGCGATCGAGTAACTGTTGGGCAGTTAGTCAGAATATTACTTGTCTGACGCAACTACCTCTGGCAAGTATTTTGAGGCATTATGTTCACATTCTGAGTGTTACTGTAATAGTTTGTAACATTCCTTTTCATGTTGGGGCCTCGGTTGGGCTCCGACCGGTGCAAATTTTTCACAAATAAAAATAGATCAAATTATCTCGCAGCAAGGGTTGCAGGCGATCGCTCTAGGGACTGGTTTGTCCCGAAGGCGACGGCGGGAGGATCGGAGACTTCTGTCTCAAAAAAAGGTGCGGGAGACGGGGAGGTGACAGGCTGGCGACTGGTGCGGATCGGAAATCGTGACTTTCTCGCTTGTAGCTAAATTTGACTCTGCCAAAAACGGAGACCGTGCCACGTACACTCGTCGCGATCGAAGTTAAACTCCCACATTGACGGAGCATCTCACTTCGATCGTCAGTATTTTTTGACGGCTGGCGATCGCCACAGCTCGCTAAAAATACAAAACTACAGATGCTCCCCCAACCAAATCTAAAATCTCAAATCTCAAATCGATTGAGTCTCACTTTACAATTCAGGTGCGCCGTGAAAAGAAATCTATCAGCCCTTAAAAAAGCTTTGCAGTTTGGAATTAGCGGTGCTGTCGGCGGTTTTGCCGGCAATCTCATCACCGAACCTTTCATCCAGCGGCTCAATGATTCAACATCTGTTTTTGACAGTGTATTGTCCACAACTCGCTGGTTTGGATTGGTAGGCGGCGGGATTGCTACTGCGATTATGCTCGGCTATTATTACTATATTAAAGGCAAGCTCCAAATTAAACAAGCTTTAAAAAATGGCGGATTGTTTGGTTTGATAACAGGGGCAATTTCTGGAGCGATCGCCGAAGCTATTTTTAGCGGGATTGGGGACGGCGAAAACGAAATATTGCGAGTAATTTGCTGGGGAATAGCCGGCAGTTTGTTGGGACTTGGACTTTCCAAACGAATTCCTAATTTGGGAGTGCTGCGCGGCGCTGCCGGCGGCGGTGTTGGGGGCCTGTTGGGCGGTTGTTTGTTTATTTTGTTTGCTTACAATTTATCGGGTACGGCGGGCCGTTTAGCTGGCTGTGCTGCGATCGGCTTTTGGATTGGAATTATGCTAGTTGTGGCCGAAACTTTGTTTAACAAAGCTTGGCTGGTAATTAGTTACGATAATGGAGCGAATCGCACTCTGACTATTGGTGCCGAACCGGTGACTTTTGGTAGTGATGAAAATTTGTCTATTATCTATATTCCTGGTGTTTCGCCCTTAGCGATGCGGTTTCAATTAGAAGGCGGTCAAATTGTTTGCGAGAATGTCGATCGCGGGGCGGTGAGTTATTTGCGATCGGGCGACCAAAAGAGAATCGGTAATTGTACAATTACAGTTGGAAACTCTGACTTGCCCGCTGCAAATTCGCCTCCTGTCAGCCAGACTATTATATCACACAAATCCCCCGCCGATTCTTCTAACAGCGGTCAATTTTTGCTGAAATTGGGAAGTCGAGTGATGCCTCTGACTGCGGGAACTCAGCTATTAACATCGGACATCCCTAGTTTAACAGCTACCGCGTCTAATGGTGTTGTAGCGCTGGTTAATTCTAGATCCCAAAACGAGCTATCATTGGGATTGACCAATTTGAGCGATCGGGCTTGGTGGGCCACAGACATTCAAGGCGACATAAAAATGATTGAACCTGAAAGCACCTTAACTTTAGCCTTGGGAACTAAAATCGAATTCGGTGAAATTGAGGGCGAAATTGTGTAAGTAAGAGAGTAGAAACTGAGATATTGCACCATTGTCAATAAACCTTTTATGGGCGGGCTCTCCTGCCCAACCCCTACTCCCCACAAGAAAAAATCCTCTTTGTGAAACGGGCATCTTGCCGTTATTAACAGTATCTCCTACCCGCCCATTAAAAAAAATCCTCTTTGTGGAACGGGCATCTTGCCCGTTGTTAACAATAATTCAAGCAGAACTGCCGCTAACACCCGTAATAACCGCCGCACCAATCAAATGAGCCAAACGCAAAGCTTCAGGAACCTTACCAGTATCAGTCAAACGCTGGAGTACCAGCGCAATTACTTCCGGTTGTTCGCCGCATACCTGAAAAAAGAAAGGTTCAAAAGCATAAATTTTTCCGGCGCGACGCAACAATTCTAAACGGTATTCCAAGTCTGGTAAATAGCCGAGAGCTTTTTCAATAGCAGTTAAATCTGGTTGGCGGCGCATGACAGCAACGCAAGGAATTTGCAGCCGCGATGCTAACTCCCGCAGGTCAATAATATTGAAGCCGCCGAAAGCAATTCCGTCTAACAAAACGAGGTGCAATTGCGGCAGAAATTTACCTCCGATCAGTAGCTGACAAATAGCATCAGTGGCATCTAATCCGTCTGGGAGGACTTGTCCCCAGACCATTCCTTCAAATCTGGTACCCCCGCAGACTACGCCCGCGACGGACACCAGACCGCCGCTGGTACGAGAAAATGGAGCGTCGTCAAAGCCAATAACCTTAATTGTGCGATCGAGCCTCAGCAAATCTGCCAGTTTCAACTTGTTGAGTTCCCTAAGCTAAAGTTTTTGACATTAATTGGAGTTCTAGATATAGTATCATATACGTTAAAGACCTGATTACTAAACATATTTTAGGCAATTGGTAAAAAAATACGTAGCAGCGATCGACCAAGGAACAACTAGCACCCGGTTTATTGTATTCGATCGCCGGGGAAAGATAGTTGCCAGCAACCAACAAGAACACCAGCAAATTTACCCGCAACCGGGATGGGTTGAACACGATTGCGATGAAATTTGGCAGCGCACCCAAAGCGCGATCGAAAATACACTTGAAATCGGCAATATTGACCCGCAAGATATTGTGGCCCTCGGCATTACCAACCAGCGCGAAACGACAATTGTTTGGAACCGAAAAACTGGTAAACCTTACGGCAATGCGATTGTTTGGCAAGATACGCGGACTCATCAAATTTGTAGTAGCTTAGCAGCAGTTGAGGGCAAAGATCGATTTCGAGAGCGCTGCGGTTTGCCGCTAACGACTTATTTCAGCGGGCCAAAAATCAAGTGGATGTTGGACAATATTGCAGGATTGCGGGAAGCTGCAAATCGAGGTGAGGCGATTTTTGGTACTGTCGATTCTTTTCTAATTTGGCACCTCACCGGCGGCGCGCACGTTACTGATGTTACCAACGCCAGCCGCACGATGTTGATGGATTTGCAAACCCTCGATTGGGATGCTGAAACTTTGGAAACAATGGGAATTCCCCGCTGTATGCTGCCAGAAATTTGCCCTTCTAGTCACATTTTTGGTACTGCAAAAGGATTGTTAGATGGTGTTCCAATTGCTGCTGCTTTGGGCGATCAGCAGGCTGCTCTGGTGGGGCAAACTTGTTTCAATGTTGGGGAGGCAAAAAATACTTACGGTACGGGCTGTTTTATGCTGCTGAATACTGGTGAGGCGATCGTCCCTTCAAAGCAAGGGTTGCTGACAACTGTTGCCTACAAGATGGGAGAATCGCCCGCTGTGTATGCTCTCGAAGGCAGTATTGCGATCGCCGGAGCATTAGTACAGTGGCTGCGGGACAATTTGGGCATCATCAACACATCTGCGGAAGTAGAAACATTAGCAAATACAGTCGAAGATAGCGCGGGAGTTTATATTGTGCCGGCATTTTCTGGACTCTACGCGCCCTATTGGCAAGACAGCGCGCGGGGAGTAATTGTAGGTTTAACTCGCTACGCGACTAAGGCACACATTGCCCGCGCAGTATTGGAAGCTACAGCATGGCAAACGCGGGAAATATTGGATGCGATGAATCAGGATTCCGGCGTCGAACTTTTGTCTTTAAAAGTAGACGGAGGAATGGTGGGAAATCACACGCTGATGCAGTTTCAGAGCGATGTTTTGGGAGTGCCTGTGGTGCGGCCTGCGGTAACAGAAACTACTGCATTGGGCGCGGCCTATGCGGCCGGTTTAGCGGTGGGTTTTTGGAGTAAACTAGCTCAATTGCGGGACAATTGGGCGGTGGATTGTATTTGGGAACCGCAAATGCCGAGATCGCTTCGGGAGCAAAAATATCGCTTTTGGAAAAAAGCAGTTTCCCGCACCTTCGACTGGGAAGAATGAATCGGTGAGTCAACCCTAAAACTCGTATTTAGTGATATCATGAAATCCAGCACTATTTTTTAACTTGCAAATAGATGATTTCTCTAAATAAGTTTAAAAAAAGCTTCACCGCCTTTGTATTAATACTGACACTGGCATTTGTAGGAATCGCTACTAATTCCCAAATCGCGATCGCAGATCCAGCGACAACTCCCGAAACTCCCACCGCCGCCGAAGTCTTCAGCGCCAACTGTGCAGGCTGTCACATCAACGGGAGCAACATTATCAGGCGCGGCAAAAACTTGAAACAAAAAGCCTTAAAAAAATATGGTATGGATTCGATAGACAATATTTCCAACTTGGTAGCCAACGGCAAAGGTATTATGCCCGCTTACAAAAATCGTTTGTCGGAACAACAAATTATCGATGTTTCAGCCTACGTGCTATCCCAAGCCGAAACTGATTGGAAATAAAAACTTGCATTCCTTATTGCAAACCTTCATTAGAAGTATTAACAGATGAAAAAATATGAGTTTTGGCGCAAATTTGTAATTATTATTACCCTTTGTTTCTATCTAACAATCGCAAACAGCCCGCCCGCTTTTGCTTCGATTCACAAGTATCCAGAAACAGCAGACAGAGTGATGTATCGCTCCGTACAAAGCCTGCGCGATACTGATGACAAAGCATGGCAAGTGGTTTTGTACAAGCGAGTAAAATCGGGGGTGGTAAACTCTTTCAACCTGAGATTGGTAGGATTTCCCGGAACAGAATTGCAGCACCCGGTACCGTTGAAAGTCGCTGCTGGCGATCGGGAAATTGGTAAGGCTAATGATATTTGGAGCAAGTCGGATTTGCCAATGAATGTTGGCGAATACGATTTTAAATTAATAATTGCACAATTGGAAAGCAATCAACCTTTGCGGTTGAATTTGCCCGTGAAAAATCAACCAGAAACTACATTGCTGGTTCCTCCTTTTTCTGTCAGAGAATGGCGGCTGTTGTTTGACACAAACTAAATGTATCAATTGAATCGCACTTTCTTGTTGCAATTGATACAATTTAAGAATTTGCAAATCCCTAGGTTTAAATATGCCTTCAGGTAGATTTAGCGTATTTTAAAGGTAAGGAGGAAACAAACTAAAAGCCGAGTTAGTCTGGCGATAAAAGTCCACTGTTAGCGTGCGCGTGTTTGGGGTGAATCTACTATGACTTTAATCAGTACAATTGTCCGAAAAGCTTTGGCAACCGGTTATTTAACGGTTGAGGCAGAAGAACTGTTGCGACAGCAGTTGCAGATGACTAAGTACGGTTTAGAAGATTTTGATGCTTTTATTACTTTGCAAACAGAGGTGATGGAGGGTAGGGTAAGACATCAGGCTTTGGAATTGTTGCGAAGTAGCAGGTGTTCTGCGACTGCTTGAATTAAGGACGTAAGGTCGATCGCACTTTTGGATAAATTGGATAAAAAAGTTACAGCATCTTCTGTTTTTATCCCTAACCGTTCGCGACATTAGGACCAAAGAAACCGGGTTTTTTATCCTTACTCTGGGTAAAAACGCGCCTTTTCGTCAAAAACCAGGTTTCTGACCGCCTTTGCGTGCAAAACTACCTAGTTAGAAAAAAGTGGCGCGATCGAACTTGACAAAAATACCCAAATCAGCAATAATTGTAGATTGTCTGTCTAAATCCTGCTCGGATCAGGTCGAGACATTCCAAAAGCTGGAAAACAGTCGTCAGCCAAAAGTTCTCAACACTGCCAACTGACAAGTGACTGACCGGCTACCTGTACGGCAAAACCAACAACCATCCCATGACTTACGCAATCATTGAAACCGGCGGCAAACAATTTCGGGTAGAACCAGGCCGCTTCTACGACATCGAACTGCTTCACGTGGAAGCTGAATCAAAAGTCACCATCGATAAAGTATTTCTGATCCAGCACGAAGACGACGTTCACATCGGTCAGCCTCTAGTAGAAAATGCCACTGTAGAAGGAACTGTGCTGCGGCATTTCCGGGGCCGCAAAATCATCGTCTACAAGATGAAGCCGAAAAAGAAAACTCGGAAGAAAAAAGGGCACCGTCAAGAAACAACTCGGTTTATGATTGACTCCATCAGCGTCAACGGTGTTGTTTTGGCAGCGAGAGATTTGTCTCAAGCAGTTGTTGAAACTCCCCAAACCGGCGAAATTGAATCAGAATAAACAATAGTAAATACAGTTGAGGATATTATGGCCCACAAGAAAGGTACGGGTAGCACGCGCAACGGTCGCGATTCTAATGCCCAGCGTCTCGGTGTCAAGCGTTACGGCGGCCAAGTCGTGAGAGCTGGCAATATTTTGATCCGCCAACGCGGTACGAAGGTTCACCCCGGTAACAATGTTGGTATCGGCAGAGATGATACTTTGTTTGCGCTGATTGATGGTGTGGTGACTTTTGAAAGAAAGGGCAAAACTCGCAAGAAAGTCAGCATTTATCCGGTAGTTGCACCTGCTGCTGAACCTGTAGCAGTCTAATTTTATGCGTTCCTGGGTTCTGCCTGGGAACGCATATAAAACGGCGGTTGAAACCGTGTCTATACAAACCAAACCCGCCGGCGCGGGTTATATTCAGATACCCGACTTTTTTAAGAAGTCGGGTATCTAAGGTTTGGCAGACAAGTTTTGTGAGAAATTCGGAATGTTTTAACCGCAGAGGCCGCAGAGGCCGCAGAGGAAGAGAGGAGAGAGATGAATAATTTGGATATCGAGGGATTTGGTATGATTCGCTCGCTTTGTGGCTAGCCTCCTCCGACGATTGTGACTATTTCTAGGATGTCGCCTTCTTGTATCTTTGTGGTTTCCCAAAATTGTTTGTGCAGGATTTCGCCGTTGTACTCGACAGCTATTAAGCGCGGGTTTAATCCTAATTGTTCTAGTAATTTTGGCAGCGATGTGTCGATCGCACAATTACGGGTTTCTCCGTTGACTTGCAGCGCAATTTGGTTGGTCATTTGTGATTAGTTATATCATTTCCGGTAACACCGGAATGATGTTGACTGTTGACTGTTAAGAGGGCGGGCACGGGGGCACCGCCCCTACTGACTGTTGACTGTTGACTGTTGACTGTTGACTCGAATTTATTATTCCGATGCTAACGGATTTGATATTATTAGTTATTATGGCGGCTGTCAATCAAGCGAAATCCCAAATATGTAGGTTGGGTTGAACTGGCGAACCTTCGGTTTCACTCCGCCCAACTATTCATTTCAAATCTGGTGTGGGGTTTCTTCGCTATCGCTTGGCCCAACCTACAGCTTAGCACCTTCGCGGTTAATTCGATGCTCGATCGGCTTAAAATTAACTTTTGATTTGCATGAGTTTTTGAGCTTTCAGATTCTGGATTCGAGTCAACTGCGAGATCAAAAACTGCGTGACTAAGGTAGGCTGCTCTGCTTCCATAATCGCGCGTACTGCGGCAACCCTCTGAGCTCCGGCATTCAATACTGCGTCGAGGTTGTTGATATCAATTCCGCCGATCGCAAACCAAGGAACGGGCGACTTATCCGCAGCATACCGCACATAGTCTAAACCCGCAGCAGCTTTATTGGCTTTCGTCGGAGTTTCGTAGACAGGCCCAACTCCAATATAATCGGCTCCCGCATCAATGGCTCGCTGCATTTCCTCGCCATTGGTTGTCGAACAACCGATAATCCGTCCCGGGCCGAGCAACCTGCGCGCTTCGGCTACAGGTAAATCTTGCTGTCCTAAGTGTACGCCGTCGGCATCGGCCGCGATCGCCAAATCTACTCGATCGTTGACAATCAGCAAAGCGTCGTAGCGGTGACAAAGTTCGCTCATCTGTCGCACATTCGCCAACTTTACCCCATCGTCTGAGGTTTTGTCGCGGTACTGTACCAAAGTCAGTCCGCCTTGCAAAGCAGCTTCCACAACTGGTAACAAGTTGTCTCTGGGGGAAGTTACCAGGTATAGCTGCGATTTGAGTAATTGTTGGTAGCGCCGGTAGGCAAGCAAATTGCTTTCGAGGGTATAAACCCGATAGCGCATCTGCTTAAAAGCCGCCCCCATATTTCGATCGTAAATTTTGCCGTACTCTTCGAGTACCCGCAGAGCTTCTTCCACCCTACAAAAATTCGCCTCCAGTAGATGCTGGATGCTCGATCTCTGCTCTTCCTGCGGGTGAGTCAACTGCGTACCTTCGTCGGCGGGCGTATCCCTAGCGCTGCGAAGTTCTGCTGTGTGCCAAGCTGCCAATTCTTGGCGCAGTTGCTTGCACTGGCGGGCTAAATCGGCGCTGTTGAGACCAAACCTGCACCATTCTTCAATAATTCTCAACCCTTCGCGCGACCGATCGAGATTTGCATCTAAAATCCGGCAGAGGGCTGGCTGCGCCGGTAAAGTTCTGTTTTGTTTCTCGGTCATTGAGAATCACCCTAATTATAATTATTTTTACGAGTCAAACTTGTACATTCTCCCACACCGTCAAGATTGTAGCAAAAGCGATCGGTCTGACAGCCTTGGCATCAACTGATGTAAGTTCGACAATTTTTTAAGTTTTATTTAAATTGAGGAAAACAAAGCAAAATAGAGCAAACTTGTTGAGAGTGGAATCGTTAAGCTGCATACCACACTTCGGAGGAGAGCCGTGAGGTTAGCAGAACACCAAAGATTAACGGAAAAAAACCGCAGCAGGCGGGTGATATTAAAGTTCGATCGCCAAAAACCGAAGCGAAACACCGGATGCGAAACTTGGCTCAAAGATAAATTGTGTTTTTTTATGATCCTAAATTCAAAACAGAGCGAGTGCAAAAAAAGTCGTAGCTTGCGGGGCCCAACGCCATCGCCAAGGAAAGTTTTAAGTTCTTGCCTGCTGCTCGTCTTTGCCAGCACAGCTTTTTATAGCCCTCAAGCCTCTGTTATCGCTGCGGGTATCCCCCCGGTGCAGCTTCTTTCTCAAGCCCCCGAAAGCGAGATTAACATACTCTACGTGAGTTCTAGCGGCGGTAGCGACACGGGCGGCAACGGGAGCGATCGATCTCCGTTCAAAACCCTCACCTACGCCTTGAGCGTCGCCCCGCCCAAAACAGCAATTTTGCTAGCGCCCGGTACTTACAGCGCTCAAAGCGGCGAAAAATTTCCGTTAATGCTCAGACCAAGCGTGACTGTTCAGGGAAATCCCAACACTCGCGGCCAGAATATTGTGATCAAAGGCGGAGGAGAGTTTCTGAGCCCGACTTCGGCGGGTCAAAACATCGCAATTTTAGGTGCAGATGGGGCGGGACTCAGCGGGGTGACGGTGACAAATACCAACTATCGCGGTTACGCTTTGTGGATCGAATCGAGTTCTCCGACGGTTGTCAACAATACTTTTTCCGGCAGCACTCACGACGGGATTTCGGTAGTTGGTACTGGAAGGCCGACGATTGGCGGGAATTTTTTCTCGAAAAATGGAGCTAACGGAATTACGATTTTTGGGAGTTCCCGGCCGGAAGTTCGAGATAATACCTTTGAAGACACGGGATTTGGCGTGAATGTAGCGCAGAATGCGGAGCCTCTGCTGATCGGTAACAAAATTACTCGGAATAAGGACGGCGTGGTGGTGCAAGCTGATGCTAGACCGGTGCTGCGGAACAATTATATCGAAAGAAACCAGCGAGACGGAATTGTGGCGATCGCCCGAGCTCTGCCGGATTTGGGAACGGCTGCCGAACCGGGTGGCAATGTCATTCGCAACAACGGTCAGTACGATGTCAACAATGCGGCGAAAGGTCAAGTAATCCCGGCTTACGGCAATCAATTGTTGAGCAATCGCACGACGGGCTCGGTAGCTGTGGCGGGAACTTTTACTTCTTTGCCACCAATGGGGGGAGGTGCTTTGCAGCTAGGGACCGATCGATCTGCGAGTATTGGCGGCCCTGAAACTTCTCTTCCTGTTTACATTCCCGGGCGGCTGAGTCCCCCACCCGAAAGAGCGCTAATTGCGCCACCGTCGGTTTCCCGGCGACCGGCACCGACAGCCTCCGGGGCGATCGAAATTCCCGTTCCGAATCCGGATGCTCGATCGATTTTAGAACGTTCGGTACAGCAACCAATGATTTCTCCCAGTTTTGATGGTTCGAGTTCGGTTTCTTCCGAGGGTAAATTGCCGGTGCCGGGGCGCAACATTCCTGTGGGAAGGGGCGGCTACGTACCTGCTATTTTAGGGGGGAATTCTGTGGCAGAGTCGGGGAATTCGCGGTATGTCGATCGAGCTTTGGCTTTGGGTTTCCGGTATCGAGTTGTGGTGGATGCCGAGAGTTCGGGCGATCGACAAAAAATGCTATCCTTGGTTCCCGATGCTTTTCGGACTTTTAGCAACGGGCGATCGGTGATGCAAGCCGGTGCTTTTCGCGATCGCGAAAAAGCTGACGAATTGCTCCAAATTCTCACCGTTAACGGTTTGAATGCCCGCATAGAAGATATCAAATGAAATGGGCAGTTGTTAGTTGTTTGTTGTTAGTTGTTAGTTGTCAGTTGTTAGTTGTTTGTTGTCAGTTGTTAGTTGTTAGTTGTTAGTTGTTAGTTGTTGGCTCGTTACCAGGAAGAGCCTGGTAATGCTTCTGGGGCGAGGAAGAGCCTCCTTCTTTCTTGCAACTTACAGGATAGAAAACTGTAGGAGGTGTTTAATATCAAATCCTCTCTTCATCGTCCTGTATACATTTCTCTCTGTGTTCTCTGTGTTCTAGCGCCGGTTAAATCACCTGACGATGCAACGGTCAACGATATAAGTTATTAAGTTTTCGATCCTTAGCTAATGCCAACCACCAACTGCCAACCACCAACTGCCAACTGCCAACAAACAACCACCAACTGCGCGCAAAATTTTAGGGCCTAGCATATCGGATGCCAGACCCTAAAACATTTGTGAGTTAAATTGATTCAATTGGGTTTTTTAGCTGTGCTGAAATTCAGCAAAACTACTACTAAGATGGACTTTTTCGGCAACTGCTCTGCGGACGATATAGCTAGTAGCGGAGCCTATTCAGACTTCTGTGTTTGATTGTACGATCGCCATTTTAACTCGATAACTTTTCGATTTCTCAAATCGCCTCAAGCTATTTCACAAATTCCGATCGCAATATCAACCTTTCTTTGCTAATAAACTACACGATTCAGGCTTTGCCTGCGAACTAGAGCCGATCGGGACAAATACTCTACTTTCAATTTTTTATCCAAGTTTTGTGTGTTTCTTGGTTTTGCCCTTCATGTACTTAACATAACACCAACTGCGCTCCTGACAATACTTTGTTTACCAAAATTGACACTTTTTGACTGTGCGAAATACTTCCGAAAGCGATTATTAACAATTTGTAAACTCAGTAGCTGGCGGCACGCCCTACAAAGTGCGTCGAAGACTGTAAGCCTGACTTTCAGCGCAGCAGGGCTTCCCAAGTGGCGCGGCCGACAATGCCGTCTGCAGGCAGTTGATATCGTCGCTGAGCAGCCTTGACAGCAGCTTGAGTTTCCGGGCCAAACACGCCGTCAGCACTCGCGCGCAAAAATCCCTTCGCCCGCAGTCTTTCTTGCAAATCTCTGACCGCCGGGCCCCGCATTCTTCTTCTCAAAACCGGAAAATTGGCGGGCTGCACTTGGGGGTTAATCTCTGAGTTGTCAACAGTTGCAGGAGTGGTGGCGATCGGGTTTTGGATCGTCGCCGGGGCAGTCGCAGGAAACAACCGATTCCAAGTATTTTGACCGACGATACCGTCTGGGGCGATGCCTGCTGCTTCTTGGAACTGAGACACAGCCTTCGCGGTGCTTTGCGAGAAAATCCCGTCTACACTGTCAGTATAAAATCCCAACAATTTAAGAGCAGCTTGGAGTTCGATCACTTCTGAGCCGCGGCTGCCTTGTTTGAGCGCGGGACGGACGATCGCGCCTGTTTGGGCCGGAAAGTCCCGATTGTTACCTGGTTCGGAGGTAGGCATCTGCGCCGCAGCAGCAGGAGTAGAGGCGATCGAACCCAGTGCCAAAAAACCGCACAAACTCCCGCCGAGGAGCCAACTCCGAACTTTGCGGGATTGATTCGAGCTTGCTGTTAGGTTTGGGGACATGGGAAATTCGACCTCTGCACAACTCTTGGCGATCGTACATCAAATCTCGAAAAAATTGCCAAGTTCTTCCTGCGCTTTCCCTCAAGCCGAACTGCGGAACACCAACGATAAATATTCACGCTAGGGAGTGTCAATTAATAGACGAGCAATTGCATTCAACCCCTTTCAATTTGGGAAATTATCTGCTGTTGGTGTGTTTATCTGTCAAGCGCGGTTGCTCGATCGATCGCACCGAAGACTCGTGCAATTGTTCGTGCAATCTGCCTCTGGCTTCTGGCTTCTCCAAAAAAAATGCGGGAACAGTCTACCATTGCCGACTGCCCCCGTCTGCCGATCCTTTGAGAGGAGAACACTAAAAATTACTATAGCCTTGTTGCTAATTAATGTCAATACTATCGCAAAAATATTTCAATAAGGTGACGGAGGTCGATCGGGGTATGGGTTCTAACCGACGGCTGGTGGCAGTAGTGGGGAGGGTCGGCACGGGGGCGCGACCCCTACAAGTGAAAATTAGTGCGAGATAGTCGATTCTCAATCTCTGGCTTGTGTCAACCCTCCAGGATGTGATAAGTTGCATAGAACGATCGAGCTGTGCAAAAAATCGCTCAAACCTAGCAATTTAACCAATTTCCTAATGTCCCTGCAACTGCGCGTTTACGTTCCTCCCCATCCGTTAATCAAACACTGGCTGGCTGTCGCCCGCGACGCGGCCACCCCATCGGTACTTTTTCGTTCTGCGATGACAGAATTGGGACGCTGGCTGGCTTACGAGGCAATTCGAGAATGGCTGCCGACAGTGAACACAACCGTGCAGACTCCTTTGGCAGAATGTCCGGCGACGTTTATCAACCCGGAAGCTCCGTTAGTTGTGGTCCCGATTTTGCGGGCGGGTTTGTCCCTGCTGGAAGGAATTCAGACGGTGGTGCCGCTGGCTGCGGTTTACCACCTCGGCATGGTAAGAAATGAGGAGACGCTGGAACCGAGTTGTTATTTGAACAAGTTGCCGGCGCAGTTTAACCCCCAAACGCGGGTAATAATTAGCGAGCCGATGCTGGCGACTGGCGGCACGATTGTGGCGGCTATGCAGGAGTTGATAGGGCGGGGAATCGATCCGAGTTTGATTCGGATTATCTCTGTGGTGGCTGCAAAGCCGGCTTTGCAGAGGCTGAGTGCAGAGTACCCTAGTTTGAATATTTACGCGGCGACGATCGACGAAATAGTCAACGAACAGGGTTTTATTGTACCTGGTTTGGGTGATGCGGGCGATCGAACTTACGGCACGTGAACCAGCCTGCGGGCAATTTGAGATGGGAAATTCAAGATTTTGGATTCAAAATTGAAGAATCGATCGTACAGGTAAATCTTGCACTCAAGTGCAGCTTATCCGTGTTTGCTGGCGGTGAGTAGTTTCTGGAATCTATTACTGAAAATCTCTCGCCGAGAAAGATGACTCTGGTTTGGTAAAAGCAGGCACAGAGAAAGTTAAGATTAAAACTACAAGTCAAAAATAAATAGCGTTTAGCACTTATTGCCCGTGAAACTTGATTCTTTACCGCCAAGCTTGTCTGCTTCTGACTCAGCAGCCCCCAATTCCGATTTGCCACCGCAGGTACAGCTACAAATAAAAGACGCTTATAAAAGTTCTGCTGCTTTAACCCCGGAGTCGGCTGAACTTTCAGTTAATGCAAATACTGATATTTGCCAGGAAGAAAAGAAACCGAAACCGAAGCACTGGGCAATTTTTGCCTCGACTTTTGGAACTATTTTTTTTGCTGAAATTGGAGACAAAACTCAGCTCGCGATTTTGCTGATGACGGCTGAATCTCGGAATCCTTGGATTGTGTTTGCGGGTGCGGGTTCGGCTTTGATAGCAACCAGTTTGCTGGGGGTTTTGCTGGGAAGGTGGCTGGCTAGTCGGATTGCTCCGAGAACTTTGGAGAAAGCTGCAGGGGTGATTTTGCTGGCAATTGCGGCGGTTTTGCTGTGGGAAGTGTTGGGTTAAATTACCTTGGAGATTTTAGATTTTAGAACTGGTAATTATATCATGTCCGGTTGCACTCATACATGATGTTAACAGTCAACAGTCAACAGTTAATTTACTATTCCGATGAAGAGAGGATTTGATTTTACTGATTGGGTGGAGGTAAGTTGCAAGAAACCGGGTTTCTGGCTGCATCTTTGGGTGAAACCGAAGATTTTGGAGAGAAACCGGGTTTCTGGGAGCCTGTGGGTAAGCCTACAAATTCAATCGGTGCGCGTTGTGTGTCCTACAAATTCATAACTGAAAAATAAATATGGATTGGCAACTTTTAGGAATAACTTTTATGACGGTGTTTTTGTCAGAATTGGGTGACAAAAGTCAATTAGCTGCGATCGCCCTCGGTAGCAGTTCTAACTCGCCGCGAGCTGTGTTTTTCGGCACTGCGTCGGCACTGTTGCTGGCGAGTTCGATCGGTGTTTTGGTTGGCCAAGGTACGGCTGAGGTTTTGCCGGAACAATTGGTAAAGACGATCGCGGCGATCGGATTTGCGGTGATGGGCTTGCGCCTGCTGTGGCCGAAATCTGATGTGCCGGAAGCCTCGGAGTAGCAAAAGTGGCGGTGGGCGATCGCAATTTATGCCAAAAGTGCGATCGCTCAAAACTCAATCTCTGAACATTGTGTCGGTTAAACTTGGTTTTGGTAGCACCAGCCCACCAGGGTAGCGCCGAGGGTTAACTTCACAGCTTCCAAGACAAAATATCCTTGGTGCAGTAAATTCATCCCGGCGGGGATTTCTGCTGCTGAATCGAACAGATTTAGCTGCATTCCCAAGGCGCTCATTTGAGGTGTGAGGCTGTAGGTGTCAATCAGGGCGATCGCCAGAAGTACCAATGATAATATGATTGCTGTGCGGCTGCGCTTGCCCAAGTCACCGAATAAATTGCTCAAAGCCATCAAACCCGTTGCCACCAGGCCCGAACAGATTAACTCAACGCGGTTGAATCCCCAAAACATCAAATTTCCGGCTGTTGCAAACTCCGGAGATGTCACCATGCCCGATACAAACAGGCTGGGCATAATTACTAAATCCATAATCAGGCTAGCGCTGAGCCAGAAAATTAAGGCTACCGTGACAATTGCTTGCCAGCGCGGTTTGATTGATTCCACTCTTGATGTTGTAATAGCTGTCATATAATTAAACCCACTAAATTTTCTTCTGTCTTTTTTAGAGTTTAACTAACTTTTCCAGAAAATCGTGTTAAGTATTTTTAAATTAATGGTAACTTTTTTAACTAAACTTAGAAGAATTGTTAAGCTGGCGGGCGATGGTTCGATCGCGCGATCGAACAGTTGTAATTTTAGGCGCTACCCCAGCGGATTGTTCTATAGATAATTAGGCTAAAAGCTGACGCACGCTAATAATTTAGTCGGTTGTAGGGTGGTGCGCCAGCGGCGGATTGTGCGATCGACAATTGACCGCTAAAAGCTGAGGCAGTCTATCAATTTACTACTAATTGCTAACTCGATCGACCTACAATCTTCTGTATATGCCTAAATTTCAACTATCATCTTGGCTTCCCCGTCTCCCCCCTCAAGTTTGGATTCTCGCAGCAGGTAGATTCCTCTCGCAAAGCGGCACGGGTTTTACTTTATTTTACGCGCCGATCTTTTTTGTCGATCGCGTCGGTTTATCTGCAACTGCTGTTGGTATCGGTTTGGGTATCGGTTCAATTGCGGGAATATTCGGCCGCGTTTTGGGCGGTTCTTTTTGCGATTCTAAATTTTGGGGAAGGCGGCGAACTTTATTGCTGGCGGCAATGATTTCGGCTGTCGCTTCTTTTGTACTGGCGGCAACTAATAATTTCGGCGGCTTAGTTGCAGGAAATGTACTGATGGGTTTTGGCGTGGGTTTGTATTGGCCTCCAACGGAGACGATGGTGGCGGATTTAACTGAGGGCACGCAGCGACAGGAAGCTTTTGCTGTGACGCGGCTTGCTGATAATTTGGGCTTGCAAGTTGGGATTATTTTGGGCGGTGTTTTGATCTCGGTAACGGGGAATTACCGATCGCTCTTTATTATCGACGGTATCTCGTTTATAGTGCTGTTTGCGGTGGTGGCGATCGCCATTTGGGAAACCTACAAACCATCTACTGCAACGGATACAAGCTCAAAAACTCGTAAAAATGGCTGGCTGGTGGCGTTGAACGATCGCACTTTGCTAGTCTATGCCTCGGTAAATATTTTGTTCACTCTCTACATTTCCCAAATTCAAACCACGATGCCGCTGTATTTTAGTAAGTTTGTGCAGGTGGGGACATCGGGAGTAGGCTTTTCTACAGGTACAATTACCGTTTTGTTTGCTTTTAGCACGTTTTTAACTGTAGCTTTGCAGATGCCGGTTGTTAAGGCTTTGAGGCGGTTTTCCCATCCAAAAGCTTTGATGATTTCGGCGCTGCTGTGGGGAATGGGATTTATCGCGATCGGCTTGACGGGAATGGCAGCAACTGGCAATCTATTTTTAGCTGTTTTAGGCTTGAGCTTTTTGTCGGTGGCGACAGTTGCTTATACGCCTTTTGCTTCGGCTTTGGTGGTGGATTTAGCACCGGAGTCTTTGCGGGGCGTGTATTTGGCGCTTAATTCTCAGTGTTGGGCGATCGGCTATTTAATCGGCCCGCCGCTGGGCGGTTTGGCTTTGGATACAGGTAAATGGGGGGCGGATAATTTTTGGTTGGGTTTGGCTGTTAGCGTGATAGTGGCGATCGCGATTTTGCAAAAGCTCGATCGAATGTTGAAAGAAAAAATCATTGCAAAAAAACAACTCTTGTGATATTGTTTTTAGCCGCATAAGCTGTTGCGGCATTTAAATTGTAGATCGAAAAGCGATAGAACAATGAGTGGGGTGTCCCGCCCGTCCTGAACATACAATGTTTATTTGCGCTACAGCTTACACTCCTGCACGCACTCTATCTCTATGGTATTTGTGGCACACCTTTATTGCTACCAACAGCAGAACGACACCACTTTTGCCTAATTTTTCACAAATCTTATTAAAGATATAAAAAATTTAAAACTTAGGAAATTAAAACTTGCGATCTTGACTACCAAATAAGTTTACAATCCTTACAAAGGTACTAGCAATTTTACAATTTATTTGTGAGGAGTCGCAATGAAACCACATTTACTATTTAGTGCTGGCGGAGTAGGTTTACTCTATCTACTTGTCGGTTCTTTACCACTGGCAGCCATGCCTCCCGCCGCCCAAAAAGAAACATTAAGCACTCAAGACTTAAAAGAGTCAGAGGCTAAAATCAGCCTGAATACAACTGTTGAAAATCCAGTCAAAATCCCCGAAACATCGAAATTAAAACAAATTGATGGGCCGCCTGTTGACAGTACCATCTCAACAAGTGATAAACTCCCCAATCTCCTCGAAAATACAACCAACCTCAATCTCCCCGAAACAACAGCATTAACCGCAGAAAATCCACCAAAAAACTCATTAAACTTAGCCGAAAAACCAGCAAACCCAGCCCCCGCCGAAATCACCGAAATCACCGAGGCGATTCCCGCCCAAAACCCGCAGACACCAGCCGAAATCACCGAAATCACCGAGGCGATTCCCGCCCAAAACCCGCAGACACCAGTTATTGCCCAAACAGAAACCTCTACGGCCCAAAAACTAGCGGAAATCGAAAACAGCACTTCCTTAGAGCCTGCAGCAACCAACAGCCAAACTCCCGAATCTACCGAACTCGAACAAGTAACATCTGTCTCGCAACTCTCCGACGTGCGCCCGACAGACTGGGCATTTCAAGCCCTGCAATCTCTCGTAGAAAGATACGGCTGCATAGCGGGATATCCAGACGGTACATTCCGAGGCAATCGGGCAATGACTCGCTACGAATTCGCCGCCGGCTTAAATGCTTGCTTGGATAAGGTAACAGAGTTGATTAGAGGCGGTACGGGAAATTTAGCAACCAAAGAAGATTTAACTTCTATCCAAAGATTGCAAGAAGAATTTGCAGCAGAATTGGCAACTTTGCGCGGTAGAGTCGATGCTTTAGAATCCCGCACCGCCGAATTAGAAGCAAATCAATTTTCGACAACAACTAAGCTCAGCGGCGAAGCCATTTTTAGCGTTGCCGACACTACCAAAAACAATCACAGCGATACTCAGACAGTCTTCAATTACCGAGTGCGGCTGAATTTGCTGACCAGTTTTACCGGCAAAGATACGCTGATTACAGGCTTGCAAACTTACAACATTCGCAGCTTCGGCCCTGATTTGGGTTTGTCAACTGGGGCATTTAGCGGTTTGTCTGACAGTCAGGCAAGGCTGAGTTTTGAGCCGCAATTTCCAGGAATTAATCCTCAAAATTTATCTAGCATTGGCGCTAATACTGTTGAACTTTACAAACTGCTTTACGTCTTTCCAGTTTCTAGCAGCATCACTTTATTTGCCGGCCCGAAAGCAGAAACTTCGGACGCTTTTCAAGCAATCACTCCCTTTGCTGGAGAAGGGCAAGAATCTATTTCTAGATTTGGAGGTTACAACCCTGTAGTGCGCGTATCCGGCGGCACTTCTGGCAGCGGTTTGGCATCGGCAGGCGGGTTTATTTGGAACATTTCTAAAAAGCTGAATCTAACGGCTTTGTACGGCAGTGTAAATGCTGCTTTGCCAAATGATTTAGGTTTTCCGGGTACTCCATTGGGGGCAGGTTTATTTGATGGCAGTACGGTTGCTGCTGCACAGTTAACCATTAAACCAACTAGCAGTATTGACATTGGTTTGAATTACGCTTACAGCCGCCACCAATTGAATATTCTGGCAACAGGATTATCTGATGCGGATTTGGGTTCAATTTTGGGAAGAGATAGAGAACCTGTTAACGGCGGGGTGAGGATGAATTCCTTTGGCGGTACTGCAACCTGGCGGCTGTCTCCGAAGTTGGCTGTTTCTACCTATGGAGGTTGGATAATTGCTGATGCTGAAAGAAGCAATGCTTCTACAACTTTCAATAGTTGGATGGTTGGTTTACATTTCCGAGATTTGTTCAAATCGGGAAATAATGCAGGTATTTTGTTTGGACAGCCTTTGGATCGCGATTCGGTAAGTGGCGGTGCTCGTTTTCAGCCAAATAAAGCAACTCCTTACCATTTGGAGGCTTATTATCGTTTCAAGGTTAACGATAATATCAGCATTACACCGGGGGCTTTTGTGTTGTTCAATCCTGAAGGTACTAAGGATAATGACACTGTAGGGGTGGGAGTCCTCCGCACTACTTTTACTTTCTAAAAAGTGCCGAAACTATTATCTGTTTGTAGTAAGGACTTCAATCTTTTGTCATAAATTTAGGCAACTTAAGGATTAAAGTCCTTACTACAAATGATTATTTTCTGCGATCGCCCAATTTGCGATATACTTCTCTCAAATCAACTTGATGGTGAGCCAAAGCAACCAAAGCGTGATAAAATAAATCGGCCACTTCGCCGGCAATCCCGTCTTTGTCGTCATCTTTGCAAGCCATCACAACTTCCGCCGACTCTTCGCCAATCTTCTTGAGAATTTTGTTGTCGCCGCCCTCAAACAACTTGCAAGTATAAGAAGTTTCGTTAGGATTGTCCCGCCGATCGCAAATTACGGCAAATAATTGAGATAACATATCTCCAGGCGGCGGTACAATTTCCCCATCAACTTGGTGAAAACAACTTCTTTCTCCCGTGTGACAAGCAATATCTCCGACTTGTTCGACTGTTACCAGCAAAGCATCGCTATCGCAATCGTAACGCAGCCCTTTGACATTTTGAAAGTGTCCCGAAGTCGCCCCTTTGGGCCACAACTCGGCGCGAGAACGACTCCAAAACCAAGTTTGTCCGGTTTCGAGGGTTTTTTGCAGCGATTCGCGATTCATCCACGCCATCATCAATACAGTGCCGTCTAAGTAATCTTGGACGATCGCCGGCACTAAACCGCGATCGTCGTAACGAATCTTTTCAATGGGGATCGATCGGCTCAAACTAGATAAATCAGTACTAGACATAATTTTACGGCAGCTTTTCATATAAATTAACGCTTTCATGTCGGATATTTTTTTTTTGATTAACCGCAGAGAGCGCAGAGGACACAGAGAGAAGAGAGGAGATTGGGCAAGTGATGGGCAAATTGTCAAGAACTATTTTACAAAAAATTACACTTTAGGGCGATCGCTACCAGTGCGATCGAGCCTAAAAAACCCAAGCTAGTATTGCTACTCATTGGTTTGTATCCTAAAATCAATTAACATAGTTTCCTTGAATCGACCTAACCATTATCCTGAAGTCGCTATAAAAGTATCCTACCAACAACAGACATTCACTAAGGAGAAAACATTGGTTTCCACAACACACTTGAAAACCACCAAATCAGAAGAAATCTTTGCCGCCGCCCAGAAATTGATGCCAGGTGGCGTCAGTTCCCCCGTGCGCGCCTTCAAATCCGTAGGCGGAGGACCGATCGTCTTTGACAGGGTAAAAGGAGCCTACATTTGGGATGTTGACAGCAACCAATACATTGACTACGTAGGTACTTGGGGCCCGGCAATCTGCGGACACGCCCACCCAGAAGTCATCAAAGCCCTTCACGAATCTCTAGAAAAAGGCACAAGTTTTGGAGCACCCTCGCTGCTGGAAAACGTGCTCGCTGAAATGGTCATCGAGGCCGTTCCCAGCATAGAAATGGTGCGATTTGTCAATTCCGGCACCGAAGCCTGCATGGCCGTTTTGCGACTGATGCGAGCCTTCACCGGACGCGATAAATTGATTAAGTTTGAAGGCTGCTATCACGGGCACGCCGATATGTTTTTGGTAAAAGCAGGTTCCGGTGTGGCAACTCTCGGCCTTCCCGACTCTCCGGGAGTGCCAAAATCCACTACCGCCAACACCCTCAACGCTCCCTACAACGACTTAGAAGCAGTCAAAGCTTTATTTGCCGAATATCCTGGCGAAATCGCAGGCGTAATTCTCGAACCAGTTGTAGGAAATGCCGGATTTATTGTACCGGATGCGGGTTTTCTCGAAGGTTTGCGGGAAATTACCAAAGATAACGGCGCTTTGTTAGTTTTTGATGAAGTAATGACTGGTTTCCGCATCGCCTACGGCGGAGCTCAGGAAAAATTTGGTGTCACCCCAGACTTGACAACTTTGGGTAAAGTTATCGGTGGCGGTTTGCCGGTGGGAGCTTACGGCGGACGGCGCGATATTATGGGGATGGTTGCTCCAGCGGGCCCGGTATATCAAGCTGGTACGCTTTCGGGAAATCCTTTGGCGATGACTGCTGGGATTAAAACTTTGGAATTGCTGCAAAAACCCGGCACTTACGAACAGTTGGATAGGATTACGAAAAAACTGTCCGACGGATTGCTGAAAATTGCTCTAGAAACCGGACACGCGGCTTGTGGCGGGCAAATTAGCGGGATGTTTGGCTTGTTTTTTGCGGCGGGCCCAGTGCACAATTACGATGATGCTAAGAAGTCGGATGTAGCAAAGTTTGGCCGTTTTCATCGCGGAATGTTGGAACACGGTATTTATCTGGCTCCTTCGCAGTTTGAGGCTGGGTTCACTTCTTTGGCTCATACTGATGAGGATATCGATCGTACTTTGGCGGCCGCCCGCGAAGTGATGGCTAGTATTTAAGGTTTGATGGTTGCGAATGCAAGTCCTTAAAACTCAGGGATAAACGATTAAAGTCCTTGCTGTTTTTTACAGTAAGGGCTTGAATTTTTAACGGCTACCGAATCGGTATTAAAAACCTCTCACGGGGGCGAGAAACCCGGTTTCTATGAGATTTTGTGTTTGGTAACGAGAAACCACGCAAGAAACCGGGTTTCTGATGTCAGCGAACTATTTATCAACAGGTAGCAAAGGTTTCACGGCTTACGCATCGGGGCGAGAAACCCGGTTTCTATGAGATTTTGTGTTGGGTAACGAGAAACCACGCAAGAAACCGGGTTTCTGAACTTGTGTTTTTTCCGATTACCCACTTAATGACTAATCACTAATGACTAATGACTCATGACTAATGACTACTGACCAATTCATTCATTGAGAAATTCACCTTCACAGATAATCGAGTCTCTGCTATCCAAATCTTCTTGATTCCAAATCGAGTTTAATGCTGCCGAACTTAGAGACGTTGACATTGTATTTAATGTGGTGTTGTAGTATTCTACAGCATTATTCTGTTCCATTTGCGGCGCTTCCTTGAAGTAGGAATTAATGTCAGGCGTGCAGCGCTGGGCTTGATAGTATAAATAAGCTTCAGCGTTAATGCACATGACGTGGTAAAAATCCTTGTTGGCTGCTGCCACATCTCCGAGTTTGTACAGCGCTAAACCTCGGTTGAGATAAGCTTTGACATAGTTTGGATCGAGTTCCACTGCTTTGTCAAAGTCTTCTATTGCTAGCTGCATTTGTTTTAATTTATAGCGGACGCATCCTCTGTTATAATACGCATAAACATTGTTGGGACTGATGCCGAGTGCAGTGTTATAATCGGCGATCGCCTGCGTATTGTCTTTTAATTGGTGGTAACAGAGACCGCGATTTATGTAAGCTTTGATATATCTAGGATTCAACCGCAGCGTTTCGTTAAAGTTCTCTATTGCTGCCTCTTTTTCTCCCAAAAGGTAGTAAGCCCGACCCCGGTTGTAATAAGTTTTATAATTTTGGGAATTGATAGATAGAGCTCGATTGTAGTCTTCTATTGCTTCTTCGTAATGTCCTAAATTAGCCAGTACGAGTCCCCGGTTGTTGTAAATAGCGTGACTGTCTGGCTTGTTTGCTAACGCGCAGTTGAGATCCTCAATGGCTTTGTCGTTTTCTCCGAGATGCCGCCAAGCATTGCCTCGATTCAGATAAGCCTCGAACAAATTAGGATTGATATCTAGTGCTTGGCTGAGGTCTGCGATCGCCCTTTGGTAGTCTTTCATGTAATAGTAGACTAAGCCGCGATTGTTATATGCCTTGGCATCGGCGGGATTGGCTTGCAGTATCTGATCGAAGTCTTCGATTGCCGCTTCGTAATTTCCTTTCTTGGCGCTATGCAAACCGCGCTTGTAAAATTGTTGGAGGTTCATAGGTAAGTCGATTTGAGAATATTCGATTTGAGATTTGAGATTTACTTGCAGCCTGGAATCTGGGAGCAACAACCGCCGTCTAAAATTTTAGGATCTCTACATCAGAGCGTCGGGGAGACGGTACCTGTTCTTGGGTGGGGTCAACTTTCAGGATTGCTTGGTTCTCGGCGTGATGTCTTTGCAATCAGTTTTGAGTTCCACAGAGGTTAATCTGTTGAAAGAGCTTCCACTTACCCCCAGAGTAACTCTTGAGTTATTCAAGAAAATCTACCCAAAACAGGATTTAATATCAATTTCGGTTGTACCGTCAGGTGATTGTTGATTGTTGACTGTTGAGAGTTGACTGTTGAGAGTTGACTGGCGGTCGAAAAACTGAATGGTTGAGTGTTAACTGTTGACTCGATTTTATTATTCCGATGCAACCGTCCACGATATAAGTCGATCTTAACAGCAGTTAAATCATGTTGGAAGAGCTTGCAACTCGGCTGGATTTATTTCATCAGTTCGATATCAGTTCGATTGTTACCCGATTGAGTTTCGCTCCCAAGTCTAATTTTCCTTGGTACTCTGTATCTGTTGATGCGACTGCGATCGGCTCGATCGCCAAATTAAGCTTGACAAGCCCGATCGGTATAAATTGTTGTACGCACTTAGATAGAGTAAAATTTATATCCTGTTGAGCAACTTCCTCTCAGTATTTCTCCCAGCAGGTATCTCAAAACTTTGGCTGGCTGATTGCATACAAATTACCGATTACCGCTCGACTTCCTCTTCCACATAAACTCTCAATTTCTCCAAATCTGGAAGTTCGATCAATTCTTGTTCTTTTTCCTTAACCGAAACAGGCATCATCACGGGTTTGCGGTGTTCTATCCAGCAACTCGCCAGCGGCAAAGTTTGTTCCAAATCTTCCAAGGGCCTCGGAATTACCATCACCGCGTTCAACTCGCCAATCCGCTCAGCTTCGTACATCCCGGCCTCTACGGCTACTGCGACATCTGCGACAGCACCGCGAATAATTGCCGTGCACAAACCTGCGCCAATTTTCTCGTAGGCGGCCAAGTGTACGTCTGCGGATTTGAGCATAGCATCGCAAGCACCGACCATTGCCGGAAATCCCCGCGTTTCGAGCAAACCGATCGCCTGATTGCTCAGCCGAGAATAACTGCCGCTTTCGGAGAGTTCAGTCAGCCGAAAGCCGATCGGCAAAACCACTTCCAAATTAGCCAAAGGCCTGGGAATCACCAATTTAGAAACAAACTGTCCGAACTGTTCAGCAGTCTGAGCTCCTGCTTCCACAGCCAAGCGCACGTCCGAAATTCTGCCGCGGACGATCGCCGTACAGTGACCGGAACCAATTTTTTCGTATCCTACTAAAATCACCCCAGCCGACTTCAGCATCATGTCAGCAGTCCCGACAATCGCCGGAAAACTCTTGGTAGATACTAAACCCAAAGCAGTATCTTTGAAATATTCTTGGCGCTGCGAGCGATCGGGGTCAATTTTACGATCTATTTGTCCGTCCATCTTCAATTACCTTTAGAAACTTCTCAAAATTAAAATTTGTGGATAATTGTAGTTTCTCAGATGACAAGACAGACTGCACGAGCTGCAAGACACAGATTTCTGCTGCAAAGCCTTAAAAATTGCTGAGCTACCAATAATATAAGATTACCTATTTATTTATATTTCTTTCTGCCTTCAGCATAGCTGCCTTTTGCTGAAATGACCACGCCCCAACATTGTCAATACAGGCCCTTGACAGTTTTGAGGGTCAAGCCCAAAATTTAGACAAAATTTCAATCCGAGAGATTGATCTGCGAAATAAATCTAAAATCTAAAATCTAAAATCGACTCACCGCTACCCGGAACCGCCCGAAAGAGTTTGACCGTTTTCGTCCGATCGATTAAAAGCTTGTCGGTGCGGAAACAGCGTCCCCAGCAGCCGATTGATGTGAGCTTGGCCGTACAGAATAGTTGGGGTATCTGCTGGTTGGGGCTGGTCTGAGGCAGTGTCTTGCAGCGGTTGTGGGGATGTCTCCGGCGGTGTTTGAGGCTGTGTAGGGGCGGCGGCGGTTGGCTCATCGATCGGTCGATCGACGGCTGGCGTACTAACGGAGGGAGGTTCCGGTTCCGGTTCCGGGGCTGCTTCTGCTTCTGCGGTTGCTGCTGTCGGTAGTTGGCGGCTGCTATCTCCGAGCAGAGAACCTGCTGGCAAAATTTGCATTTTGTCGATACAAGGATCGATCAGCGTTGTCCCCGCACCAATACAGGCATTTTCGCCGATCGTCCCCGCACCTACTACCAGCACCCCTGCACCCAGAATCACGCCCGCCCCGATGTC
>NZ_JADEXD010000166.1 GCF_015207285.1 Tychonema sp. LEGE 07203 | reverse complement strand
TGAGTTTTACCGCTTGATGACTTAGCTTTTCAGGCATTATAGAATTGCTAATACGTAAATGCCACGTTTTCTATAGTTGTCTTTTTGTCAAGTACAATTTATACCAAATTAGATGAGCTTACCCTGAGTACGCAGAGAACACAGAGGAAGAGTTGAGAGTGATGAATGCAGGAGGATGAAGAGTGGATTCGATCTAAAAGGCGATCGATCTTTTGCCTAGAAAGCTATACTCACTAATATCCTCTGAAATGAGAGTGAGAATGCCAGACTAATCATCTGTAGATCCTTGTTTAGATCGACTGTTTGAAGACTATTCCAACACTGAATTTATCGAGTTACAGCAATATCTTGCTGAGTGGGATAGAGGAACTTTATGACACAAGTTCAAAACAAGTTAGCGATTCAGCAAGATATTATTGTGCAGCTTTTGGCACAGTTGACGATTGACTATCAAAACACTAAATCAGAGCGCCAAGAGATAGCTCAGAACTATCTTGGTTCCGAGGAAGAGTTTTCGTTTCTGGAGGAGCTTGAGTTACTGACAGTTAGCATTCGCGGTTATGCTAGTCAGATTGAGACTAGCGCAGGAGTTGAGCATCGTGAGGAAGCGATAGCAAATTTACATCAGCTTAGGGTATTCGATCGTTCTGCGATTAGTTATTTTTACGCTGAAACGCGATCGGGCTATCTTCAAATGCGCTCTTATATCCGAATGCTAGATTATTTGCGGTTGCTGGTTTTGGAGTATTTGCAGATGCAACAGACTCAGACTTGAGAATTGGAATCAATTTCACAACAAAAAGGTTGGGTTTCTTTTCGTTAACCCAACCTATTAATTCAATGAGACTTAAGACTTTAGCCTTGATTCACAACGGTTGGTTTTAAACTGTCGGGCGATTCCAAAGATCGATCGACATTACTGGGATTTACCGCCAATTCCTGAATCGGTTTCCGGGCTTCAATTAAACCCAAAGCTTTTGTGACACCTTCGGGTAAAATTACCACCAAACTGCCAGCGGGCGCTTCGTCTAAAGCCTTGTTAACAGCCGTTGTTTCGTCGAGAATCAACTCGTATGCAACTTTAGATCGATCGCCCGTGCGGGCAGAAATCCCGTCTGCAATCCCTTGGCAAATTAACTTTGCTACCACACCCGGTTCTCGCCCGCGCCTGTCAATATCTTCTTTAACAATAATGCGATCGAACATTTCGGCCGAAAGTTTGCCCAAGGTGACAAAATCTTCATCTCGCCTGTCCCCAGGAGCACCAACTACCCCGATCCGCATTCCCGGCCAATTCAGCACAAAACTGCCCAAAGCTTTGTAGCTGTGCGGGTTGTGGGCGTAGTCCAGCAAAGCGTGATAGCTGCCCAAATTAAACAAGTTCATCCGTCCGGGAGTTTGACCTACCGATGCCTGGAAGCTTGACAAAGCTGCCCGAATATCTTCTATTTTCAAGCCTTGGGCAAAGGCCGCCAAACAAGCTGCTAAAGCATTGGCAATCATAAACGGCGCGCGCCCGCCCATCGTCAGCGGCACGTTCACAGCCTGCTCGATTCTCAGCGTCCAATCGCCTTTCAAAATCGACAAATACCCATTTTCGTAAATTGCCGCCAGCCCGCCGGCAGCGGTATGTTTGGCAACCAGTTCGTTGTCCGGGTCCATCGAAAAATATGCAATTTGAGCCTTGACACGCTGCGCCATTTGTGCTACTAGCGGGTCGTCTGCATTTAAAACTGCGTAGCCTTTGGGCATTACCGACTCGACGAGGACGCTCTTGAGTTTGGCGAGTTGTTCCACGGTGTCGATGTCGCCGATTCCCAAATGATCCGCTGCGACGTTCAAGACTACGCCGACATCGCACTGATTGAAGCCCAAGCCCGATCGCAAAATTCCGCCTCTGGCCGTTTCGAGTACCGCCACTTCCACCGTCGGATCGGACAAAATCAACTGAGCGCTTTGCGGCCCGGTATTATCTCCGCTTTCAACCAAATAATCGCCGATGTAAGTGCCATCGGTAGTCGTGTAGCCGGTGATTTGACCGGTCTGCTTGACGATGTGGGCCAGCAGGCGAGTGGTTGTAGTTTTGCCGTTGGTTCCAGTCACGGCTAAAATCGGCACCCGGCTGTGTTGAGGCGAGGGGAAAAGCATATCGAAGACTGCGCCGGCAACGTTGCGGGGCAAACCCTGACTGGGCGCGACGTGCATTCTGAAACCCGGTGCTGCGTTGACTTCGACGATCACGCCGTTCGTATCGCGCAGGGGCACAGAAATATCGTCTGTTACTACGTCAATGCCGGCGATGTCCAAACCGATGATTTTGGCGACTCTGGAAAACAGCCAGACGTTTTCTGGGTGGATTTCGTCGGTGCGATCGACTGCAATGCCACCGGTACTCAAATTTGCTGTGGCGCGCAAAAATACTCTTTCGCCGGCGGGCACTACGGAGTCCATCGCGTAGCCTTGTTTTTGCAGCAAATCGAGGGTCAATTTGTCGATCGCGATCCGGGTGAGTACGTTGTCGTGTCCGTCTCCGCGCTGCGGGTCTCGGTTTACTTCTGCAACGAGCTGTTCTACTGTATCCCTGCCGTTGCCCACAACGTTAGCGGGGACTCGTTCTGCGACTGCTACGACTTGCCCGTTGACTACTAACACTCTGTGGTCGCGGCCGGTGTAGTAGCGCTCGACAATCACGCTTTTTGTTTTCGAGGCGGCGCTGGCCAAGTCGTAGGCTTCTTCTGCTACTTCCCAGGAGTTGATGTCGATCGTAATCCCGCGGCCGTGGTTGCCGTCTAGGGGTTTGAGGACGATCGGAAAACCGCCCACATCTTCGATCGCCCCCTGCAGTTCGTCCAAATAATGAATCACCGTTCCTCTCGGCACCGGTACGCCCGCCGCGCCCAGGATATTTTTGGTACCTTCCTTGTCGCAGGCCAGTTCTACCCCCAAAACTCCCGTGCGGTTGCTCAGAGTTGCCTGAATCCGCTTTTGGTGAACTCCGTAGCCGAGTTGAATCATAAACCGGGCACCCAAGGGTATCCAGGGAATCCCCCGCGCTTCTGCTTCCTTGATCAGGGTTTCGGTACTCGGCCCGAGGGCTGCAGACAAAGCAAACTCTCTGAGGTCTCTCAAATCTTGGGCTAATTCCGCCGCCGGATAAGAGCCTGTATCGGCAATGCTCTGGCACATCCGCACCCCCGCCCTGGTGGCATAGCGACCTGCTTGTTCGTTTTGATACTCGATTACTACTTGGTAAATCCCTGGTGTAGCAGTCTCGCGGGTGCGACCGAACCCGACCGGCATTCCTGCCATTTCCTGAAGTTCTAGGGCTACGTGTTCGATTACGTGTCCCATCATTGTGCCTTCTCTGACCCGTTGCAGGAAGCCTCCCCGATGGCCGGGAGAACAGTGATGGTCGTCCAAACTCGGAAGTGCTGCGGTCAAGCCTTCGTAAAAGCCGGGAATTTCCGATGTGGTTTTATCTGCCAACTCCTCTAAATCCAGACGCATGAGTACGAGTTTGTGGCGTCGGATGCTCCAGTAGTTGGGGCCGCGTAAGGTCTGGATTTTAAGTATTTTCATGACTTTTAGAAAGGTATGGGTCGCGCAATTTTATAGGTAATTGGAGCATTTATTCAATTTCAAGCTTACTTGGACGATCGACTGTTCGCTGCGAACAGTTTGCCACTGAATTTCCTGTTTTGATGTCAATTTTCCATTTTCCATTTTCCATTTAAGATTTGGGATTTACTCCACAGAAGATCGATCGGGAAGATTGAACCAAAGTCTAAAATCTTGGCATCTCCACACTCGCAGCGTCGGGGGCAAAGTGCCGATTTTTGGGCGGTTTAGTGTTGAACATTCATGACCTGGCACCATCAACCAGAAGGCAGAAGGTAGAATTTTCTGTAATTCTGCCTTCTAGTGTCAGCCTGCTGCTGCACGGTTAATCTATTTTATTGTTGTATCGATGATTCGACCGCAATGTCGCCGAATTTTCCCCGAATCAATGATTCTAATATTCTGCATTAGTTAGTTTGCTGTGCGGCATTCCGAGGGCCACCCCGACTCGGAACTGGCTGCCGATGCGATCGGTTTGCCTAGGGGCATATTGTAGCAATCTCCGTGACACAGAACGTGCAAGCGCATATTGAACAAACTTAAGGGTTCTGTCGCTCCTACTTGGGATTCGTTGGTATAAAAATTTGCCCTAGAATCAACAATAGTCACAGTGCCTTTACCGAGAACTTTCAGAGTATCGTCTCCCTCAAACAAGGCGCAGGTGTCTTCGTCAATACCAATAGCGAGGCGATCGGGATGGCAAGCTACAGCCGACAGCAAGCGAGCCATGCGGTTCCGGTTGTGAAAATGCTGATCTACGAGAATCTCCGGTATAATGTTTAGTCCGTTTGCCAGATCTACTAAAGAACGATTCGGCGACGCGCCACTTCCCCCACCTGCAATCATGTGATATCCCATCACCGCAGCACCCGCGCTGGTGCCGGCGAGGGTAATCTTGCCTTCTTGAGCTTCTTTGCGAATTTTTTCCATCAGCGGGGTGTCCGCCAGCAGCCCGCAGAGCCGCAGTTGGTCGCCACCTGTGATGAATACGCCCGTACAGTCTTCTAAGTAATCTTTCCACACGGGATTTTCTGCTTGTTGGCGCTCGCGGATGTCAACTACTTTGACGGCGCTAACGCCCATGTCGTCAAATATAGTGCGGTAGCGGTTGCTAGTTCCTTCGGGATCTCGCGAAGCGCAGGGGACGATCGCCAGCCGAGCGTTTGTACCCCCAGCACGGCAAAAAAAGGTATTCAGAATCTCTCGCCCGTGAACTTTGTCTTCGGCTCCTCCGATCACCATAATCGAGGTTTTGATGCGCTGGGGAAGATTTTGTTCGAGGGCTGGAGATGTCAACTGCTGCATGGTGTGTCTTCCTCTGGTGGATGTGAAATTCAATTTTGCCGTGCTTGTGCGTAGAATGGGGCTTTTTTAGAGCGAATATTTTTTTGTACGAGTGAGGTACGCGCAGCGCAGCTATCCCTCTTCAAGAATCGCCGATCGCGCGCTCCTGCAGTTGTTTGGGGGCTAGTTTACCCAAGCCGCTGTCCTGAGAACTGGTTATTTTTGTACAACAAAATCGGCCACCAGACAAAAGAAAAGGATTTAACCTGCAACAATTCTCACAAATTATAAGAAATTATAAATAATAATGCAATTAATGAAAAAGGATATCCCTCTAAGGGTCAAACTAGAGGTGATGTATCAATAAATTCCGATTGTTGTGCGATTTGACGTTGTTACTCTATTTCCAGATTTTTTCCGGGCTCCCTTGGAGTCGGGATTGATGGGCAAAGCCTTAGCTAAAAATATTGCTGAGGTGAATTTTGTCAATCCCCGCGATTTTACCACAGACAAGCACCAGCGAGTCGATGACGAGCCTTACGGGGGCGGAGTCGGGATGCTGATGAAGCCGGAACCGATTTTTACGGCGGTGGAGTCACTACCTGTGTTACCGAGGCGCGAGGTGATTTTGCTGACTCCGCAGGGCGAACCAATGCAGCAGCCGATGTTTCGGGAGTTCGCCACCGATCGCGATCAGTTAGTGTTGATTTGCGGGCACTATGAAGGTGTGGACGATCGAGTCCTGCATTTGGTAACTCGCGAAGTGTCTCTAGGCGATTTTGTGCTCACCGGGGGCGAAATTCCGGCTTTGGCTTTGATAAATGGGGTTTTACGATTGTTGCGGGGAACTGTCGCAAAGGAAGATTCGCTGAAGTTTGAGAGTTTTGAAGACGGACTTTTGGATTATCCGCAGTACACTCGACCGGCCGATTTCCGGGGATTGAAGGTTCCCGACGTATTGCTGTCTGGCAATCACGCAGAAATTGCTCGCTGGCGCAAGGAACAGCAAATTGAAAGAACTCGCCAAAGGCGGCCGGATTTGTTGGAAGATTAATTAACTCAAGTAGATGGAAGAAGTCATTGGTCATTGGTCATTGGTCATTGGTCAAATGAACACATTAAAACCCAGACAACTTTTATCTACAAAGATTAATGATGGAGTAAAAGCTGCCATTGCGGCTGCCATTGAAAAACACCGCAAATTAGGCGAATCTATTGCGATTTGGCAAGATGGAAAAGTTGTAATTTTAACAGCCGATCGTATTCCTCCAATATCTGCCGAAAAGTAAAAAAGGTCGATCGCCCAAAAAACTGACTAATCTCGACACAGACTGTGAAATAATTGTCTGCTGTCTGCATTTGGCAAACATCTACTTTTTTTTACATGAACATCCGCATCGGTAACGGCTACGACATTCACTGCTTAGTTCCAGAACGCCCCCTAATCCTCGGCGGCGTACACATTCCCCACGAATTAGGCTTATTAGGACACAGCGACGCAGACGTGCTTACCCACGCGATTATGGACGCGATGCTGGGAGCTCTCAGCTTGGGAGATATCGGCCTGTATTTCCCGCCAACTGACCCAAAATGGAAAGGTGCAGACAGTCTAGTGTTGCTAGAACAAGTCAATCAGTTAATATTAGATAAAGGCTGGGAAATTGGCAATATTGACTCGGTGGTGGTGGCCGAACGTCCCAAGCTGAAACCGTATATTGAGCAAATGCGCGATCGGCTTTCTAGCGTCCTCAACTTAAAACCAGACCAAGTAGGCATCAAAGCAACTACCAACGAAAAGTTAGGCCCTGTGGGGAGAGAAGAAGGAATCGCAGCCTACGCTGTAGTTTTGTTGATGCTAAAATAGTTGTCAGATTCTAAGGATTTTTAAGCCATTTAGGAGTCAAATCTATGCTCGCCGAAAACTTGGAAATTACAACACCGATCGACGTTGACATCATCGCTCTCGATAAAGACGATCGGGTAGTCGTGCTAATCGAGGTTAAAATCATTCAAGCTCAAGAACAAGCAGCAAAGCAGAGGATTGCTGACTACATGATATCTTGGATGAAAGCTGTGTTAGCTAAGATATCCGAGCAGCGCACCATAATTCCCTATGCCATGTTCGTTGACACCGAAGAAATTCTGATTTTCAAATGGGACGGAGTAAATTTATCTGAACCCGTGTGCTCTCTAAACACTGGTGAGATACTTCGCCATTATGAGCCTGAATTTGGTAAAAAATGGATATCTGAGCGTTACTTAGAGAGTCTGATCGAATCGTGGCTGCGAGACTTCGCGTATAACTGGAAATCGGAAATGCCAGCAGCATCAGAACAGATAGCAATAATTGGCTTGTTACAAAGGCTGGCTGGTGGAACAACAAAATCAGGAGTGCAACTTGGCAATTTTGTATATCGAGACCAACTTCTTGATGAGTATTGCCACAGGGCGTCACCCTCAAGCAAGTACGACGTTGCTGATGCAAACGCCAGCATCTGTACAGTTGACAATACCCAGCATTTGCTACATGGAATCTTTCTCTGCTTTAGAGGACGAAGTGCAGCGACACAACTATTTTAAACAGCAACTTAAAAATCAAATCAGTGAGGCTAACCGAGATTTGACATCACACCATGCCCGCTCTCTATTTTTCAACTTAGGTCAGTCTAAAATCGACCATGAAAACCGACTAGAGGATATAAATTTGCGCCTGCGCGAATCTATTGAGCAGTTGTCTCAAAATGCTGAGATGATTGATTTAATAGCTAATATTATTCAAGCAAGTTTAAACAAAACTCTCATTGCCAAAGATCCAACAGACAATTTGATTCTACACTGTATCCTGAGTCATGCCCGCTTGCACCCCACAGAAACCAAAGCATTTCTAAGCGGGAACATCAAAAAATTTCGCCAAATTCCCGAAGTTCAAGATGCTTTGCGGGAAGTTGGGATAACCAAGTATTTCTCAGTCACTAAAGATTTTCTAGGTTGGCTACAATCTCAGTCATAATCGCACGCAGGTGCTACAGTAAATTATTATGAAAAATTTCTCTATTTTACATTCAAAGCGCCGCTGGTTGGCTGTTTTGCTAGCTCTAATTGCCACTATCAGTCTGTCTGCTTGTCGTCCCGCCCGATCGCAATTAACCAACAGACTCGTAGTTCCCACCCCCAGCGGCCCGTCTACCTTCAACTACCCGCTAAATCAGTCTGCATATAGCGTTTTTGGCTATATGTACGAGGGATTGATTAACGAAAACGGCTTGACATCTCAGCTAGAACCAGGTTTAGCAGAGTCCTGGAAAGTATCTAAAGACGGCAAAAAGATTGTCTTCACCCTGCGAGAGGGATTGAAATGGTCTGATGGCGAACCCATGACAACAGATGACATTATCTTCAGCTATGAAAAAATTTATTTCAATGACAAAATCCCTAGCAGCTTGAAAGATACTCTGAGAGTTGGTACGAGTCGCCAATTCCCAAAACTCAAAAAAATTGACAGCCGCCGCGTTGAATTTTCCGTTGCAGAACCTTTTGCTCCTTTTATTCGATATGCTGGAGGAATTCCAATTTTACCAGCTCATATTTTACAGGAATCTGTCAGCAATACCGATGCCGACGGCAACCCCCAGTTCCTGACTACTTGGGGTACGAATACCGATCCGAAAAAAATTGTCGGTAACGGCCAATACCGAATGCTGAGTTATACTCCCAATCAGCGCGTGGTTTTGGAACGAAATCCGTATTTTTGGCGCAAAGATGCCGAGGGAAATTCTCAGCCTTACATCCAGCAAATTGTTTGGCAAATAATCGAAAATACTGACAATCAACTGCTGAATTTTCGATCGGGCGATTTAGATACCTTGGACGTGCAGCCAGAGGTATTTCCGCTGCTGAAACGGGAGGAAAAACGCGGCAAATATACGGTCTTTAACGGCGGGCCCGATACTGGCAGCGTGTTTATGTGCTTCAATCTGAATAGAGGGCGCAACGCTCAAAACAAGACGTTTGTAGACCCGGTTAAGTCTCGCTGGTTTACCAATCAGGAATTTAGGCAAGCAGTTGCCTACGGCATCAACCGCTCCGCCATGACTAACAATATCTATCGCGGACTCGGCGAGCCGCTGCACTCGCCAATTCCGGCCCAAAGTCCGTTTTACTTGTCTCCCGAACAGGGATTGAAAACCTACAGTTACGACCCGCAAAAAGCAAAAAAGTTACTCTTGAGTGCAGGTTTCAAGTATAATAGTAACGGCGAATTGTTGGATGCTGGAGGCAACAAAGTTCGATTTACTTTGTTGATAGCTGCGGGTAAAAAAGTGCGGGAACAAATGGCAACGCAAATTAAGCAAGATTTGAGCAAACTGGGAATGCAAATTGACACGCAGTTCCTGAGTTTTAACACTTATGTGGAAAAGCTGCGCCTGACGCGGAATTGGGATGCTTACCTCGGCGGTTTTACCGGAGGCACTGAACCGCACAGCGGCTACAATATTTGGTCTGTCAATGGGACTTTGCACAGTTTCAACCAGGGCCCGCAAGCCGGAGAACCGCCGATTAAAGGTTGGGAAGTTTACGACTGGGAACAAAAAATTGATGATATTTATGTGAAGGCTTCCCAAGAGCTTGATGAGGCGAAGCGCAAGCAGCTTTACGGGGAGGCGCAGCAGATTATAGCGGAACAAGTGCCTTTTGTTTATATGGTGAATCCGCTGACTTTTCAGGCGGTGCGCGATCGCATTTCGGGAATTCGTTACAGTGCGCTGGGCGGTGCTTTCTGGAATTTGTACGAGCTGAAAATAACAGAATAGTTAGTTGTTATTGGTTAGTTGTTATTGGTTGGTTGTTATTGGTTATTAGTTATTGGTTAGTTGTTATTGGTTAGTTGTTATTGGTTATTGGTTATTGGTTAGTTGTTACTAACAACTAACAACTAAAAACTGACAATTAAAAACTAACAACTAAAAACTGATAACTGACAATTAAAAACTAACAACTAAAAACTGATAACTGACAATTAAAAACTAACAACTAACAACTGACAACTGACAACTGACAACTAACAACTGACAACTGACTAATATTTATGCAACCTGAAATTTTACAAAAGTTACTCGAATCTGTGGCGGCGGGCGATGTAAGTCCCACCGCAGCTTTGGACAAATTAAAGCATTTTGACTTTGAACAAGTCGGCGATTTTGCCAAAATTGACCACCACCGCACCTTAAGAACCGGTTTTCCAGAAGTCATCTTGGGCCTAGGGAAAACACCAGACCAAATTGTTGAGATTATCGAGGCGATGCGCCGGCGAAATCCTGTGGTGATGGCGACGCGAATTGAACCGGAAGTTTTCGAGCGATTGCAACAAAAAATACCCGATTTGTGCTACTACCAAAAGGCTCGAATTTGTGCAATTTCTGCTGATTCCCCAACTCCGCAGCATCCGGGTACTGTGACTATTATCAGTGCGGGAACGGCGGATTTGCCTGTGGCGGAAGAGGCGGCTGTGACGGCGGAACTTTGCGGTTTTGGGGTGCGGCGTTTGTGGGATGTGGGAGTTGCTGGAATTCACCGCTTGCTGAGCAACCGACACGTGATTGATGATGCTGATGTGTTGATTGCGGTTGCGGGTATGGAAGGTGCTTTGCCGAGTGTAGTTGCGGGTTTGGCGGATTGTCCGGTGATTGCTGTGCCGACAAGTGTCGGTTACGGGGCGAGTCTTGGCGGGATTGCTCCTCTTTTAACTATGCTGAATTCTTGTGCGGCTGGTGTGGGTGTGGTGAATATTGATAATGGGTTCGGGGCGGCGATTTTGGCTTGTCAAATTCTCAGAAGTGCTGGCAGAGTGGGGAGCATTTCTGAGTAGGAGAATGAGAGAGGGAAAGAATTGGAAACTTTTCTGGAGAAGTCTTTTTTTGAACGTGCCGCGCTTTAGTTCAAAATTCAAAACAGTTCCCCCTCTTTCTTTTTAGATCGAATCCGGTAGCATAGGAATTGTAAAATCCAGTGAACAGTCAACCGCAAACGCTGCAACCAAAATCGAGATCGTTCATCTGCGTTAATCTGTGTCTATTTGCCTGTATCTGCGGTGAAAACAAGATAATTTATCACCGCAGATAAAAATGGATTGACGCTGATTCGCGCAGATTCCAGAGAAGAGATATGAATAATTCCGATGCTGAGAGATTCGATCTTACTTGCCTGCTAGCCAACGCGGATAACCGCAAGAATCCTCAGCTTTTAACTTTTGCGCCTGATAGCTTTTGCTAGTCCAATTAGCTACTGTTTCCAGGTTTTCTATCAAACAACTTTCGCTACCAAACGCTTCAAATCCCAAAGTCCACGACGGGCTGCCGTTAATGTTCAATTGAGTAACTTCGACGCTGCAACCTTGGGGAATTGGGGCTTCCACGGGCACTGGCATCGGGGAACCAGGGGCCGAAACTTGGTAAAGACGCTGTGCTCGCTTTTTCTTGACTCCCACCCACTTTCCTGTTGCCAGAATTTCCGCCGGTACGGGTGCTACCGTGTCGGCACAAACCCACTTCAGCCATTTTTCGGCTTTGCCTTCCCAGCGGTTGCCGAATGGCATCGCCCCTAACTCTGCCTGCCGCCACTTTACCTCTAAGGCTTTCCCGCGCAGCTTGACTCCCAAGTAGTCGCAGTCGGGTACGAGCAAATATATGTCTTCGCGCTCTTCTGGCGGCGACAGATACCCTCCGAGACTCTCGCTGCCAAACCATTGCCCGATCGATTTTGGCAGCGCACCGCTATAAAACCACCGCATTTCCAGACTAGCCCGCATAACTTTTTCCTCCTTTCCACAATTTTCGTCAAATCCCAGTCTGGGATTTGCGACACACCATCAACTTTTGCGCCTCTCAACTCTATCCTCCCCCTTCCGGGGTTAAGAGTCTACTCTCATGGGATTTGAGATTTTAGATTTGAGGTTGGCGGAGCGTTGATTATTTGACAATTCCTTTGCCTAAAGGCAAGAGGATTCTTCCTTCACTGAAGGATGCCTGACAAAAGCAGTGCCTTTGCTAGGTGTTGCTCTTTTTCCAGAAGCTGTAGCGAGATGCCCTCCCGCCCAAAGTCGCAAACCTTGATTTCTGATATTTGTAGCGGCATTGATATCGCTGTCATGTATTGTTCCACAGTGACTGCATTGCCAACGACGAATATCTAAGCTGGCTTTGTTGGATTGGCGGTGAAAATTGTATTTAAAAATACAAAGATTTGATGATGAAATCGCCCAAATCCTTGCACTGAGACATTTAAGCTCGATCGGTCGCCGGATAGCGACCTGAGCCTTCTACCGTTGCATTTTTGGTGGAAACTAGGGTCAGATTAGGATATTTTAAAAAAAATTCACACTTTCCTTTACATTTCTTCACAGGTCGGTTACAATTAGTTACAGTACACCAAAAACAATTTTAGGATACAGACATGACTAACAGAGGTTTAATGCTGGACGACCAAGGCAAGATGAACAATTTTGCGATCGAGCCGACAGTATACATAGATGACGAACCCCGCACCGGCTTTACACCCTACGCAGAACGCTTAAACGGCCGTCTTGCGATGATTGGCTTTGTTTCTCTCTTGGCTTTAGAGGTTTCGACCAAGCACGGACTGATTAGCTGGCTAACTAACCTGTAATTATTTTGATAAAAATTAAATTGTACGGCTATGGCTCGCCAGCAATGCACAAACGGCGATCCATAGCTTAACTATTTTTAGGGGGAAGGTTTGGTGAGATAATTAAAATTAAATATTTTAGTGTCACCCTACCTGTAAAAATAATGCTCAAACGAATTGCGGCAATACTTTTGGTGGTTCTCAGCCTCACTTTGACCGGTTGCGTGTCTAAAGTGACCGGACTCAAAAGCTACGTTGATACTGGCGACGGCTATCAATTTCTCTATCCTAACGGCTGGCTGCCGATCGCAGTTTCTAATGGGCCCGACGTGGTGTTCCGCGATTTAATCGAGCAAACCGAGAATGTCAGCGTGGTTATCAGCCCAGTGGAGGGCGACAAAACTTTGGCGGATTTGGGAACGCCGACGGATTTGGGATACAAGCTCAGCAAAAATTCCCTCGTCTCGACGGATTCTGGCCGCGAAGCTGAATTAATCAGTGCAGAAGCTCGCGAATCGCGATCGAAAAGCTATTACATTTTAGAATACGCCGTCAAACTCCCAAACCAAGAACGGCACAGCTTAGCCAGCGTAGCCGTCAGCCGCGGCAAACTTTTTACGCTTAACGTTTCCACTACCGAAGAACGCTGGCCGAAGGTAAAAGAAGCTTTTGAAAAAGTCGTTAAATCTTTCTCTGTTTATTAGGGCATGGGGCATGGGGCATGGGGCATGGGGCATAGGGCATAGGCCGCCGTGG
>NZ_JADEXD010000331.1 GCF_015207285.1 Tychonema sp. LEGE 07203 | reverse complement strand
TACCAAGGGGGGGCTAATTCCAACCCTTGTCCCCCCCCTTACCAAGGGGGGGCTAATTCCAACCCTTGTCCCCCCCCTTACCAAGGGGGGGCTAGGGGGGGTGAATGGGGATGTTGTGCGCCAGAAGCCTTTGAAAAACGTCTCGGCCAAATGCAAATAGTTCTGCAAAACCAAGACAACCGCGAACACGACATCCTCGACTCCGACGATTATTATCAATTCCAAGGCGGAATGACGGCGGCAATTCGCAATTTGCAAGGCAAAAATCCTGAAACTTATTTTGGGGATAATTCGATTCCTGAAAATCCGAAAGTGCGAAAACTGAAAGAAGAAATAGCGCGGGTTTATCGCAGCAGGGCGGTAAATCCCAAATGGATTGAGGGGGCGATGCGCCACGGTTATAAAGGTGCTTTTGAAATTGCTGCAACGGTGGATTTTTTGTTTGCTTACGATGCGACGGCAAATTGTGTAGAAGATTTTATGTATGAAGGAATTGCAGAGGCTTACATTTTTGATGAGAAAGTGCAGGGATTTATCCAAGAAAATAACCCTTGGGCGCTGCGAGATATGGCGGAAAGATTGTTAGAAGCTCGCCAGCGGGGATTGTGGCAGAGTGCGAAGCAGGATACTCTTGATAAATTGCGATCGATCGCCCTTGAAGCCGAAGCAGTCATCGAATCTCAGACAGAAATACGAAATTAAAGTCGCGATCGCCAGCCACATCTTGCCGTTTGCGGTAATATCTACTAATGTTTCGCCAACGGTGAAAGCTGTATGATTCGCCGCTATATTGCTACCCTGACCACTAACATCTTAAAACTTACCTGCGCCGCCGCAACCGCGATCGCGCTAACAGCCGGATGTTCGCAGCCCAACCCGCCCGAAAGCTCCGGGGCATCTAACGGCATCGAATCCGCAGCCCTAGCGGAGCCGCCAAACTCTGTGTTAGCTCGAAACCCCAACAAAACCCCAAAAACCCTCAGCGCTCCCTCATGCACCCAAAACGACCCATTTGCGGAGTCAATTAGCTTTGCCACCCAAGCTTCTAATTTGGCTCAATCAGCCAATTCAAAAGGAGACTGGGACGAAGTAGCAGCCCTGTGGGTGCAAGCCGTCGCTTGGATGCAAGCGGTTCCCCCCGGCAGTCCCCGGCGGGCGTTTGCCGAGAAAAAAGTCATCGAGTACACAAAAAACCTGGTTTATTCGCAACAGCAAGCGAGCGCAACCCGATCGCAAGCCGCCAGTACAGTTAGTTTCAGCAGCGATTTGCTCAACGAACAACTAGAACTTTACCTATCCTACGTTGCGACTGTCGGGCCGCCAGATGTTTTGATTGTCGGCAGTTCCCGCGCCTTGCAAGGCGTCGATCCCAAACAGCTAAAACAAGCTTTGGCGGTGTCCGGGCGTCCGGGCTTAAAAATATTCAACTTTGCAATCAACGGCGCAACTGCACAAGTAGTTGACTTTCAACTGCGGCGGCTGTTGAAGCCGGATTATTTGCCTCAAATGATTGTCTGGGCCGACGGCGTGCGGGCATTTAACAGCGGCCGGGACGATCGCACTTTTAATTCGATCGTCGATTCACAAGGCAGCCAACTTTTAGCAGCGGGCATTCGTCCCAAACTCCCGTCTGGTGAACCCAACGTGATTCCCCAGTGTTACAAATTCCCGCAGCCCTGCGGTGGTGGCGG
>NZ_JADEXD010000330.1 GCF_015207285.1 Tychonema sp. LEGE 07203 | reverse complement strand
GGGTTAGCTGGATGCCTACAATTTGGGTTCTTTCCTTCCCGCTGATTCTGTGGTTAATTAAAGGCGGGTTAGGTTTGAGAGAAGTCTCTACAAACGATTGGGGCGGTTTAGTGCTGACGTTGTTTTTAGCAATTATCAGCATTGTGCTTTCCTTTCCCTTGGGAGTATTGCTAGCCCTCGGCAGACAAAGTTCTTTGCCGGTTGTCAAACTGTTATCAACATTATACATTGAAATCGTTCGCGGCTTGCCATTAATTGGCATTTTGTTTTTAGGTCAAGTGATGCTGCAATTATTCTTGCCGCCCGAATATCCGAGATTGGATAGAGTGATTAGGGCGATCGCCGGATTAACATTATTCAGCGCGGCATACTTAGCCGAAAACGTGCGCGGAGGCTTGCAGGCTGTACCTAGGGGACAAATAGAAGCGGCAAGGGCGATCGGGCTAAACACACCCCTGCTGACAATTCTGATTGTACTGCCTCAAGCCCTGCGAATAGTCATTCCGGCGATCGGCGGTCAATTCATCGGATTATTCATGGATACATCCCTACTTGCGCTATTTGGAATGTTAGAATTAATCGGAATATCCCGCGCAATTTTAGCAAATCCATCATACATCGGCAGATACGCCGAAGTTTACATTTTCGTCGGCATAATTTATTGGGTATTTTGCTACTCAATGTCATTAGCAAGCCGCAAAATAGAGCGAAGTTTAGAAATAGGTCAAAGGTAAAAGTGATGAGTCATCAGTCATCAGTCATCAGTCATTAGACAATTTGCATAAGTTAATATCTATCTGCGTTCATCCGCGTTCATCTGCTAAAATCAGCGGTCAAAAAAATATGGAAAATCAACTAACAGCCCCAGAACAAGTAATCGTAGCAGAAAACGTCCACAAATGGTACGGAAAATTTCACGTACTGCGAGGCGTTAGCATGAACGTAAACCGAGGCGAAGTCGTCGTCATAATGGGCCCGTCCGGTTCGGGAAAATCGACGTTTATCCGCACATTTAACGCATTAGAGGCATATCAGCAAGGTAAAATTACGATCGACGGAATCGAACTTTCCCACGACTTGCAAAACATCGAGACAATTCGCCGGGAAGTAGGAATGGTGTTTCAGCAATTCAACCTGTTTCCTCACTTATCAGTGTTGCAAAATGTCATGCTAGCACCAGTATGGGTGCGCCGCTGGCCGAAGAAAAAAGCCGAAGAAGTAGCGATGCAACTGTTAGAAAGAGTGGGAATTTTGTCACAAGCACAAAAATATCCCGGACAACTTTCTGGCGGACAGCAGCAGCGGGTAGCAATTGCACGTTCTCTAGCCATGCAGCCTAAAATCATGCTGTTTGACGAACCGACATCAGCATTAGATCCGGAGATGGTGCGGGAAGTTTTAGATGTGATGCGAAATTTGGCTGAAACTGGGATTACAATGGTAGTGGTGACTCACGAAGTCGGGTTTGCGCGCGAAGTTGCCGATCGCATTGTATTGATGGATGACGGAGTTTTAGTTGAAGAAGCGAAGCCGGAAGAGTTTTTTCAGAACCCAAAGGAAGAACGCACCCGCAAGTTTTTGTCTCAGATATTATAGGGAATTGGGCATAGGGTATAGGGCATAGGGCCTAGGGAATTGGGCATAGGGCATAGGGCATAGGGCCTAGGGTATAGGGCATAGGGCATAGGGCATAGGGCATAGG
>NZ_JADEXD010000165.1 GCF_015207285.1 Tychonema sp. LEGE 07203 | reverse complement strand
GACTCCGGCTGCGGCCGGGCCACCTCCGACTCCGGGCGGGCCAACTCCGACTCCGACTCCGGGCGGGCCAACGCCGACACCTATTTTCGCCGCAGTTCCCGAACCGGATACTGGTTGCGGTTGCGAACCCTTGCCCCTGCTGAGGGAGATCGCATTTATCCAGCCCCAGCGTTCCCAAATACTCAACTTCGACTCCAGCGCCTCCGCACTCATTGACATCAAAAACTCTGTCATCGGGACTCTCGAAGACGATTATTTAACAGGGAACGACTCTAACGAACTCTTTGTCTCTTTTGAGGGCAACGACACGCTTTTAGGCGAAGGCGGTTCCGATATCCTCTTTGGACACCAACAGCGAGACTTCATCGCTGCCGGCAGGAACAACGACATCGTTTACGCTGGCAAAGAAAGTGATGTGGTGTTTGGAGGCAAACAAGACGATCGCATATTTGGCGATCGCAATTCCGACACGTTGTACGGCGATCGCGGTTCCGATACGATCGTCGGCGACAACGGCAACAACATCGACTTGACAGGTAACGACGGCGACCTGATTTTCGGCGGTTCTTCCAGCGACGCTATTGCTGGCGCTCAAGGTAACGACACTGTTTACGCCGGCAAGGATGCAGACACCGTTTACGGCGGCAAAGAAAACGACCTGATTTGGGGCGACAAGGGCCCGGACAGCCTCTACGGTGACAGCGGAGACGACTCTCTGTTCGGCGGCGTCCAAAACTCCCTAGACGGCGACCCAGAGGGGCAAGATTTTCTGGTTGGAGGCAGCGGCAACGACTTGCTCAACGGCGAAGAAGGCGACGATACTTTGGTCGGCGGTAACGGCCCGGATGTGGCGTTTGGAGGAAAAGGGGGCGATCGTATTTTCGGCGAAACCGACTCCGATACTCTCTATGGCAATCAAGGTTCTGATACGATCGTCGGCGACTACGGCAATCCGCGAGGCAGCATAAATGCTACCGATGAAGGTGACTTAATTTTCGGCAACGACACCGGCGACATCATTGGTGGCGGTAGCGGTAACGACAGCATTTTTGCCGGCAAAGGTAACGACTTAGCTTACGGTGGCAAAGATAACGACATGATTTGGGGCGAACTCGGTGCTGACACTATTGTCGGCGACGAGGGAGACGATTCTCTTTACGGCGGCGTGGCAAACCAATTAGTCAGCGATGTCAACGGCCGCGATTTGCTGTTTGGGGGAGATGGTAACGACTATCTCAACGGCGGCGAGAGTTCCGATTCTCTCGGCGGTGGTTTTGGCAACGATATTCTTCAGGGCGGCAAGGATGACGATGTAGTACACGGAGATGCTGGCAGCGACTTGATTTATGGCGATGATGGCAGCGATATTTTGTGCGGCGGTGATGGCAACGATACCATTTTTGGCGATCGGGGGGAAAATGAGCTAGGCCCCGTGGGCGCAAACGGTCAGCAAGACTGCATCAACGGTGGCAGCGGCGACGACATCGTTTACGCCAATGAAGGCCAAGATAGTCTCAATGGCGATGAGGGTAACGATACAATTTACGGAGGGAAAGATAACGACATTCTCAATGGGGGTGCAGGGGATGACTGGCTGTTTGGCGACGGGGGAGACGATACTTTAATTGGAGGTACTGGGAGCGATCGTTTTGTGTTAAATAGCAACAGCGGTATCGATACTATCCTCAATTTTGAAGTAGGAACCGACAAGTTTGTTTTCGCCGGCGACTTGAGTGTTGATTCTTTACAAATTAGCTCTGTGCCGAACGGTTATGTCCTGCAAGTTGCTGCCACTGGGGAGGTTTTGGCTAATGTTCTTGGCCCTAGCCATGCTATTACTGCTCTCGATTGCGTGACTTTTTCTCGCTAAGGCAAAACTCACAAAGGTTATCCGCATCGGAATGCAAGTCCGCATCTATTAGGGGACTTGCATTCCGATGCCCAGAACCTTATTGCTGACTTTATATCAAGTCCGGCTGGACTGGAATGATTGAACCGCTCCAGCGCCAGAGGGCGCAGAGGGGAGAGGGATGAATGGGTATCTGTTGGCATCAGGCAAAAGCCAGAAAGTTTTAACTTCCAATTCCCCAATTACCAACTAAATGCTAAACTTTCAGCGTCAAGCCGCCCTTGCCGCAGCCAGTACGATCGCCCGCGACAGCTTATCACAAAAAAAATCATCCTCGAAGCTAGTTAAATTTTTAACTTTCACGCCGCAGCCATGCAACACAAAAAATTATCGCCGAAATTTTGGGCAGACTTACCAAAATTGACTGTTAAGCGTATGATACCGTCACTTTTGGGCTCTGTGTCGATCGGTGCGAGTTTGGTCGCCGCCACAGTAGCGACTGTGCAAATAACGCAGCAACCAGCAAATGCTTCTACAGTCACAAGTTGGCAATTCGATCCCGCTACAAATCAGCTAGAAATTACTCTCCCAGAGGGAACGACTCCCCAATATTCTCTAATCAACCCGAGTCAAATTGCTGTGGATTTGCCCAATACTGAGATCGGAGTGGATGCAACTCAGCTATACCCGCAAGGCACTGTCCGTTCTGTGGGCGTGAGTCAACTGCGGGCGGGAACCACCAGAATTTTGGTCAATTTGGCTCCGGGAGCTGCTTTCAACGGCGAACAAATTGAATTCCAAAGAATCGGGGCAGAAAATCGCTGGGTGTTGCGTCCGCAGATCGAACTGACTCAGAGGGTGGAAATTCCCGAAAGTCTATCCCAGCCGGGAATACAAGTACCGCCAAACGATCGGCCGATCGATTCTAACTCAACTGCAGCCGAGGAGGTCGATCGGCAATCGTCTCCTGTTTCCCCGAATTTCGCGACAAATTATGCACCGCAGCCAACTCCCAATGACCAAATCCGACCGATAACAGTGCCTTTAGTCAGTGTTCGCCTTGATGAACGCCAAGGTTATCGAGCTGCTGCTGTACCCCGCCTAGCTCCTCAAAATACGGCGGATGCTAGACTCCGACAGCCGATGCTGACGTTTGGCGAACCGCTTCCTGGCGATCGCCCGAATCGGCGTGGGCAAGTTGTCGCTGGCTCGAATGTTTTGTTGGCGGCAGGCGCGGAACTTAATTTGCTGTACCCGGGCGATCGACCTTTGCGCCTTGCCCGTGTAAAACCCAGCCCACAGGAAGTGCTGCTGCTGCAAGAGGGAATTCTCGACAGCAGCGGAAATACGATCGTACCTGCGAATACGCCAGTCATCGGTCGGTTTGAAACAACTAACCTCGGCAGTCGATTTGTGGTGGAAGCTATTAATCTCAACGGCCGCGATATTCCTCTGTTTGCTCGCTCCGAACCGGTGTCGGGCCGCCGACAACAGCCGGACGATCGCAGCCTGTTCCGCAACAGCGGTATTGGTGGCTTCGCTTTGTTCTTGCTGAGCGGCTTTTCCGGCATCGGTTTGCTGGCTGGAGCGGCCGCAGGTGTTGCTACAACTTACGTCGCTGCTCCTCAACCTGCTACTATTCAACCAGGCCAAATTTTGCAAGTTCAGTTAACCGAAGATTTGCCTCAATTAGGTTTGTGATTTTGACATACAGAAAGGACTTAGGCTTTGCCTAAGTCCCCAGCCAAAATCTGTACTTCACTAAGCCTAAAAACCCCTCTCGTTGGCGGTTTAGAAATTTTGACCTTCAACCGTTGGAGATATTGAACCCGGTTGGTTGAGGAACAGGTTTTTAGCGCCGTCGTTTTGGTAAATACAGTTAATTTCCGGTTGACCTTCCAAGGGCCCGGTGAAGCCAAAGGTGTTCATGCGATTTTTGCACTCGCGCACTTGATTTTGGTCGATCAGTTTTCTTTGTTCGAGAATTGCCCAGTTATTAGTTCGCAGGACGCAGCCAGGACGCATACTCGGCTGCGAAATGTAGACGTTAAAGGGGTTGAGGGTGAGGTAGAGGCGCAGATCTGTCACCATCGCGCTGGCTCCAAACTGCACGCAAAGTTCTGGGTTGGGGGCGCTGCGATCGATAAATTCGCGGGATGCTACGTTTTCTGGGCTAATTGTAGCTGTGGAGCTAAAGGCGATGCCAATCCCAACTCCCAGAATAAAAACGGCTGTTAAAATCCCTAGGGTAGCGGAATTGAGAAAAGAGGGTTTGCCTGACTGAGGTTGGCGGCGCGACTGTCCGCCAAATGAGCTGGAGTCTTCGTCTCGGAATGCGTCGCTGAATCTGTCGTCGTTGTAGGAGTTAGGTTTGCGTTTCATATTAAGATTGCGTCGGTTCGGGGGACTCAACAGCTAGTAGTTTTTTATTTTTAACTGCTCTGGCCTTTCTAATATTATGGCGTTAGGAAGGTGGCGGCGGCAGGCAGGAAACACCCCCGCTGCGTCTGGTGTCGGCTGTTGGGGGCGATCGGGCAAGATATCGCCTTGTCTGAATTTTCAGATTTCAATAAAATAGCTAAAAGTGACATACTCTTGCACAGCGGAGGAATCCGGCTCAAGATGGTTGACAAATTTTAACATTTTAGAAATCAGGAGGTATAGATTAGTGTCTGTCGAAATTATTCAAAAGCCTTCCACAGTCCGCAAGCTTGCACCGCGCTACCGCGTTCTGCTGCACAATGATGATTTCAATCCTATGGAGTACGTGGTGCAGACTTTGATGGCGACGGTACCGAGTCTGACTCAGCCACAGGCTGTGAATGTGATGATGGAAGCTCACACGAACGGGCTGGGACTTGTGATTGTTTGCGCTCTGGAACACGCTGAGTTTTACGCTGAAACGCTCAACAATCACGGATTGAGCAGCAGCATCGAACCTGACGATTAAAACTGTACGGGCACTCGAAGGGCTTCGCCCAGTCGGTTTATGACTCGTACCCGATACCGCTCATACCAAAAAGCCGGGGGTTCAACCCCTGGCTTTTTGGTATATTTAATGCGGTCGATCGAGAAACTTGAAGAGCGGGGTCGGGATCGACTAGACCGGAAGTGGTTCGGACGGTGGTTCGGACCTAGGCGAGTTCGATCGCCTGCTTCCTGTTCTCCAATCTCAACTCTCGATCGTCAGGAAATTAATAACGTCCTCCGCCTCCGCCGCGAGCAAATTTTCCTGGGCCGCCACCGCCCCGGTTGCCGCCGCCCCGGCCGCCTTCATCTTCGCGGGGCTTAGCTTTGTTAACTTTGAGGTCGCGACCCATCCACTCAGCTCCGTCGAGAGCAGCAATCGCTGCATCTTCTTCTGCATCTGTTGACATTTCTACAAAGCCGAAGCCGCGGGGGCGACTGGTTTCCCTGTCGGTAGGTAGATGTACTCGCTTAACGGTTCCGTATTCGGCGAAGACGGTGGTGATGTCTTCTTGGGTAACTTGGTAGGATAAGTTACCGACGTATATCGACATGAGGAATAACTCCAAAATTTAGACAGTGCAAAGATTTCAGTTTCGGAGAGTTCCCTGCCGATACAGAAGGGCAAGTTTTTAGACAATTCTGTAGCAATGAACAAAGCCTGCAACCGAATCTGATACACTTGGGATTTTAACATAGAATAGCGTTTTTTGAATAGGTTTGGGCAGTGAATTAGGTCGTTACAATTAAACGTGAAGTTTTTAGGGATTTAGAAACCCGGTTTCTCGATGCGATGTTTTGTCTGGTGGCAGCACAGACAGTTGTCGGGGCGGCTGACTACTGCACGAAAGATACGTCCACTTTCCCAAAATTGGTACTCAATGCTAGATTCAGGTTTTCCAGGGCTTCGATCAACCAAACTACGCCTTCTCGGGTAGAAAGTTCGTAGTGACCGAATAAAATTGCCAACCGCTTTTCTAGATAGGGCTTGACTTTGCCGCAAATTAGCACGATTTTCAGCAGCAAACCTGTGGTTTGGGTGGCCCCGAGGTTGGAGATCAGGTCGATGAAGACAAAGTGGTTGGGCCGCGCTGGACTCTCTACTACTAAAAAGTTCAATAATTGGCTGCAAGTTCTGATCGTTAAAAATTCGTTTAACTTGCGATCGTCGTTGTGGGGCAAGGTATTTTGTAGCTGCTTATACAGTTTTTCGCTAAATTGACATTTGCCGTAGCGATCGTCGGTGACGGAAGAAATCAGGTATTCGTACAAGTCGTCTTTAAAGGAGCCGTAGGACTGGTTTGTAGTGGTGTTCGCCCTGAAGCGCCCCGCTAGCTGTCTGTAGGTATCGGCTCCTTCTACTTTTCCGACAAATTGCTTGAGGGCAAAGAACAGTTGCGGGTCGCTTAACAAGGTCGGGTTTTTTATAGGATCTATATTCCTGCCGAAGGAAAGTGAGGTTTGCCGCCTGGCTGTTTGGGCTTTTCTGACTTGGTGAGCGACGTATTGCGAGAGGTCGATTTCAAATTGCTGCTGCTTTTGGGCTTGGATTTTTTTAATGATTTTCTGCTGTTCGTAGGTGCTGTCGTCGCTGAGGAGGCAGTGTTTGTAGAGGTAAGGATATCGGGGAATTAAGTTTCCCAGGGCTAGGGTGGCGGGGGTTTTGGTGTTGCTGCTGTCTTCATTGCTGTGGGTGATGACTTTGGCTAAGCGTTTGAGGGCTAGGTACTGTTCGCTTTCGGTAAATTGATGTACTAATTGGGGGATGGAGCGAACGGATCGCGATCGACTGTATCCAATTACTATTTTGGGGGCTTCTTCAAACACGGCGATCAATTCGGGGATGGCTGCTTGCTTGCTGGGGTATGTTTGCCAGCGGTTGATCGGGATGTGGCAGCAGCGGTTGAGGATGTACTTGAATTCTTGTTGGGCGTGTTTTGATGCTGCTATTTTTTCGAGTGCGTCGGCGATGGTGCGATCGGGATATCCGGTACCCCGGACAAACAAAGTACGAAAGCGGTCGATCAGTTCGGCCGGCTGCTCTACTTGTACCAACTCCAGCCAGTGGTTGTAAAGTAACTGTTCTGCTTCGTGGTTTTCTCTGTTGTAGTCGTTCACTGTTGATTAACCCTCCGAGGATTTGAGACGAGGTTTAAGCGCCATTGGTTTGATGAATTGGCAGATGAAGCACCACAAAACTGAGTCAACCGAGCTTCTCGCCGGACGGGGCGCGAGGGGTGGAAGCGGTGAGCGCAGACAGTCGATCGATATTTTTTGCTTAATTAAGCTATTTACCAACACCAGCATTACATGAATTGTTGGCAATTAGCAAGGCCTAAATGTACCATAAATTTTGTAAAGTATTGGTAAAAATGGGGAACTTCTCAGTTTTCTATTTGTAGTGCGAACTTAATATCTCGCTGGCGGATATATCTGCCAGCCAGCGGGGACGATTTCCAGGCGTTAAAACAATACTTTTTGCCAATGCGAGATGCTCCCTAACAATGTGGGTTGGTTCGATCGCACATCTTGCACCTGTGGCAAAAACCGGGTTTCTGACCGCAAAAACCGCATCACAACCTATATCTCTCCTTCAGAAACCCGGTTTTTAAGAGCTTATTGAAAATGGTGCAAGATGTTAGTTCGATCGCATTCCTGGTTGGGCGGACGATTTAGTATGAGGATTGACTTTGACAATCCTAGCCCGCCCTCTGTCATACCATGTTCGGCGATTGGGGATTGGGAATGACTGATGGCTGCGAGGGTTGGGAACCCCGGCTTCATCGGTTGGATTCTTTGAGTGAAAGTGGTGTGAGTTAAATTTGAGGAAGGGCGAGGTAGGATTAGCTGTGAAAATAATTATTTGAAATGTGAGTGCTGCTAATATGGTTTGTCGCGTAAGTATCGCCCGACTTGCTGAAATTTTAACTGTACCTTTACCTGCGGTGTCTGAGGACATTTTGACAGTTGTAGGGACAGGTATTGCCACGGATACGCGCACTCTTGAGGGGGGCGAAATATTTTTGGCGCTGCGGGGAGACAATTTTGACGGGCATAAATTTGTGGCAAAAGCCCGTGATTTGGGGGCAATTGCCGCGGTGGTCGATCGCGCTTGGCAAGAGGAATTGCCTAATTTTCCGCTGTTGCGCGTTGACGATACTTTAACAGCTTACCAGGCGATCGCAGCCTGGTGGCGCGACCAGTTCAGTATACCTATAGTTGCTGTTACAGGTTCTGTCGGTAAAACTACTGCTAAAGAGTTAATTGCGGCGGTTTTGTCAACCAGGGGAAATGTACTTAAAACTCAATACAACTACAACAATGAAATTGGAGTCCCCAAAACTCTATTGGAGCTTTCGCCGTCACACAATTATGCTGTAATTGAAATGGGAATGCGCGGACTCGGCGAAATTGCGCTGCTGTCACAAATTGCGCGTCCTACTGTGGCGGTAATTACTAACGTAGGAACGGCGCATATCGGGCGATTGGGCTCGGAAGAGGCGATCGCAATCGCTAAGTGCGAACTGTTAGCCGAAATGCCTACAGATAGCATTGCTATTCTCAATCACGATGGTGACAGATTAATCGCAACTGCGGCCAAAGTTTGGCAGGGAAAAACTTTAACCTACGGTTTAGAAGGCGGGGATTTGTGCGGAGAATTGCTCAATCACGATACCATGTTAGTAGAAGGTGTGGAATTGCCGCTGCCGCTAGCTGGGCGGCACAATGCTGTAAATTATTTGGCGGCTTTGGCGGTAGCAAAAGTTTTAGGTATTGATTGGGAAGTTTTAAAGCAAGGTTTGTCGGTGCAGTTACCGGATGGACGGGCGCGCCGCTACGATTTACCGCAGGATATTGTGATTCTTGACGAGACTTACAATGCTGGTTTGGAGTCGATGTTGGCGGCTTTGAGACTGTTAGCAGATACTCCGGGAAAGCGCCGGATTGCGGTGTTGGGCACGATGAAGGAATTGGGCGACAGGGCGATCGAATTTCACCGACAAGTGGGAAAAGCTGCGCGAGATTTGCAGCTTGATGCTTTGTTTGTGTTTGCGGATTTTGAGGAAGCGGCGGCGATGGCTGCGGGTGCTGCTGGTTTGCCTTTTGTGGAGGTTGGAGATATTGCGGCGCAAAATGGGCGGGAAGATTTAGCAAAGCGGTTGTTGGGATTTGTTGAAAAGGGCGATCGGATTTTATTTAAGGCCTCTCATTCGGTGGGATTGAATCGAGTTGTGGAGAAGTTTAGGGCAGATTTTGCGGAGTAATAGAAAAGAAATTTTGGGGATTGGAAATTAGGCGAGCGATTCTAGTCCATCGTCGCCTCAAACTCACGTTTCGATCGCTGATGCGTAGGGTAAGATGCCCATCTGCACCTAAGTCCCGAGGGTTCAATATCTCGATCGCTCTAACGGCCCGATCTCAATATCTGGAGCAATCTCAATTATTGAAATTTTGGCATTTTCAACTACTGTATTTCCCATCATTGTATTGTGCATTGCCTCAAACTTAGATTCATCCTTAGCAATTCGTTCGTAGTGCAAAATTACGTGATAACGCTTTTCAATTGGCTCTCCAGAATCCGAAATTTCCACCGCGTCCCAATCTATATTTTGAGACTCTTCGGCTTGCTGGCGGTAGCGACAGGCTAAATGTTCCAGGGCGATCGCGATGGCGTGTTCTTTCGTTTGTCCGTAAAAATTCATGGTATCATCAGGGCGATCGCTCAATCCTGACTCACGCTTTCTACAAAACGTCCCAAGATTTTTTTGTACTTTTCGTGGGGTGCTGATGGACTCATGATTTCTAAATTTCCGCGATCGTAAGTCAAACGAATTCCCGGCTGTTCGGCGAGTTCGTTTACCAGAGATTCATAAGTCTGCCAACTAATATTTTTCAGCAGAATTCCGGCTTTTGGGGTTTGAATCAGGGTGGCTGTCATGGCTACCTGCCTGGGTTTTAAATTATTAGTTGTATCTTAGCAAATATAAATTTTCGATCGATCGCGAAACTGCAGATTAACGCAAATCAACGCAGATAATTTTAACTGTTTTGGACGCACCAAGATAGCCAGAAACCAGGTTTTTAGCTAATCTCGTCGCTGTGGCGAAGGATGTGGAAAAAACCCGGTTTCTGGCTGCTGGCTCCTTAAATCAAAGAAACCGGGTTTTTAGCCAATCTCGTCGCTGTGGCGAAGGATGTGGAAAAAACCCGGTTTCTGGCTATCTTTTCGTGGAGGGCGATCGATCTATTCGTAGGCGCAAGCCGGGGCGAAGCCATCGCCCTCAATACACTACTTGGCAGCCTGACGCTCTTTCGCTTCCTTGATCACTTCCTCAGCGATATTGCTCGGACAAGGAGCATAGTGCGAGAAAGACATGGAAAACTGACCGCGCCCGGATGTCATGGTACGCAAATCGCCAATATAACCAAACATTTCGCTCAAGGGCACGTCGGCCTTGATCCGTGCTCCTGTCTGGCTTGTCTCCTGAGATTTCATCATCCCCCGGCGGCGGTTGAGGTCGCCGATGACATCGCCCATGTGATCGTCTGGAGTGAATACATCGACATTCATAATCGGTTCGAGCAACTGAGGCCCCGCTTTGGGGAGAGACTGCCGATAGGCCGCTTTGGCAGCAATTTCAAAGGCCATTGCTGACGAGTCAACGGGGTGGAAACCGCCTTCTAGTAGGGTGAATTTCAAGTCCAGGCAGGGGAATCCGGCCAATACGCCTTTGTCGATGCAGCTTTCAAAGCCTTTTTCGACTGCTGGCCAATATTCTCTCGGTACACTACCACCGGTCACTTTTGACTCGAATATGAAGCCACTTCCAGGCTCACCAGGCTCGATCGCGTAGCCGATTTTGGCGAATTGACCGGAACCACCTGATTGCTTTTTGTGGGTGTATTCGTCTTCGAGACGCTTGGTAATCGACTCGCGGTAGGCTACCTGCGGTTCGCCGACTTCTACTTCGATGCCGTGGGTGCGCTTGAGAATGTCTACTTTGATGTCGAGGTGTAACTCGCCCATCCCCTTGAGAATCATTTCGCCACTTTCTTGATCCGTCACCATGTGGAAGGATGGGTCTTCTTGCACCATTTTGGTGAGGGCGGCTCCCATCTTTTCTTCACCTCCTTTGAGTTTCGGTTTGACCGAAATCGAGATGACTGGTTCTGGGAATACCATCGGCTCTAGGGTGGCGGGATTTTTGGGATCGCAGAGAGTGTGTCCGGTGCGGACGTTTTTCATGCCGACGATCGCCACAATATCGCCTGCTTGAGCCGATTCAATTTCTTCGCGAGAGTTGGCGTGCATTTCTACCAAACGGCTGATGCGCTCGGTTTTGCCTGTGGCGGTGTTGAGTATGGTGTCGCCCTTGGCCAATTTACCGGAGTACAGGCGGGTGAAGGTTAGAGCACCGTAGCGATCGTCCATGATCTTAAACGCCAGTGCCCGCAACGGCCTGTTGGGATCGACGATCGCAAACTCGCCGGTTTCTTCGCCTTCTAGATCGACTTCTGGCTGCGGTGCGACTTCCATCGGGTTTGGCAGATAGTCAACCACGGCATCCAGTACCAACTGCACGCCTTTGTTTTTAAACGATGAGCCGCAGTAGGTGGGGAAAAATGCCCGATCGCGAGTACCTTTGCGAATGCAGCGCTTGAGGTCCTCAATACTCGGTTCGTTGCCTTCGAGATATTGTTCCATCAGAGCGTCGTCTTGCTCGACGGCCAGTTCGATCAACTGTTCGCGGTATTTTTCGACATCATCGACCATATCGGCGGGGACATCTTTAATTTCGTAGTTCAGCGGATCGCCGGAGTCATCCCAGATCCATGCTTTGCGGGTCAGCAAATCGACTACGCCGCAAAATTTTTCTTCGATGCCGATCGGCAATACCATCACTATCGGTTTAGCTGCGAGGATTTGATCCACTTGCTTGACAACGCGGTAAAAATCTGCACCGGTGCGATCGAGCTTGTTGATGTAGACGATGCGAGCGACTTTGGAATCGTTAGCGTAGCGCCAGTTGGTTTCCGATTGGGGTTCAACTCCACCGGAACCGCAGAACACGCCGATGCCACCATCGAGAACTTTCAGGGAACGGTAAACCTCGATCGTGAAATCGACGTGTCCGGGGGTATCGATGACGTTGAGCTGATGCTTGTTCCAGAAGCAAGTGGTAGCAGCGGATTGAATCGTAATACCGCGCTCTTGTTCCTGTTCCATGAAGTCAGTCGTCGCCGCGCCTTCGTGAACTTCACCTGTTTTGTGGATTTTGCCTGTCAGTTTCAGGATTCTTTCAGTTGTGGTGGTCTTGCCAGCATCTACGTGGGCGAAGATGCCGATATTTCGATAAAGAGTGAGATCTTTCATAATTACTGTTGAGATTAAATGCGACGAACCGTCGGCGACCACCTGTAAGCGTGACAAGCGAGGAATCAATGTTGCCTTTGGAGCCAGTACAGGCTAGATTTCCTTTCCCCTGTTTTTGGCATACATATCTTAATTTTGACACTTCTGAGTCATTCCTGCGAAGTATTCTTGGGTGATTTACACAATCACCGCACGGAAGCGGGCCGTGATTGTGGAGAGTTCAACGGGATGTGCTACCAGAGCAGTCTGAACTTACCTCCCTTTTGGTAAGGAAGTCGTGACAATGCCCTGTTCGACTTTTTGTCTGTTTTTGGCAGCATTTTCCTCGCTGTCTTGTTGCCTCCCACAGGTCAAACAAACTACCAACCTAATAGATACAGCCTTTCTCAGTTAGGTGAGGTACACTCTGGTAATGGTTAATGGGTAATGGGTAATGGGTAATTGGTAATTGGTAATTGGTAATTGGTAATTGGTCATTCGATTTTAGATTTTAGACTTGAAATTTTGGATTGATTCCACGGATAAATTCAGGGGCTTGAGGATTTGAGATTTGAGATTTTGGATTGATTCGGTGGATAAATTACGTGGCGGATACCACCTTTGAAATTCGCTTGTCATAAATCCTAGCTGGTAGCTAACCAGAAATAAAATTATTAATCTGTAAATAACCTATTACCACCTATTAACTATTATCTATTGCCGCTATTTTGGCGGATATTATGTTAACAAAAACTGCTATAGCACTTATCATAAAGATGAGGTATGCCTTATGCCCGGCGCGGGCCGGCGCGGGCCGATGCCCGGCGCGGGCCGATTCCCGACAGTACCTCATATGAGAGCTCGAAAGGCTATATATTATAATATAAATACCGGTGGGTTAAGGCTAAAACTTAAGCCGACCTACAATCATGCTTAACAATCGCGTATTGTATTAAAAGTAGTAAAAAGATTCCGCTTTTATGATAGATAAAATCGATCGACCTTACACTACAGTAATACTGGCGATCAGTGCTGACGGTAAAATTGCAGATGCAGCCCGATCGCCCGCGAGATTCGGTTCTGCCAACGACAAAGCCCACCTCGAACAACAAGTCGCCGCAAACGATGCCGTTTTGTTCGGCAACGGCACTTTACAAGCCTATGGAACGACGATGAGAGTGATTTCGCCGGAATTGGTCAAACACAGAGAACTGCACGGGAAGCCCCCACAACCGGCGCAAATTGTATGTTCGCGATCGTCGGAATTTGACCCGAATTTGCGCTTTTTCCAGCAACCGGTGCCGCGATGGCTGCTGACTGCGGAAGGGGAAGAGGGGGAGATTAGGGG
>NZ_JADEXD010000329.1 GCF_015207285.1 Tychonema sp. LEGE 07203 | reverse complement strand
TTCATTTAAATCCGTTGATATGCTATCTAATTGAGCGCTATTTTGCATAATCTTCACCTTTTTTATACATAAATTTTGATTTTATCCGATCGGACTCCTATTGTCAAACTGATTTAGGCTTGCTATATGACATGAAAATTTGGTAAGTCCCTCTGCAATCAATCCAAAACTAATCATATTAAAAATTCTTAGGAAGTCCGCCGATATAGCCTCTCAAAAATGCCTCTGATAATTCTACTGGTTCTTGGCCCTCTAGAGGTTTGGGGCCCAGAATGCGTCTGGCTTTAGTATAACCTAATTGGTTGCGAGAAATCACAAGCAGTCGCTGTTCGTCATCCTCTAAATCCAAACCGTCCAAAACTGCCGGATTGTGAGTTGTAAAAATGACTTGTTTCTCATGTTTTTTTGCTAATTCGACTAATTCTTGGATTAATCTGCGACACAATCTGGGGTTGAGAGAAGCATCAATATTATCAATTGCAAAAAATTTAGGTGTGATATCGCTAATAAATAAAGCAAAGTAAAATAGCAAGAATAAAAAGCCTTCATTAGAACTTCTTTGGTCAAAATAAGCTAAATCTGGATCTAAGTATCTATCTTTAATTTGAAGTGAGTTTTGAATACTTGATAAATTTAGAGGAGATTCAACAAAATCTTGAAACCAATCTATCAGTTGCAGCTTTTTTTTAATTTCATTAAGCTGCTGTTGGTTATCTGAACTCAAGAACTTTAAAAGTTTAAACAAACCTGCTCCATTAATTCCTAATGGTTGGATTTGTCCTTCTTTTTCAAAAGTTCGTAATGCTTGGTTTTCAGGAGAGTAAATTATAAATTCTTGTAGAGGTATTTTGAAATTTGTTATGGTAGATACATAATATTGATTTTGATTAGATACAAAAATATTGTAGTCTAAAAGACTGTCTTGTCGTTGTTGGCGAAAGGCTTTTTCTAAATCCACAGGGTTTTCTGAAGTCTTATAGTAATTGTTCTCACGTTTGCTCCATTTAGAATATGGTTGGTTGTTATTTTGTAAAACAAATTTTATCTCAGCATTATTTCCACTAAGTTCAATGCCGATATCTTTAGCTAAATTTTCAATTTCAAAAGCCGATCGCATTAATTGAGGTTCTGTAACTCGGATGCCCCTAGATGCTAAAAACTCGTTATCCAGCTTATCATCAGCCGCCGCCGAAGCCAGGGCGATCGCCTCTAGGATATTACTCTTGCCGCAGCCATTTTCACCAATCAATACCGTGACTCGTCCTAATTCTAGCTTCAGCTTTTGAATGGACTTATAATTTTCGATTCTGACTTCTCCAATCATAATTCGATCCCATATAATCTTAGTGTACTCATTGTATCTGCGATCGCATGGATCTCAAAGAACGCCTGCACAGTCACCTAATTCAAATTGTACGCGATCGCAATCCTTACTTAGCATCTGCAGGACATTTCTATGTCCAGCAATACATTCGCGAACAATTGGGAGAGTGGGGAACTGTAGAAATCGACGATTTTGCAGTGCGCGGGCGAATTCATCACAATTTTATCTTGGATTTACCCCCCCTCAATCCCCCCCTTGCTAAGGGGGGGAAGCAAGAAAATTTGGGAGCATAACACTTATGCGATGAGTAGAAATACTCACCAATACTATGTCCCTCATTAGTCCATAATTAAATATGTTTACCACTAAGAGAAAAATCATG
>NZ_JADEXD010000164.1 GCF_015207285.1 Tychonema sp. LEGE 07203 | reverse complement strand
GCGCACGCCGATGCTGACATCGGAATTACCTGTGAAAGATTGTAGCCGATCGCGATCGAAAGCGTGCAGCGGTTGTCCCCATTCCAATAAAATGTAATTAGTTACATCAACTACATTATTAATCGGCCGCACACCCGCCGCCTGCAACCGCTGCTGCAACCAAGCTGGAGACGGCGCGATTTTCACACCCTCAATTTCCGTGCCGATGTAAATTGGGCAGGCTTGCGGTTCCGATATTTCTACTGCTAAACCAGGGCTTTCTTTACCCTCAATTGCCATACCACCGGCGGCGGGAATTCTCAAACTCGCCCCAGTCAGCGCCGCCACTTCCCGCGCCACGCCCACCATACTCAAAGCATCTGCACGGTTAGCAGTTGCTGTTAAGTCTAAAATCACATCATCCAAACCCAAAAGCGGGCGAATATCGCTGCCCAATTCGGGATTTTCTAGCTCAAAAATGTGAATCCCCGCTGACTCCTTAGATAGTCCCAATTCCGCTAGAGAACAAATCATGCCTTCGGAAGGAACACCGCGCAATTTAGCAGGTTTAATTTTTAAATCAATAGTCGATAAATATGTGCCGACAACGGCAACGGGCACGTAAATATCCGCCCTCGCGTTGGGTGCGCCGCAAACAATATTCAAGGCTTCTGATTTGCCGACATCGACTTGACAAACTCTCAATTTATCCGCGTTGGGATGCTGTTCGCAGGCGACTATTTTGCCCAATACTACGCCGTCTCCCCACTGGCGGCGGTCTTCGATTTCTTCGACTTCAAACCCGGCCATTGTCAGGGTTTCGGCTAATTCTTCTGGGGATATTGTCACATCGACCAATTCCCGCAGCCAGTTTAGAGAAATACGCATAATTTTGTCAGTAGTTAGTAGTCAGTAGTCAGTAGTCATTAGTCAGTAGCTAGTAGGGGCGGTGCCCCCGTGCCCGCCCTCTTAGTCTTAGTCGCCATTAGTCATTAGTCAGTAGTCCGCAGTCCGCAGTCCGCAGTCATGAAGAAAAATCAAAAATTCTGACGGATGCCTTCTGACGGATGCCTCCTGCATTCTACCTTCTGGTGAATGCCGTTTGATGACTCTGCAGTCCCAGAATCAATTATGGGAACCCTCTATCACACTTGTTGAATATTGTCAAGACGATTGCGGTATAAATAAGCACAAAAGAGCGATCGGTCTAAAGTTTGATGGCGGCTGGCGGATGAGTAGCATTCTCATTCAGACTATGAGGTATGCTAGAGACATCTAACAGCGCCAAAAGCACCTAAGTTTAGAAAGACTTTACACAAAAAAGGGCATCTTTAGCAAGTCTTTAAACTATCTTCAAGGATAATCTACCGCAAAAACTCACAGCAGCGACATAATCAAAATAGGGAAAAGATATCGGCCTAAAAGACTTAGGTGCAATTCCAATTCGCAACCGGACACACGGCCTGCCACCAACTGTATAGATAAGTATTTCTACAGAATCGGTATCAGGAAATTTGTGTCCTGGAGCGACGCTGGCAAAATCAGAAAAACATAGGCAAACTCAATCAACATGAGCTACTGCGTAAATCCGGGCTGTCCCCATCCTCAAAATCCTGCTGACTCTATTCTCCAGTGTCAGACCTGCGGTGCGCGGCTGTTGCTGCGCGCTCGCTACCGAGTCATTGAACCTTTAGGACAAGGAGGTTTTGGAGCTACATTTCTGGCAAAAGACATCTCTTTGCCCGGTCAACCGAGTTGTGTGGTCAAGCAACTGCGACCGAGTAGTTCGTCGCCGCGAGTTTTGGAAATGGCGCGGGAATTATTCAAGCGAGAGGCGAAAACTCTCGGCAAACTGGGCGACCACCCCCAAGTACCGAGGCTGCTAGATTATTTTGAAACCGACGGGCAATTTTATTTGGTTCAAGAGTATGTTAAAGGCTTGACGTTGAAACAAGAAGTCAAACAATCAGGGCGTTTCAACGAATCAGATGTTAAAAATTTTCTATTAGAAATTCTGTCGGTAGTGCAATACATCCACACCCAAGGAGTAATTCATAGAGATATTAAACCCGCAAATATTATTCGCCGCACTCAAGACAATCACTTGGTTTTGATTGATTTCGGTGCGGTAAAAGACCAAGTTAACCAAACAATGTTATTAGACCCGGCAGACCAAGGCGCTAATACGAAATTTTCGGTCGGTACGTTTAGTTTTGCTCCTCCCGAACAAATGGCACTGCGGCCGATATTTGCCAGCGATATCTACGCATTGGGCATGACTTGCTTGTATTTGCTGACAGGAAAGTCGCCCAAGGATTTAGATTTCGATGCCGTAACTGGCGAAATTATTTGGCAGCCCCACATTCAGTTGAGTCTAAGTTTTACGCGGATTCTTGAGAAAATGCTCAAGCCGCTCGTCGGCCACCGCTTTCAGTCGGCAGCAGATGTCATCAAAGCTCTAAATGGTGAATTTGAAGACGCTGACCTTTGCGAGGGCTTGGCAACTCAATTTAACTCTTCTATCCGCACAGTTGAAGAACCGACGATATTTAATGAAGAGGGTTCTTCGTGGTCGCCGAAAAGCAAAGTCCATCAAGATTTGCGATCGACAAACCCAGGTATTCGCGGTAAAACTTCATTCACTCAATCGGGAAACACGGGGATTCAGCCGAGAGTTTCCCGCAGTCTGGCGGAGTCCGGCAGAACTTTCGGAACTGCTGCATTTTCCAACGGCAATTTAGCAGCGCCCAAGACAACGAAAACTGTTGTTAAGTGGGACAGCAACAGTTTGCGAGCGGCATATTTTAAAGGCAAGCGCGATTTTGCTGACTGCGAACTGTCGGGTTTGCAACTGCCAAAAGCGCAGTTGGCGGGGGGGAATTTTTATCAGGCTAGGTTGGTGAGGGTAAATTTGCAAGCAGCGGATTTGTCGGGGGCGAATTTGGGCCACGCGAGGTTAATTAAGGCGAATTTGCGATCGGCAAATTTGACTGAAGCTTATTGCAGCACTGCTAATTTTGAAGGCGCGGATTTCCGAGGTGCTGACTTGACGGGCGCTTATTTGAGCAAGGCAAATTTGCGAGGCGCGAATTTGTGCGGTGCGAATCTGACTGACGCTACAGTTAGCGAGGAACAACTCGCCACTGCTAAGACAAATTGGTTGACTGTTAAGCCTGATGGTAAGCGGGGTTTTGGATTTTAATTGAAGTTGGTTGCTAGCAGAAAAGGCAATAAGCTGTGGCGCATTTAAACTGGATATTCGGAACGGGCTAGAAGCCCATTCCACAATATTTGTATTGATTTTTGATGCACAATTTAAATGTATAACAGCTTAGTCAATTTGAGATACTTCGAGTGAACTCAAAGGAGCCCGAACCAGAGTCTAAAATTTGGAAGTCTCCGCGAGGACTCTGCGGGGGCTTCCGTTTTTGGGCGGGTCAGCGCTAAACGAAGTTAGGTAAATAATCTTATATTTAACTGATGATTATTTTTAGTCTGCGATCGGTCGAAAAAGACTTCGGCATCAAGGAACTCTTGACAGATGCTAGTTTCAGCCTGGATGAAGAGGATAAAGTCGGACTCGTCGGCACCAACGGTTCCGGGAAATCCACGCTGCAGCGAAGCTTTCAGTACTTGCTAAGTAATATCAATTCCTCTCTTCATCGTCCTGTATTCATTTCTCTCTGTGTTCTCTGTGTTCTAGCGCCGGTTAAATCACCTGACGATGCAACGGTCAACGATATAAGCCGCAAAATCAGCCAGCACCTGTCATCTGGGAATTATCCGTGCTTTTTCTCTCATTTTACCGCAGAGGTTTTTTGTTTGTCAATCTCCACGGGCGATCGCCATATAGCCAAAGTTTACTCATCAAAATCGACTGCTAGATTCTGTATTTCTTCTTCTCAATGTAATTATCAATATTATTCAGCAGATAAGTTAGATATTTAACCAATTTATCTTTGTCATCAACTAACTTGCTCCAAAGTATTTGACTCGAAGCATCACAAAACGAAACATTTCCATGTGCCAAATCACATCGAATCTTAACCACAAAATTCAGAATGTCATCTATTTCTCTACTCGCAACTCCTAAATTTCCAAAGAAGCCATACATATCTATGAGTTCTTTGATAGTTTTAGCATCCAAATTTCCCGATATGGGAATATTAGATGGATCTAACAAAACCATCTCATCATCCAAAACCGATTTAATTAATTCCTGAAGATTGTCAGCTACGTTATCCTTTTTGATATATGAGTCTCTGAAACTTTTACTTTTATCGTTCAGCAACCACAATCTCTTTATTTTCGGACTTAAATCTTTATAAGTTAATTGCTCGACTAAAATAACATCATGAATGGCAGTTATACCATTTCTGATAGAAGATTAGACAAGATTGTATAATAGCAAGTAACAATGAGACTGCAAGATTTTTTGAATCTCGCTATCAACAATATATTCACCTGATGGGAAGATGATTGATTTAGAAGATAATACACCAAGTTGTTCGATTTTATCTACTAATTCAAAATATTTCTGGATTTCTGCCACTCGCTTGTTAAAGTCTTTAATGAACTCTTTCATAGACTTTAACTTAAAAGCTTATCCTTAGCACAGTCAATTCTTGGTTTCATATTCTCAGGCTTATGAGTTTGGTAGCAGACTATTAGAATTAGGAGTTAGATCGAGATTACTGGTGTTGATGCGATAGAAAATATCATTCCTGACTTTTTCATCAGCTTTGTCTGAGAGAATTATCATTCTAAGCGAAGTATATTTAAATTTTCTTTGGCGTGAGGGTGCGAGATCGTTAAAATAGGAACCATTTAGACAATCTAATGTTTGGAGATTACTCAATTGCAACTGATTTGTCATGAAAGCTGCAAGAGTCCTCACCCTCTGAGAGCCATCCACAATTTCTAGTTTTCCAGTTTCATAGATTTCTACGACAATCATGGCAGGAATAGGAACACCAATAATAATGGATTCAATGAATCGAGATTGACGATCTATATCCCATATCAATTCTCTTTGATATTCAGGGATATAAATCTCACCGCTCCCTCCATCATCTTGTTCCAGGTATTTATCGACTATGAATTCGATGGTGTATTCTGTGGTATGGTAGTCAATCTTTTGCTTTATTTCGTCAATCTGCTCTTCGGCGATATTGATGATGTCTTGCCTAATTGCTTGAGACATAAGCACCTGCGTCTATAATAACAAGGACATAAAAAGATACTCCAACTTTTGTTGGTATCTATATTATAGTACATTGGAAGGCACGGGCGATCGCGGTTTTCATTAAGCTTTCTTACTTTACAATAAATTTTTTGTAAATTAATAACTCCATTGATTGAGAACAACAAACTGATTTTTTATGTCATACTCTGCTGTCTCTAAATTATCAACTGCCTTCACTATCGCCTGATAACTCATATTCTTAGAAGCTTCAGAATCTTGATAAACTGCCAAAATTCCTGAATGTTCTGGGTTGGCTTGATGTAATTCCTGAAAGTCATCACAATTGCGTGTCAGCACGACTCTCTCATTTTCTCTTGCAGCCTGTAACACGACTGAATCTGGACGATTCATTAAATCCAATGTATTAACTGTCGCTACATCGTGACCGGCTGCCTGAAGAAGATTAACTAAATACTTTGCTTGAGAATCTTCGTCAAGCAGCATTCGTAGGCTCAAGTTGGACTCCTTTTACTTCTAATCGATAGCGTTCCTCCTCTGCTTCTAATTTTAAAAGTTCTTGATTATTCTCACAGTAATCAATCACCTCATAGATAGCAGACAGCGGTAAATCCCAATTTTCGGCTGCTTGTTCGGGTGACATTTGATTAGCAGTCATGTCTCGCCAAATAGTCGATGCCAGTAATTTACGCCCTTTAATATACAGTTGTTTGCGCCAAGCATGAGGACGTGCAATTAAATATTGCCAATTTTCGATTTCCGGTGTTGTTTGGAGCGATTGAACGATCGCACTTAGCAGGTCAAGGCGATCGGTGACTGAGAGTTGACAGGCTTTTTCTTTAAGCTCTTGCAAGGACATATAAAAATACTCCAACAAAGGTTGGTATCTGAATTATAGTACAAATGTCGTTTTACTGACAACTACTCGTAGCGTACCTTCTTAGATTTAATCACCTTACTTACATCATCGTGCCTTTGCCCCTCAATAATATCCTTGAGATGAATTTGCCCATTAATGTATTGAACGTGGATACGCCAGCCTGAGACTTTATCGATATCAGCACGATAAATTGCCTGCTTCACACCCTTTACTTTGTGCAGTCTCGTTTTTGGAAAATTTCTGGTTCTGTGACATTCGTTGTCTTCAAGTTCTGCCAAAGCTTCCAGAAAACAAATCTTTAGCTCATCATCTGGCAAAATCTTCATAGCTTCGTAAATAATCCCATATTCATCGCAAAGCGTAATAGTCTGTGCCATAAATAAGCTTACGAGCTTTTGGCAGTTGCTAGATTGTGGTGAAGCATATCTTGATATAAAGACTCTGCTACACGCTGATATGCTCGATCGAGGTCGTCGTGTTTGACTGCTCGAAAAAGAGTAAAAATAACTTGCTCAAAAATTGGATCTTCGTCAACTGCCCAAATTACTGTTAATGTTCGAGAAACCTTTAGTGTGTACAGTGAAGATTCGTAACCATTAAGATTTGTCGGTAAGCTAAGGGGATGTAGCTTACGATAGACATCAGCTTTTTGAGTTGGGAAGAGGCTAGCGCAATCGTTAATTTTTTGAATTGCTGCTGCTCTTTCATCTTCACTCAACTTAGCAAGATCGTTTTCAAAGCCCTTTGTTGACTCAATTAGAATATCCACGTTACAAACCGCCAGTCTGATTAAGTCTATTATAGCGCTGTTATACTGCGGTTAGGCGAGGGAGAGTATGGATTATAATCAAATTCCTATCTCTCAATAAAAAACAATTTTTCCAAATACTTCTGTAAAGAAACAATAAAAATTATCGAGTTTATCCTTTTCCGGCGATGATGTGATAGTCTTAAGTTCACTGTTCCCAATTCTAAAAACTTTAAATCCCTGCTTCCTCAACCATCGATCCTTCTTTAAATTTTCAGCATATACATCTTCAGAAAGCTGATATGTTTTTCTTTCAGTATCATACCTAGCGTAGTGAGATTGACCATCAATTTCAACAACAACTATATCGTTGGTTCCGAACGCAGAACTCTTGAATATGAAGTCTACAATAAAGGGCTTTTTTCTCTTCGATCTTTCTTCTTGGGAAAAATCCCAATTAACGTAGACATGAGGAATTAGGGCTGGTAACAATGCTCCTCCATGAACATCTCGACAGCACAACTCACAATAGAGATTAAAAAAAAGTTTTTCGGCAGTGGACTTCGGATTACAGTAAGTCTCTAGTTTCTTCCAAAGGCTTGATATGTATTTGTCGTAAAATGCAAATGGATAGCCCCCACTACAAGATTCTAGGTCAATTATTTCTTCTTGGTCAGCCAAGTTATGTAATTGTGAGTCGATAAGATTCATCCAGTTAATATCTTTACCCTCTTGTATCTGAAGTTTATTAACTCCAGATAGACTAAAATCAATGCTACCGTTACCCTTAATTTCAAATCCATCACACAAAGGAAAAATCTTGTCAGCCTTGCCGAAAAGTAATATTTGCTGCATTGCACATCTCCTAGTATTATTAAATTGAATTTAGTGGATTATTTAAAATAATCTAATGAATGCTACCATAAAATTAAGTGAATCATCTTATATACTCATGACTATTTTTACTCTGCGATCGATCAAAAAAGACTTCGGCATCAAGGAACTCTTGACAGATGCCAGCTTCAGCCTCGATGAAGGCGATAAAGTCGGACTCATCGGCACCAACGGTTCCGGGAAATCCACCCTGCTGAAAATGATTGCCGGTATGGAGTCGATCGACTCTGGCGATCGCTGGGTCAATCCAGGGTCTACAATTGTCTATCTCCCGCAACAGCCGGATTTAGACGAAAATCATACGGTTTTAGAGCAAGTATTTGCCGACAGCGGCGAACAAATGGCTTTAGTGCGCGAATACGAGGAAATTTCCGATCAATTGTCCCACGGTAAAGGCGATACAGACAAGTTGATGGCGCGTTTGTCTGCGGTGTCCGAACGCATCGATCGGGTGGATGCGTGGGATTTGGAAACCAAGGCGAAATTGATTTTGACTAAGTTGGGAATTGAGGATTTTCATGCAAAAATTTCCGATTTGTCCGGCGGCTACCGCAAGCGAATTGCTTTAGCAACGGCTTTACTTTCCGAACCGGATGTGCTGTTGATGGATGAACCGACAAACCACTTGGATGCGCTGTCTGTCGAGTGGTTGCAGAACTATTTGAACGGCTATCGCGGTGCACTGCTGCTGATTACGCACGATCGCTATTTTCTCGATCGCGTTACGAATCGCATCCTGGAGATCGATCGCGGCGACCTTTACAATTATGCTGGAAATTACGCTTATTACTTGGAGAAAAAAGCCCTAGCTGAAGAATCCGCAGCCAGCACTCAGCGCAAATTTTCGGGAGTATTGCGGCGCGAGTTGGAATGGCTCAAAAAAGGGCCGAAGGCGCGCAGTACCAAGCAAAAAGCTCGGATCGATCGCATTAAGGACATGAGAGCAGAGGAATTCAAAACAGCCAATGGCAAAGTCGAAATTGCGACAGCGGGCCGCCGGATTGGCAAGAAAGTCATTGAGTTATTGAATATCTGTAAAGCTTACGGCGATCGCACTTTAATTAAAGATTTTACCTACAATTTCACTCCCGAAGACCGGATTGGAATTATTGGCTGCAACGGTGCGGGAAAATCGACGCTGATGGATATCATCACCGGACGCATTCAGCCGGATTCTGGTACTGTCGAAATTGGGACAACGATTCATATCGGTTATTTTGACCAACATTCAGAGGATTTGACACCCAATGAAGACCAGCGAGTTATTGAATACTTAAAAAGTGTGGCGGAGTTGGTAGAAACGGCTGATGGAGAAATCATTACCGCTTCTCAAATGTTGGAAAAGTTTCTGTTTCCGCCGAACCAACAGTATGCGCCGATTAACAAACTTTCCGGTGGGGAAAAGCGCCGATTATTTCTGTTGAAGGTGTTGATGAGTGCGCCCAACGTGCTGATTTTGGACGAACCGACAAACGACTTGGACGTGCAGACTTTGGCGGTTTTGGAGGATTATCTGGAAGATTTTAACGGCTGCGTGATTGTGGTGTCGCACGATCGCTATTTTCTCGATCGCACAATTGACATGGTTTTTGCCTTGGAACCGGGCGGCAATTTGCGCTTGTATCCCGGCAATTATTCGGTGTATTTAGACTATAAGAAAGCCGAAGAAGCGAAGGAAGTGCAAGAACAAAAAGAGAAAGAAAAACTTGCACGCACCGCAGCATCTAACAACTCAAAACCCAAAGCTGTTACTTCAAAATCTACCAAAGTTTCGTTTAATGATAAGCGGGAATACGAGCAGTTAGAGACTAAAATTCCGCAGATGGAAGCTGAGAAAGCAGAGATTGAGAAGATTTTGTCTAACAATGCTCCGAGCGGGTTTGCTGAGGTGAAGAAATTATCCGATCGTTTGGCGAAATTGACTCAAGAGATCGATCGGGCGACTGAGCGCTGGTTGGAATTGGCGGAACTGGTGGGTTAATTTTGGGCAGTGCTAGTATGAGATACAAAACCGATCGCAATCCTTCGCCTGTTTGTGCTTGTCAAGATTCTGGTAGCACTCCCGCACGCTCCCCTAAAAACGTTTTGTCCGCAGTCAAAATTTGAGATAGATTAGCAACAGAATCTTTGCTCAAACCTGTAGCTTGACTTGGTAACAAGACATGATATCGTGTCCCCACGCGCAACCCGGTTCTTAGTGCGGACTTCACCGCACTAAGAATCTCTATCATTAAATTAAAGTTTTATGTCAAAACCTGCGAATTACCGCTAAACGGGGTTGACAAATCTGGTGAAAAGTGTATAAGCAGTCAGCTTGAGTAAGCTCGGTAGCAAAAAAGCGTCAAAAAGCCCAAAAGGTAAGTACAACAAAAGTCGATCGGGCAAAGTAAGTTAATTGACCACATAAAATATGGTGAGGTTAAGCTACAATTGACCTGTTCTGAGCAAAGAATTGGTCAACATCACAAGTATCTTGTAGAAGTCTGAACCAGACAATCTCAGGGTTGTCGAGCGGGAGCAAACAGAAAACTATGTCTCAAAAAGTAATCGCCAAACAGATGCCTTTGGAATCAACGTCAGATCCGATCGCCGTAGTGGCGACAGTCGAAAAAGTTCCAGCCGAAGCAGTGGCAGTTGAGTCCTACGCCGATCGGTTGATGGACGAACTGTTTGAAGGAGTCGATCGAGCCTGCGACGGCAGCGGCAAACTGCCAGCCGAGCCGACACGACCAGAATTCGTGGCGCTCAAATCGATCTCGGTACCTCAAATAGTTTTGTCGCAGTTGACACCCCAGCCTCCCGAAGGCAGCGAAAAAGACGTAGAAGCGATCGCCCGCCAAGTTGCCCTAGAAACAACCAACAAACAGCGCTCCAAACAATCATTCGATAGAATCCTGCTGGGAGCAGCCTGCGGCTCGCTGCTGCTAGTCATGGGATTGTGGCTGGCAAGCAGGTCAGGACTGGTACCCTTGCCCGCCGCCCCCGTCCCCGCAGCAGGAACGCCAGCAGCAAGTGGCAAAACAGCACCGGACACGCAGTTTGTCGAATACGCCCAGCGCTCGCTAGTGGCGATCGAACAAAACAAAGCACCCCAGGCAGACTCCCAGCTTGCTGCAGTTCCCGGAGCCGCCGCACCAGGGACTCTGCCGAGCATTGCAATTTCCGGCGCGCCGCCACCAACTGCAGGTCTTTCGACAGCAGTCAACCGCATCGCTGATGCCCTAGAACAAGCCGCCGCGCAGCCGGGAGCACCCGCGCCCCAAGTCGTAGTCATCCCTCCCCCCGCTCAGGTGACGGTGGCTCCGGCTCCTCCGGCTCAGGTGACGGTGGCTCAGGCTCCTCAAACCGCCGCAGGTTCTCCATCGCCGGCTGCTCCAGTATCGGGTAGGGCGATCGCCACCGCCGGCAATCGCACTCCGGCCGCTTCGGCTTCCGAGTCGGAGTCTCCCCAGCCGAAGATTTTGGCTCGCGAAACCGAACCGGCACCGGCTGCTGGGCAATCTGCGCCGGCACCGGCACCAGCGCCGGCACCGGCCCCTAGCAGCGCCCTGACTTCCGCGCACACGCTGGTGGGGATTTTGGAGTTGGGCGACCGATCGGCTGCTTTGTTTGAAGTAGACGGCGTAGCCCGCAGAATTTATGTGGGTGAAAGCATCGGCGCTAGCGGTTGGACTCTGGCAGAAATCAAAAATCAAGAAGCAGTGATTCGCAAGGGCGGAGATGTGCGATCGGTTTTTGTCGGCCAAAAGTTTTAAGCAGTCATCAGTCATCAGTCATCAGTCATCGGTCATTAGTCATTAGTCATCAGTCATCAGTTATTAGTCATCAGTTACGAGTTGGTGATGGGTAATTGCCAATTATGAGGCTGTACTTCACAAAGGTTGAAAACACTTATATATAGTCTTTCTCAAAAAAGTGAGGTATGCCCTATGCCCTATTCCCTAGGCCCTATTCCCTATTCCCGACAGTACCTCATATGAGAGCTTGAAAGGCTATAGTATTTCTCAGATAAATGAGGTATGTAATAAGGCTTGAAAGTCCCGACATTCATGGAATAGGAGTGCACCTCATCTTTTTAATAAAGGCTATAATAAGCCACAACTAACGATTGATGACTAATAATTGATGACTAATAACCAACAACCAACAACTAATAACTAATAACCAACAACCAACAACTAATAACTAATAACTAATAACCAACAACCAATAACTAATAACTAATAACTGAGGATTTATAAAAAATGGGCTTATTTGACGATTTCAGCCGCTTTCTCGAAACCAAATTAGAAGAATTTTTACGCAGCAACCCCCATCTGGAATTGCAGGCAATAGAAGAACAACTCAAGGAACAAGAAGAAGACACGCTGCGACTGATTCTCGAAATCCAGAAACAAGAGAAAAAACTGCAAGCAGAAATTCTCTCCGCCGCCCAAGAAATTCAGCGCTGGAACGATCGAGCAAACAAAGCAAAAGCCGCTCAACGGCTCGATTTAGCTCAAGCCGCCCAAGAGAGGCAAGCAGCTTTGCTGCGCCAGGGAAATCAGCGCTGGGGACAAATGCAGGGCTGCAAAGAACGGATTGAAAAAGCCAAAGAACTGTACCGCCAAATTCAGTCGCGGCGAAAAGAAGTCCGCGCAAAAGCAGCGGAAGCAGCAGCCGCTCAAACTACTACTAAAACAGAGCAGAATTGGGATACCAAGGGTTGGAATCAGAGTTATAATTATAACAGTTTTAATGCTGCAGACCCTCTCGAAGACAAGTTTCAACACTGGGAAGCTCAGGAAGAACTCGATCGCATGAAGCGCAATATGGGCCGATAGTTACAAAAGTATCCTAATTCTGCAGACAGGTTCACCCAGAAGTCATAGCATCTTAGATTTTATATATTTTATGACTTATAGCATTTCGATCTCTCATATGAGATGCCGCTGGCCTCCGCGGCCGAGAGCGGGCATACCTCACAACGCTTGAGAACCGCTATATAGCGAATCTAAATCAATTTAGCAAAAGCATCGTACTTTTTCAAATTAAGAGAATTAAAAAGTTGATATTTGAAGAAAATCTCCACCAAGCGTTTAACTGAAGCAAAACTCTTATAGCGGTAAAGTCAACGCCTAATAAAGTTTTTAACTTGTAGCCAAATTCCCTCAACGGGATTCTCTTCGGGGGCATAAGTCGGAAGACGTTCGCAAATTATTGACCAATCTTTTCGTTCTTTTCCATCATGAAAGTAATGCCAAAAAATTTTCCTTTCTTCTCCTCTATGATAGCTGGCACCGTCCCAAATTAACAGGACTTTCTGCTGGAAATTCTCCTGAGAATGAAGGGCTTGAATTTCCGATAAATATTTCACGGTGTTTTTACCATTCCCCGCTCGATAAGGACTAGCAATAAGCGGTTTTCTGGTTTTTCAAATAGCCAGACTTTCAGATCAGCCTTTTGAACTTCAGTCAAATAACTTACGGAGCCTTTATATTTGAGTTTTAGCCCAGAAACTCCTCGGACTTTGTATTCTTTTTTAGCGGGACTTAAACAGAAAATACGATAAAAATAGGGTAATTGCTCAACCCCCTTGACAAGAAGACGAGATAGACATTAGATAAAGGAATGGAAAAACTCCCCGACAATCAAGCAACTATCGAACGAGGCAAAAGAAGCCTTGATAGTAGAGCTATGGCAAGAAATTCAAAAACTCAGCGCAGCATTAGCCACATACCAACCAAAAGCAGACCGATCTCCCACCAAAACTAGCAAAAATTCCAGCACTCCGCCATCAAAGGGATTTAAGCCCAACATTAAGCCATCAAAAATTC
>NZ_JADEXD010000328.1 GCF_015207285.1 Tychonema sp. LEGE 07203 | reverse complement strand
GGCACGGGGGCACCGCCCCTACATCGGGAGGATTTACTCAGTGGCTAGCTGTCAGTTACCAACCGGTTAGTTTGTTTTCTCTCAAACGTTCCGATGCTACCAGCATGGCCGCCCGTTCTAATTTAGTACCGACTCCTTACGCAATTAAAATGGCGCTGTTAAAAGTGCTGTTGGAAAGCGAAGGGGCGCTGCATTCTAGCGATTTTGATGAGTGGATAGAAGGGGAATTTGCCTGGATTCGAGATTTGCAAATTTGGGTGCGGCCGCCGGAAAGATTGGTTGTCAACCGCAACGGTTACAAACTCCGCTATTACGATCAAACGGCGGATAAAGCTGATAAAACTCGACTCACGCTTCCGATACAAGGGGGATTTGTATTTCGCGAATGGATTTATTTAGAAGGCAATTTGGAAATTCACTGCGCGGCAAACGATCGATCGCCCGCCTTGACTCAATTGTTCGCTCAGATCAACTATTTTGGCAAGCGGGGCTGCTTTTTTCAGTATTTGCCCGATCGAACTCAAATCACCGCCGAACCCCTCTACCAGCCGAATTTGAGCCAAAGTTTCACCGTAGGGCTGATGGACGATTTCGGCAAAAACACTACTTTTGACAAAATCAATCCTTTCTCCACCAAAAAAGCGGCTGTTGACAAAGACCGCACAATTGTTACCGATTTTTTGCCATTAAAACTAACAGCTACCAGCGCCCGCTATGACTTTTACCAAAGACTCTGAACAGGAATTAGCCGGATTGAGTTTAGTATTAAAACCCGCTGCTGCCTCAACTCGTTCAGTACCGCTAATTGAATGGCTGCCTGCTTTTGAACATCCTTTAATTTGGATGGCAACCGCCCCGCGCGGGGGAGTTTTAAAAGTTATGGCAGTTTTGCAGCAGCCGGAATTTTACCCAGAATTAATGCAGGCTATTTGCCTGCAAATTAGCAGAAATAAGGCTGTTGTCTGGCAAGGAAAAACTTGCGAAGTTGCGGGAGTTGAAGTCGATTCTTCATCCCTGCACGTTTTGCAAATTCCGCTGCGGGCCGAGTCAGCGCTGCCGCCTACCTTGGGAAGGGCAGTTCATGCTAAGTTTTTTGAGTGGATAGGAAATGCTAATCCCGCACTGACTGAGGAAGTACACCAAAAAGCTGATTTTCCCGGCGCTTTAGTTGCCGTACCGGGCAAATCTCCCCAGCAAAAATATTTGAGATTGGCTTTATTGCGATCGGAATTGCTGGCTGCTTTGCTGTGGGGATTGAGTCAGGATATCGGCAGAGATATTCTCTTGACTGGCGTAGTTTGCCGCTTGGAAAATTGCGTAGAAATTGTGAAGGCTAGCAGCTATGAAATATTAGCAGAATCGCCCGGACAAAAATCGATCGCCCTAGAATTTCTATCGCCGACCAGTTTCAAACAAATTAAGGTAATTCAGCCCTTCCCGCTGCCGGAGTTGGTGTTTGGCAGTTTGCTGCGCCGCTGGAATGCTTTTGCTCCGAGTTACCTGCAATTTCCGGCTGTGGAATGGGGCGCGGTTACTTCTAGTTTTGAGGTGCAAACTCGGGCGCTGAAAATGAAAGGGGGAGCGGAAATTGGGGCGGTAGGATGGGTTAAATACGAATTTCCAGATGCGGAACAAGCTAGGATTGCTGCGGTACTCGCTCAGTTTGCGGCTTTTTCTGGGGTGGGCAGAAAGGTGGGGATGGGTATGGGACAGGTGAAATT
>NZ_JADEXD010000163.1 GCF_015207285.1 Tychonema sp. LEGE 07203 | reverse complement strand
GTTCTGCTTTAGCGCTAACCTATGAAAATGGGGTTTTAGTTCGCGGTGCGACGCGGGGAGATGGGATTGCGGGAGAGGATATTACTCAAAATGTCAAGACTATTCGCTCGATTCCTCTGAAGCTAAATTTAGATAATCCGCCGCCTGTTGTGGAAGTGCGGGGAGAGGCTTTTTTGTCTTTAGCTGTGTTTGAAGAAATTAATCGCGAACGGGAAAAAGCCGGGGAACAATTGTTTGCTAATCCTCGCAATGCGGCAGCGGGTACGCTGCGGCAGTTGGATTCTAAAATTGTGGATAAGCGCAGGTTAGATTTCTTTGCTTATACTCTGCATTTAGATGAGGGTAACGAGGAGAAGACGCAGTGGGATTCGTTGGAATTGTTGCGAAGAATGGGGTTTAAAGTGAATCCCAATCGCAAGATTTGCTATTCTTTGGATGAGGTTCGGGAGTATTACGAATATTGGGATACTGAGCGGCGAAATTTGCCATACATGACCGATGGGGTTGTTGTTAAGATTAATTCGGTTTTGTTGCAAAAACAATTGGGTTTTACTCAAAGATTTCCGCGTTGGGCGATCGCCCTGAAGTATCCGGCCGCCGAAGTGCCTACAATTGTACAAGCAATCACCGTACAAGTTGGGAGAACCGGAACTCTGACACCTGTAGCGGAACTCAAACCGGTGCAGTTAGCCGGAACTACGGTTTCGCGGGCTTCTCTCCACAATAGCGATCGACTTTCCGAACTGAACCTTCACATTGGCGATACTGTGATTGTCAGAAAAGCTGGAGAGATTATACCAGAAGTTGTGCGAGTTTTGCCGGAACTTCGTCCCCAAAATGCTCAACTTTTTCAAATGCCTAGTTGCTGTCCCGAATGCGCGCAGCCTGTGGTTCGGGAAAAAGGGGAGGCCGTTACTCGCTGCATAAATACATCTTGTCCGGCAATTTTGAGGGGTTCGCTGATTCATTTTTGCAGCCGGGATGCTCTGGATATCAACGGTGTTGGGGAAAAGTTGGTGCAGCAGATGGTTGATAGCAAACTGGTCAATTCTGCGGCGGATTTGTACGATTTGACTGCGGAAAAATTGCTCGGCTTGGAACGCATGGGTAACAAATTAGCAGAAAAGTTGGTAAGTGCGATCGCCCAATCAAAAAATCAACCTTATTCGCGGGTACTTTACGGCTTGGGCATCCACCACGTCGGCAGCGTCAACGCTCAATTACTGACAGCAAGGTTTGCGAATGTGGAAGAGTTAGCAGCGGTATCGGCAGCAGCGATTGAGGGCGTTTACGGCATCGGGCCAGAGATTGCTCAATCGGTTTATCAGTGGTTTCGAGTTCCGACCAATCAAAGTTTAATCGCGCGGTTGAAAGCTGCAGGATTGCAATTGCAGTCAGAAGTGAAAAATCAGAATTTAGCAAACACAAATTTACAGTTTGCTGGCAAAACTTTTGTGCTGACGGGAACTTTGCCCACTCTGAAACGAGATGAAGCCAAAGATTTGATTGTGAAAGCGGGAGGGAAAGTCACAAGTTCGGTAAGTGCTAAAACTGATTATGTAGTTGTGGGAGAAGATGCAGGTTCTAAGTTAGAAAAAGCTCAATCTTTGGGAGTTGAATTGCTTTCGGAAACTGACTTATTAGAACTGCTATCGAAACCATAAATGATTGGTGAAAGTCAATATATAGCGGTTCTCAAGCGTGGTGAGATATGCCCGGCGCGGGCCGGCGCGGGCCTATCCCGGATAGTACCTCATACCAGAGCACAGAAAGGCTATATCTCTGTTTGCTCTTTCTCTGCGGCCTCTGCGGCCTCTGCGGTTCAAAAAAAAAGCTGATTCATTTCAGCCGTTTTCAAAGAACATCGCCAACAATTCTATTTCCCTAGGTGCAAAATAGCCGCTCCTCTTCGAGGGCTCCGCTAACGCGAATTGCACAATACCTCAAAAGACATAGAAATCGCGTTAGCGAAGCTTGCAATGGGATAGCACCTCCTCAATCTGCATCCTTCCCCGGTCCTGCTGCCCGAATCGGTTGTCGGCACTGGCTAGTTTTGCTAAAATTTGATAGAGTTTGCAATAGCGATCGCAACTCCCAGCTTAGCCAAGTCCCAGCAACCACAGGAGATACATGATGTCGGAAATTCCAACAGAACAAACACAAACAAATTTGCCAACTCCAGAAATAACTACCGAAAGCTCAATTTCTGGGGTGGAAAACGTGAAAAATAGTTTAGGAAACATCCTCAGTAGTTGGAAGTTGAAAGCAGGATTAGCAGTTGCTGTACTGTTTGGAGTGTTCCTATTGTGGTTTTACTGGCAGCACATCATTGCAGTCGCAGGTATGAAGAGTTGGGCGAGCCGATCGGGTGCTAAGGCGATCGAATGTATGGTAAGAGATACTAATAACGACCAGTATGTAAGTTGCAGCGCTCTCCTAGACCAGCAAATCGTCCCTCTCGAATGCAGTTCTAGTTTGTTAAACATCGGTTGTCGCGTCAATTATGGAACTGCCGCACCTAATATTAAACAGGGTGGACCCAGAGCTGCTGCTTTCTGATAATTTGTGACTCGCTAGTGTCGAAAGATGGATACAATCCCCGAAAAAAGTCGCAGCGAGAAAAAAAGTTTGGACGTTAGTTTAAGCCCCCAGATTCATCTGTGGGGGTTATATTTACTTTTCAAATTTAATTTATTTCCTATCAAAAAACCTGTTTGCAGTCAGGACTTTATTGCTCATAGAAGTTGCTGAAAACTCGCGAGAGACTCAGTATTTGATTTTTGGGGACTCTCGCACTCAATCTTAATAAGCTGTCTCCCTTGATGGTTGAGTTTTATTCTTGTCCGTCAGAAATATGCTTGACTCTTTTAGTGCTAGCAGCAGCTAGGTTATTTTGAGTTTGAGCAAACATTTCGCTCCCCGGTTCCCGATTGCTTAAAACTATTTGATAACCAGTAATGGCAATTTCAATATTATTCGCTATATTCCCACCGGGAAAGTCACTAATATGAATGCTCAAATTCTCAATGAGGCCGACAATTGAGCTAATTGTTTCAGGATTTTCGTCTGCGATTAATTTCTGGGCGACTTGCTGTACAATTTCGGCAAAACGGGAATTGAGGAGATGTTGCCGCTCGGCCAGCATGGGGTGGATTACTGCTGTATCGCTATTGCTATCTTGTTCTGCTTGTAATAATTCTAGGAAAAACTTTGCATACTCTTGGAAATTTTCACCTTCGGAGTTGCCACCATCTGCTTCATCGTTAGCATCCATGAATTGCTCTAGCTGACTGGCCAGATTTCGGAGGAATTTAGCGCCGTTCTCGCCTCCTTGTTGCGCCAAGGTTGATGCTACTAACTCGCAAGTTTGCAGAAATCCGCGATCGAGCAATTCTAAGTGATCCTGTAATATCTGCGGTTCTGCTCCGTTGGGGCTGTTCAGCAGAATGTGAATTAATTGCAGGTAGGCTTGGCCGCGGTTTTCTTCCATTTTGGGTTTGTGAATAACACCGGGATTTATTTTATCATAATTCGGCTGTCGCGCAAATAAACATTGCATATTCAGGGCGGTCAGGATGCCCAACCCCTACTCCCCACTCATTGTTTTATTTTTTTTGACATACAGTTTAAATGCCGCCACAGCTTAACGCCTAGACAATGCTACCTTTGGCATTAATCTATCCAAAATTTGCTCGATCGCAATTACCGTCCAATCAATATCAGCTTCAGTTGTTTCTCGTCCGAGTGTCAAGCGAATTCCACAAACGGCATCATTTTGGCTATATCCCATTGCTAACAAAACGGGGCTGGGTGTTAGTTTGCCGCTGTTGCAAGCGGAACCGGAACTTATGCCAATTCCTGCTAAGTTTAGCTGTCTTACTAAAGTTTTGCCCGTGATTCGCCCTGCTGTATTTATTTCTTGGTAAGGGTTGCTGTTGGGGGAGACAATGCAAAAACTGACGTGGTGCGGCAGCCGGGAAGATCGATCGCCCGTTGGTACTAAACTGGGTAAATGAGCTAATTTCTCAAAAAGTCGATCGCGCAATTCAATTAATCTCGCTGTTTCTGTATCTATTTCCTGCAAAGCCAACTCCGCCGCCACTCCAAAACCCACGATTGCCGGCAGCGCTTGCGTCCCTGAACGCAGTTTCAACTCTTGTCCGCCCCCCCCCAACATTGGCGCTAATTCCAGTCCCGGACGCAGGTAAAGCGCGCCTGCACCTTGCGGCCCGTAAAGTTTGTGACTGGAAACCGAAAGCAAATCTACTGGCAATGTCTGCACGTCTATTGGCTGTTTCCCGGCTACTTGAACTGCATCGGTATGAAACACGATATTGCGCGATCGGGCAATTTGTGATAGTGCTTCAATTGGTTGCAGCGTGCCAACTTCGCTTTGTCCGTAAACAATCGAAATTAACACTGTATTCGATCGCAATGCTTCTTGCAAATCCAAGGGGTGAATTCGCCCAAATTTATCCACCGGTAATCGCGTTACTTCCCATCCCCACTGTTCGAGTTGTCGCGCCGGTTCTGCGACTGCGGAATGTTCTACGCTAGAAATAATAATATGCTGCGGCTTTGTATAAAGACGGGCAATTCCCATAATCGCCAAATTGTCCGCTTCAGTTCCCCCGCTGGTAAAAATTATCGATTCTGGTAGTGCGTTAATTAAGCTAGCAACCTGCATTCTAGCTAATTCTAAAGCAGTGGCCGCTCTTTGTCCCCATTCGTGCAAGCTGGAAGGATTTCCCCACTGCTGAGTGAGGACTTTTTGCATGGCTTCAATTGCTTCTGGGCGTGTCGGGGTTGTGGCGCTATAGTCGAGGTATATTTGCATAATTTTAATGAGTTAGTTGTTAGTTGTTAGTTGTTAGTTGTTAGTTGTTAGTTGTTAGTTGTTAGTTGTTAGTTGTTAGTTGTTAGTTGTTAGTTGTTAGTTTTCGTCTTTCTTTTTTCGTTGTCAAGAGTCTGTGGGTAGTTTGCTTTTGGGTGTTTTCTTGATTTTCAACGCTTGAGTATTTGCTTTGCTTTGAATTGAGTTTAGGTAAGCGTTGAGCTTGGGAGACAGTTCGTCTATTAAAGGTTTTATGCGCTCGATTTGCTCGGTGGTTAACAGGTGTCGGGCACAAGCTAATCTTAACCAGTGTCTTGTTTCATGCAGTGACCCCCTGGCTATTTTGATAAAACGTTGATTATCATTGTAGTTATGCCGCCCATTCCCCTCGGCAATATTAGCACCAATACTATCGACTGACCTAACCAATTGTTGCCCCACTGTATTTTTAGCAAACAAATCCCAGGATTGAACAATAAACCAAACTTCATTAGAAATTTGCTCTGCTAATTGATAAACCTGGAACTCTTGAAACCTAACCATACATTTAAAAGTTGAACATTGAACAATTATAACATTTTTCAAAAAAAAAAGCACAACTAACAACTAACAATTAACAACTAACAACTAACAACTATATCAATCCTCGCATCATTTTCAATAATTGGTTAAGAGGCTAAGAGCCTAGGAATCGATGTCACTCTTGAAGAGCCTCGCCTGCGAAAAAGCCTCGCCTGCGAAAATGGAGGCAGAGCCTCGCCTATCTGCGTTACCAGGCTCTTCCTGGTAACGAGTAGACGAGTAGAACGAGTAAATCACTTGGGATTGCTATAACAACCAACCAATAACAACTAACAACCAACCAATAACAACTAACAACTAACAACTAACAACTAACAACCAACCAATAACAACTAACAACCAACCAATAACAACTAACAACCAACCAATAACAACTAACCAATAACAACTAACCAATGACTAACTTCCCGGTTTGCAGACGTTGTAGTCTTCGTGGGACAAAACTTTTTGTGGAATTAAGAAAGTGCCGCAATCTTCACAAAGCATTCTGTAGTTGCGTGTTACAGGAATGCTCACAATCCAGCGGTTGTGACGCAGGCGTTTGCCGCCGAAATCTCTGTAATTCTTATTTTCGCCCAAAGCTGCTATGATGGCGCGAGCTTTAGTCACTACGTGGTCGGGTAAACCTCTGAGATCGATCGCATCTCTAGCAAATAATGCTTCCCTCTCTTGTTTTTTGGTTTGTTTTTCTGCCAGCATTTCAACATATTGCTGCTGCGCTGCCAACTCTTGCGTGCAGCGATGGCACGCTTTACCATATCCTTTGTGACCGCACGCAAAAATTGTTTTTCTTTTAGCCATAAAGCAGCGGTGTAGGGTTTGACCCACGCCCCTGAATGCTGCTACCCTACCAGTGATGCTTCCGGCACCGAGGCAGTTCTACAAGACGTAAAATCTATTCCCTTTCATGAATTTTATAGTTCTAAGTTTACTGGATCGAATATGTTTGAACTGTGGGTAAGCGGATAACCTCAAGAATTTTTAAATGCTGTGGGTGTATTTTATAATAATTTACAGGTTTTTTGTTGTGCCGGACTGCTGGCGATCGCTCTGGCGGGCTGCGGACAAGCAAAGCAGGAGGTGCAGAATTTGCCTCAGAGCCTGCCTCCGCTGCCTCAAGACCCCTTGTTGCAAGTATACTTCAATCAGTCCCTCACTTCTAGTTATGCGGAGCCTTACCGCCAGCAAATGAGACCGGGCGATGATTTAGAAAAGTTGGTGGCGGAGGCAGTTGCAAGTGCTCGATCGACCGTTGATGTGGCGGTGCAGGAGTTTCGATTGCCCGGTATCGCCCGCAGCATGGTCGATCGACACCGATCGGGAATTAAAGTCAGATTAATTGTCGAACATCTGTATGCTCGCCCTTGGAGCGATTATACAGCCCAGGAGTTAGGGAAATTACCCGAACGAGAGCGCGATCGTTACAGCGAATTTGTCCAACTTGCCGATACCAACAAAGACGGTAAACTGAGTGCCGAAGAAATCAAGGAAAACGATGCTTTGGTAATTGTCAAAAATGCGGGAATTCCTGTCATTGACGATACTGCTGACGGCAGTAAAGGCAGCGGTTTGATGCACCACAAGTTTGTGGTAATTGACAGCAAAACAGTCATCGTAACTTCTGCTAATTTTACCACCAGCGATATCCACGGCGATTTCAAAACACCGGCAAGTCGCGGCAATGCGAACAATTTACTGAAAATTGAAAGTCCTCAATTAGGGCAAATTTTTAATCAAGAATTTAACATCATGTGGGGCGACGGGCCCGGAGGTAAACCCGACAGCAAGTTTGGCCTGAAAAAACCGTTTCGCCCAGTCCAAAAACTGAATATTGGCAATGCAACTGTGGCGGTGCAATTTTCGCCGACAAGTGCGACTTTGCCTTGGGAAAAAAGCGTCAACAGTTTGATTGACAAAAATTTGGGTAGTGCGAAAAAATCGGTGGATTTGGCACTGTTTGTATTTTCGGCTCAGCGGTTGTCAAATACTCTGGAAATTACCGCTAGGCGGGGTGTGGCGGTGCGAGGTTTGATTGACTCAAATTTCATTTATCGCCCTTACAGCGAAGGTTTAGACATGATGGGGGCGACTTTGATGCAAGACTGCGGCTTGGAAGCTGACAATCGCCCGTGGAGAAAGCCGCTGACTACGGTGGGGGTGCCGGTGTTGCCAAAGGGCGATCGCCTGCACCACAAGTTCGGCGTGATTGACGAAGAAACGGTGATTACAGGCTCTCATAATTGGAGTGAGGCTGCAAATCGCGGGAATGACGAGACGCTGCTGGCGATCGAAAGTCCGACAGTTGCGGCCCATTTTGAGCGTGAGTTCGATCGGCTTTACAAAGGTGCAATCTTGGGCATTCCCGCCCGTATCAAACAGAGAATCGACGCTAAGAAAAAAGAGTGCGATTCACTACAAGCAGCATCAACACCTGCGAATGCTAAACCTCAAATACCGGGTAAAAAATTAGTTAATTTAAATGTCGCGACTCAGCAAGAATTAGAGACTTTGCCAGGAGTTGGCCCGAAGTTGGCCGAGAGAATTATTGCAGCGCGGCAACAACAACCTTTTACCTCTTTGGAGGATGTGGCACGGGTACAGGGCATTGGGGACAAGATTTTAGAGAAATGGCGCGATCGAGTAACTTGGTAGTTAAGTTCATACTCAAAACTTCCTTCCTTACCAAGAATTTCTCCTGTGGTATCCGCCACGCGATCGATCCACCGAATCAATCGGGAGCATCGGGAATCTAAAATCCTCAAGAAAGAGAATTTATCCGTGGGGTAAATCGAAAGCATCTAAAATCTAAAATCTTAAATCTAAAATCGAATGACTCCACAAAGTTCGCAGCCATCACTTCCGTTTTTCCTTTCGCAACTCAACATCAACAACTCAAATCCTCACTACAAAACTATCCGAGCGACTTTGACAACATATCTGCTCTCAAGTTAAAATAATAACTTCTCAAAAAACTCCTATCTATTCACATTAGAGGTAGACAAAGATGAAACAGGCCAGATTTGTTACGGGGAGGCAACAAATCCAATTTCTCGCTATTTTCCTGGCAGCAATTTTTTTGACGCTAGCAGCTTTCACAGTCAGCGCCCAGCAGCAGACCAACCAAGCACAATTCAGGGTCAAAAACGAAAACAGTTTTAATATTAACTTGATTCAATTTAAGCGCGTTCAATATGTAGGTCAGTGTGCCGGTACAGTCATATCCCCGGATTCGCAAAACGCTCGATTTGTTTCCACCAAAACTCCCCCCGCACCTAACAGAAGAGTGCTGATTAAAAATGTGACGGATGGCATGGAAACTGACCCCTATCCCTACACGGATAGAAGTTACAACAAAGGTGAGTTTTCCGAGGATTTTGGATTTAAGTTGGGTAACAGTCACAGAACAAAAACCTTTTCGGTTTTAGAAGGAGAAAATAAGTTTACTTATGAAATTAAAGAAAATAACCAAGTTATAGAACAAGGTGCGCTTACCGCTCAAGTTTCTATACAAAACTTAGGTACTTTTCCGCGTCAGCAAATTTGTGAGAACAAGGTAGAATGTCGGGATACTTCTGATTGTCGCGACAGTAAAGGCAAAAAAAGAAGTTGCCGGCGAGAATGTTTTCCTGTTCAAAATTGTCGCTGTCCCTAACTGCTTCCTGTCTAATATCAATTATAAAAAACTTTGCAACAGTTTTTTACAATTGATATTACAAAACCGGAGATGCTTCCCCTATTATACCAAATTTGGGTAACATAACTCCTTTACGATTAGGCAGTTGAAACCTGGTTTACACAAACTTTCGTCGGCCGAGGCGGACTAAAAAATAAAGGGGGTGGCTAACCCAGTTTTGGTATTATAGCGGTTCGAGATCGTTGTGAGGTATGCCCGGTTTGACCTATCCCTCCGCAACGCTAGAGCCCTGCGGCACCTCATATGAGAGTTCGAAATGCTATACTATATTCTTGAGTCTCGCGTTGCGCGGACTCAAGTTTGTCAGGGCTCAGTTTCAACCGCCAACTTTTACTTTTACTACTATATTCTTGAGTTTCGCGTTGCGCGGACTCAAGTTTGTACATACCTGGTTTCAACTGCCGATTTTCACGAAGACTTTAGTCCTCACTGCGATTGTTGCTTCAAGTAATTGGGTGAAAGTAAAATGCAGCTCCTAACACGATATATGTTGCTAAAAGCAGCACTCCTTCGAGCCAATTAGAGCGCCCGTCGAGACTGATTAAATTAGCTATTGTAACTGCGATAGCAACTGCGACTACTTCAAACGGACTAAAGTTTAAATCCATCGGCTGATGAATCACTAATCCAATAATCACCAGCACCGGCGCTACCAGCAAAGCCACTAACAAACTAGAACCCATTGCGACAGAAACTGACAAATCCATATTGTTTTTCATCGCAACTCCCACCGCAGTTACATATTCGGCCGCGCCGCCAACAATCGGCAACAGAATCACCCCTGTAAACAGCGGTGTCAATCCCAATCCTTTGGTAGTTTCTTCGACAACGCCCACGAAAATTTCTGATTCAAAGGCAACGGCAACAGTCGAGGCAATTAGCACTCCTACCCACAGCCACAAATTCGGTTTGTGCGTAGTAGATTCCTCTTTAGTATTTTGAGGATTTTCTGACTCTAGTTCGACTAACCCAACATCGTAAAGATAGCTGTGAGTTTTTAATGAAAATAGTAGGGTTAGTGCATAAACTGCAATTAGGACGATCGCAGTTATTAAGGAAAGATTCTGAATGGCTGCTGGTTCCACTCCATTTGAGGTGTAAATTACCATCGCCGGCAGCAGAATTGCAATCACCGCTAGAGTCATTGTGGAACCGTTCACCCGCGCGATAACTGGCTTAAATTCTTGTTCTTTGTACTTGAGTCCTCCTAGCAGCATGGACAATCCCATAACTAATAGCAAGTTGCTGATAATTGTGCCGGTGATGCTGGCTTTCACAATATCAATCAAGCCTGCTTTTAGGGCAACTATGGCAATAATTAATTCCGTAGCATTGCCGAATACTGCATTTAATAAGCCTCCTATGGATGGCCCCGTGACGATCGCCACTTCTTCTGTTGCTGTGCTCAACCAAATTGCCAGAGGTATAATGCCTAAAGCGGATGTGATGAAAACTGCCAAGGAACCCCAGTGCAAATACTCAGCGGCGATGGAAATGGGGATGAAAACTAACAGCGCTATGGAAAGAATCTTTTTTATTGACATAGGAACTCGGATGGTGTACCGAAGGGTGAGGTCGAGTTGTCGGGGCGGGAGCAAAATTGATTTTACGCTATTCAACTATTCTCTGACAATTCTGGTGGCGAGTGCGATCGACTATGGGGAATTTTTAACCGCAAATGCACCCAGAGCGAGGCAGATTGAATATAATAGAATTATATTGACATCGGTGAAAAGATATGTCTCAATCTGTAGTGCCACTTGTTGAATCAAAGCAAATTGATACTTCACCCACCTTGACTTTTGAAGAATACCGATTTTATCAAACTGATTCCGATTTACAATATGAACTGTACAAAGGCAAATTAATTCCGATGCCAACCGCAACAGTTTTACATATCAAAATTTGCGAATATTTAGTTTACAAATTGCAGCGTTACCTAGCGGAACAGAATCTTGACTTAGTAGCAAAAACAGGCCTGGGAGTAAGAACAGAAGAAGATACCTCTCGGATTCCTGATGTAGTTGTTTGCACTCAAAGTCTTTTGGAACAAGCTGCTGCTAGACCAGGTTCTGGTATCCTCGACTTTGAGGAAAAACCTCTGTTAGTGATAGAGGTAGTGAGTCAAAATCGGCGAGCCGATTACGTGATTAAACGAGCTGAGTACGAACTAGCTAACGTACCCGAATATGTCATTGTTGACCCTACACCTAACAAAGAACTGGTGCGAGTTTTAGCCTTTCCTGAAGGTGAAGACATCTATACCCAGACTGATTTTAGGGCGGGGGAACAAATGGTATCTGCAGTATTTCCCAATCTGACATTATCAGTGAATGAAATACTGTCTCCGCCATTAGTTGAAGGGTTGATTAAAGCAGAACAAGCTCGGTTCCAAGAACTGGAGCAGCAAGCTGCGGTGGAGCGCCAACGGGCTGAAAGATTGGCGGCGAGGTTGCGAGAATTAGGAGTAGATCCCGATCGCATTTAGGAGCTTAGATGACCCAGAAGTCATGAGTTAATTGTTGTTAGTTATATCAAATCCGCGCTGCATCGGAATTATTCAGATATCTCCGATCTGCATCGGCGTGAATCTGCGTCAATCCCTTGTCATCTGCGGTTGCAAAATTCTCTTTTTTTGACCGCAGATGAGGGCAGATTAACACAGATTAACGCAGATGAGTTAGATATATTCCGGTTGCACAGTCCGTGATTGTTGACACTTTTTTGCGTCCGTGAGTGCGATCGATCGGGCTTGATACTGTGCAACTATTCCACCCAGCGCACCCGCACAAAATGAGCTTCGCGTCCCCAAAAGTCGTTACTTACAGAAATATCAACTACACTCAAATTAAACGGAATAGCAGTTGTCACGTAGCGCTGAGCCAGAGAACCCGCGTCAGGAGCTAACTGAGCCGCAGCCGCAGCCGCAGCACCCAAACCCAAAAGTTGCAGGATGGGCCCTTTCGGCAGGGCTAAATTGATACCGACTGCAAGTCCAGCAGTCAGCAGCATTGCTACGGACAAATTGGTGCCGCAGCGGGGATGTACGGCTAAATCCCACTCTCCGCCGGCAATCCGGTGCAAAGCTTCGCCCACTGCCTGACGCAACTGTGCGATGTCAACGTGACCGTAAAGATAAAATCCTTCGTCTGTGGACATCCCGCCCAATAACTGATTGTCGGCTCTTGCTGCCGCCGGGCCGGATTGACTCAGTACCCAAACGGTAGCGTGTTCCAAAGCATGAACTTGACGCACAGTCAAGATTTCCTTCAAACCGGGCACAAAATCGAGTTGCCGCAACAAGTCAGCATCTTGAGTCGGCTGCGGGGCAAAGTCAAAAGGAAATTCGTTAGTACGATCGGCAGCAGAAGCAGTATTTGTCGTCATCTCAAAACGCCTCCACTAATATCAGAACTTAAATTTTTAAGGCGAGATTCACGGTTGAACGCGCTTGCCGGCGCGAAACTCTCCAGAAAACCGTCTGCCTTTAGCATCTGTAATTACTCCTCTACCGTGAGGAAGTCCCTTCCGCAATTCGCCTTGGTAGCGAATGCCGTTCGGGAAACTGCAAGTACCTTTGCCGTCTAGCTGTTCGTTAAAAAACTGACCCTCGCAGCGGGTGCCGTCAGTGCGGGTGAAGACTCCCCGACCAAACGGGTTTCCTGCGAAAAACTGTCCGGCGTAGCGATCGCCGTTAGCAAAGATAAATTGCCCTTGGCCGTGCGGCTGACTGCTAGCAGCCCCGCCAACTTGTTCGACAATTTGAAATGTTCCCCGGTAGCGATCGCCATTGGCAAAAACAGCTTCTCCCCTGACGATCAGACCGTTGCGGTACTCTCCCACCATGCGGTCATCGTTGGCGAACAGGAATACACCTTGACCGTTGGGTACGCCGTTGCGAAACACTCCTTCATAGCGATCGCCGTTCGAGTACACGTATACTCCTTGTCCTTGAGGTCTGCCGTTGACGAAATTTCCTTGATAATTGTCGCCATTGGGGTAGTTGCACCTGACTCTACCGTTCGGGGGAGAGCCTTCGCAAATCGGAGAGCGGGTTTCGCCTGATGCTGGCGCCGCCAGTGACGGCGGACTGTTGGCGACCAGTCCGAGGTATCCTACCCCCGAACTAACAAACATCAGTATTCCGAGTTTTTGAATTGAGCGAAGCATGAATGTTCTCAATTTTGGTTCCAAGGATTGAGGTAAATTTTTCATTTAACTGAGTTCTGGGCAACTTGGGGAGATTTTTCTCCCACAATTTTCGACACCTCTACACCGTTTTCTTCTAAAACCACAACAGGATCGGCTCCTGATTTGAAATCGACTCGTTTGATCAGCACCTGCCCGCTGGCAATCCGCTGTCCTACTTTGATATATCGACTTGTTGGCTCGTTAGGTGCTTTCACAATTACCAGTATGTCATTACCGACTTTGACTACGCCACTAACTTCAACTCCTTTGGCATTGTCTGTCGAAGGCGGAGGTGGCGGCGGGGCTGGAGTTGGTG